>JANWJV010000146.1 GCA_025451785.1 Bacteroidia bacterium | reverse complement strand
GCACGGAAAGTAGGCACATCGTTTATTACGATACCACCGGCCTCAATATGGTTGTGGGCATAATTGGCTTCATTGAGATCGTTAGTGAACACCCCGGCTTGTAATCCAAATACTGAATCGTTCACCATCCGCACGGCTTCCTCGAACGAAGAATATTTTTCCACGGTCACCACGGGCCCGAAGATCTCTTCCGAACAAACTTTCATACTATTGTTCGTGTTGGTAATAATGGTGGGTTCCACATAAGTGTCCTGGCGTTTACCTCCATGCAATACTTTCGCTCCGGCCTGCACGGCTTCGCTGATCCAGCTTTCTACACGCTTCGCGTTTTCCTCATCGATCATCGACGAAATATCAGTGGCTGTATCTTCAGGGTCACCTTGCTTTAATTTCCTGGCTCCATCTACAAAGCCAGAAACAAATTGATCGAAACGATCCTGATGAACAAAGAAACGCTGGGCATGGATACAGATCTGCCCGCTGTAAGCAAACCCCCCTACGAGAGATTTTTTTACCGCGGCTTCCATGTCGGCGCTCTTCGTTACGATCACGGCGGCATTACCTCCTAATTCGAGCACTACCTTTTTCTTTCCCGCGTTCTTCTTCATCTCCCATCCCACAACGGGCGAACCTGTAAAGCTCAAAAGCTTGAATCGTTCGTCGGTCACCAATTGATTACCGGCCTGGCGGTTCATAGGAATAATGGACACGGCACCTTTAGGCAGCTCAGTTCCCGCAATGATCTTCGCCAGCTCTAACATGGTAAGCGGTGTTGAAGAAGCGGGCTTCAATAGTATAGGACATCCTGCCGCAATTGCCGGAGCAATTTTATGCGAAGGAAGATTGATCGGAAAATTAAAAGGTGATATACCGGCGATCAAACCGATGGGAAAATATTTCACGAGCCCCTCCTTGCCTTCTCCGGCAAGCGTCCAGTCGAGGCTCATATACTCTTTAGGAAGGCGCTTGCTTTCTTCGGCCGCCACTAAAAAAGTTTGAGACGCGCGGTCTACCTCCGCCAGCGCATAGCGCATGGGCTTGCCGCTTTCTTTGCAGAGAACTGTAGCGAGCTGCTGGCGGTTCTTTTTTATCTCCTCCGATATCTGCCGGAGAATTTCAAAACGTTTATACGAGGGCATGGCCTGCATCTCCCCCTTCACCGCCTCCGCTTTCACGATCGCAAATTCCAGCTCTTCTTTTCCACCTAAAAATGTTGTCGCAAATGTTTTACCCGCGAAAGGGTTCTTCACTTCTAAAGAGTTAGAGGTCTCCACAAACTCACCGCCGACATATATTTTATAGGATTGCATTACGCTTACAAAGTTAAGTTTTTAGCTTTACCCCGTGAACACCCGCGCGCTCCAATGGCTTATCCTTATCGTGCTTGCCCTCATTTGGGGCAGCTCCTTTATTCTCATGAAGCGCGGCCTTGATGTGTTCAGCAGCGACGAGGTAGCAGCCTTAAGGATCTTCATTGCTTTCCTTGTCATGCTGCCGCTTTTATTCTTCCGCACTAAAAAGGAGGACCTGCGGCAATGGAAAGGATTGTTGGGCCAGGGCATGCTCGGCAATTTCATTCCCGCATTTCTTTTTACAAAAGCCGAAACAGGCCTTAGCAGTGCCTTAACAGGAATGCTCAACTCGCTCACTCCTGTGTTTACACTCTTGCTCGGTTTTCTTTTATTCAAGACCCGCAGCAGCCTGATCAACGCGCTGGGCATCATGGCCGGTTTCGCCGGAGCCATCGGGTTGTTATGGGCCGGCAAGGATGCCAACTTCAGCAGCAACATAGGCTATGGCACTTATGTGATCATCGCAACCGTTTGTTACGCCATGAGCGTTCATATCATCAAAAAATACTTGCAGGGAATGGATGCGGTAACCTCCACCACCTGGGCCATGTGCATGATCGGTCCGCCGGCGGGCATCTACCTCTTGACCACTGATATCCTTGAAAAACTTCATCATCCCCTGGCCATGCAAAGCCTTATCTATATAGCCATTCTCGCCATTTTCGGCACGGCTATTTCGGTGGTCATCTTTACGGTTTTGGTGAAGCAAACCAATGCCCTGTTTGCCTCCTCCGTTACCTACCTCATCCCTATCGTGGCCATCCTGTGGGGCCTTTTTGACGGGGAAAGCCTGGAAATCAGCCACTTAGCATGGATCGGGCTGATCCTGCTGGGGGTGTACCTGGTGAACAAGAAAACGGCCTGAACCTTTGCCGTTTTAAATACTTTTTCTAATTTCGCGTCCCCTTATCATTATAAGGGTTATTTAAAGACCTAAAAACTTAGTAAAATGTACGCAATCGTAGATATCGCCGGGCAGCAGTTCAAAGTGGAGAAAGACCAGAAGGTGTTCGTTCACCGCCTGGAAGCCAACGAAGGAACCAACCTTGAGTTCGAAAAGGTATTGCTGATCGATAACGAAGGCAAGATCCAGGTGGGTGCTCCTACCGTTGACGGCGCCAAAGTAGCCGCCAAAGTGCTTTCACACCTTAAAGGCGACAAGGTCATCGTTTTCAAAAAGAAACGCCGTAAAGGTTACCAGAAGTCGAACGGCCATCGCCAGTTCTTTACCGAACTCCTGATACAGGGCATCCTCGGCAAAGGCGAAACCCTTAAGATCTCTGAAGAGCCTGTGAAGAAAGCAGCGAAGCCTAAGAAAGAGGCTGCCGCCGAAACCGACGAAGCTCCGAAGAAAAAGGCAGCGACAAAAAAAGCAGCTCCTAAAGCAGCCGCTAAGAAAACCACCAAGAAGTAATCATCTATTTCAGAAAACATAAGCCATGGCACACAAGAAAGGCGAAGGTAAAGTAAAGAACGGCCGCGAATCGGAAAGTAAACGACTCGGCATTAAGATATTCGGCGGGCAGCAAGCCATTGCCGGCAACATCATCGTGCGTCAGCGCGGCACCACTCATTTCCCCGCCAATAATGTGGGCATGGGTAAGGACCACACACTTTTTGCGCTCATCGACGGAACTGTGATGTTCAGGAAGAAAAGAGACAACCGTTCGTACGTATCGGTGGTTCCTTCCACTGCTGAATAAGCAGGAGCCTGCAGAGCATTGAACGATCCCCCTGGCTCCAGCGTCAGGGGGATTTTTATTTCTTAAATTTGTATAGAACCATTTATGTTACAACTAAGCTACATCCGCGATAACAAAGAAGAGACACTTACGCGCCTTGCGGTAAAGAACTTCGACGGCAAAGCCATACTGGAAGATGTGCTGAAGCTCGACGCTGAGCGCCGTACTACGCAAGGCGAACTTGATGCGCTGCTCAACGAAGCCAACACCCTGGCCAAACAAGTGGGCGACCTCTTCAAGCAAGGCAAGAAAGACGAAGCCGAAGAGATCAAGAACAAAAGCGGCGCGCTCAAAGAAAGCACAAAGAAACTTGAAGAATCTCTTCGTACTACCGAAGCGGAGCTCAACAAACTGCTGGTGCAAATACCCAACCTTCCCAGCCCGAAAGTTCCCAAAGGAAAAACACCCCAGGACAACGAGGTGGTACATAAGGAAGGAGAGCTTCCGCAGCTTGCCAAAGGAGCATTGCCTCACTGGGAGCTGGCATCTAAGTACGACCTTATCGACTTCGAGCTTGGTGTAAAATTGACCGGCGCCGGGTTCCCGGTATACAAGGGCAAAGGTGCCCGCCTGCAGCGCGCGCTCATCAATTATTTTTTGGAGCAGGGCACCAAGGCCGGCTACCTGGAAGTGCAGCCACCCATCCTGGTGAACGAAGCTTCTGGTTTTGGAACCGGACAGCTGCCAGACAAGGAAGGACAGATGTACCACGTAGGTATTGATAACCTTTATCTCATCCCCACCGCTGAAGTTCCTGTTACGAATATTTACCGCGACGTGATCCTGAAGGCGGAGGAGCTTCCCATAAAGAACTGCGGCTACACGCCCTGCTTCCGCCGCGAAGCGGGCAGCTACGGTAAAGACGTGCGCGGTTTGAATCGCCTCCACCAGTTCGACAAAGTGGAAATTGTGCAGGTGGCGCATCCTGATAAGAGCTATGCTATTTTGGAAGAGATGCGCGAGCACGTGGCAAGCCTGGTAAAAGCCCTCGGGCTCCCCTACCGTATCCTCCGCCTTTGCGGTGGCGACATGAGCTTTGCCTCTGCCCTCACCTACGATTTTGAAGTGTACTCTGCCGCGCAGGAAAAATGGCTGGAGATAAGTTCTGTTTCTAATTTTGAGACCTTCCAGAGCAACCGCCTGAAGCTGCGTTTCAAGGACGGCGGCGGCAAACCACAGCTGGCACACACTTTGAATGGCAGCGCATTGGCATTGCCCCGTGTAGTTGCTGCCCTATTGGAAAACAACCAAAGCGAAAAAGGAATAAAAATACCGGAGGTACTTGTGCCGTATACCGGCTTTGAATGGATCAGCTAAAGAGCATATGAAAACAAAATATTTCACATCCCCCCTCGTTATCATGGTCCTGGTGGTATCATGCAAAACAGAGACCAGGTACCCTAAAGAGATCGCCCGCCTCGACAGCCTTTACAAAGCGATAGAAAGCGCGGAAGCCGAATACCTCAAGGGCGACACCACAGGCATTACAGCCATGGGCGAGAACATAAGTAAGAACATTGGCTTTGTGCAGGAGAACTATAAGGACACCATGGATTTTAAAACAGCACTGCTGGTTTCGAACTACCACGGCATCCTGAAACCGATCAACCAGTTCGGCGAAAAGAAAAAAGAGATCGAAGAAGAAAGCGTTTACGCGAAAAAACAGATCAAAGGCCTGAGCCACGACCTGGCCAACAACCTGCTGGCCAACGACAGCGCCGAAGCCTACATGGAATCGGAAGAGGAGGCCGTGATAGAGCTCATCAAGTCGCTCGACATCATGAAAACGGGACTGAAACATATCAGGGAAAAGTATCAAACACTAAACCCTGGCATCGATTCTCTCGTAAACATACTTAAGCAATCACCAACCAAACCTGAGAAAGCCGGCTAACATATGGCTCTTCCTTTTCGCTGCCTTTTTACTGGCGGCACCGCTGAACCTGCGCGCGCAGGAAAGCACGGATGAACAATTGGCCGCCCAGTACTACCACAACAAGGAGTACGACAAGGCGATCGTGTATTACGAAAAACTTTTCCAGCGCCAGCCGCTCTCCCCTTTTTATACTTATTACCTCAGCTGCATGATAGAGCTGAAGGATTTTAAAAAGGCCGAGAAGATCGTGAAGCGCATGATCAAGACCTTTCCTGACAGTCCTTCCTACCAGGTAGACCTGGGCATGGTATACCGTGCAGGCGGCGATAACGGCAAGGCCAAGGGTCAATTTGAAAATTGTATCAAAAAACTGGAGTCGAACGAAGAACAGATCTTCGGCCTGGCCAAAGCCTTCATCGGCATCAAGGAACCTGATTACGCGATCGAAACGTATCTGAAAGGTCGTAAGCTGATGAAGGGCTTTTACACTTTCAGTTTCGAGCTGGCGGAAGTATACGGGCAAAAGGGCGACCTGGTGGCCATGACCAACGAATACCTGGATGTACTGGAAGTAAACGAGGCCTACCTGCAAAGCGTTCAAAACTCCTTGCAGCTGAGCTTCAGTAAAGATGCCGACGCGAAAAAGAACGAGGTGTTCCGCACTGAACTTTTGAAGCGCATCCAGAAGAACCCCGACAAGACCATTTATTCGGAACTGCTGATATGGATGCTGCTCCAGCAAAAAGAATATGACGCTGCCTTCACACAGGCCAAGGCCCTCGACAAGCGCAAGAAAGAAGAAGGAACCAGGATCATGGCCCTTGCACAGGTGTTCATCACCAACGAGAGCTACGACATGGCCATTAAGGCCTACCAATACGTGATCTCCAAAGGCGCTTCCGGTTTTTATTATGTCAACGCCAGGATCGATCTGCTGGGAGCCATGTACAAGAAGGTGACCTTCATGAACAATTATTCACAGCCTGAGCTGGACGAACTTGAAAAGAACTACCAGGCTACGATCACCGAGCTGGGCAAGTCGGCCAACACGGTGGGCCTGCTCAAGAACCTGGCGCACCTGCAGGCCTTTTACCAGCATCGCATTGAGCCCGCTGTGAACCTGCTGGAGGAAGCCATTGAGCTGCCTGGCTTGAGTCCCGGTACGCAGGCCGAATGCAAGCTGGAACTCGGCGACATCCTGCTGATGAGCGGCGACATATGGGAAGCTTCCCTCAAGTTCTCACAGGTGGAAAAATCGTTCAAGCACGACCCGCTCGGCCAGGAAGCCAAGTTCCGCAACGCGAGGATATCCTACTATACCGGTGATTTCAAGTGGGCACAGGCGCAGCTGGATGTTTTGAAAGGCGCCACCTCTAAGCTCATCGCCAACGATGCCATGGACCTTTCGCTGCTCATTACCGATAACAGCACCCTCGACACCAATACCGTTCCCCTGCTCATGTTCGCACAGGCCGACCTGCTGGCCTTCCAGAACAAGGACGCGGAAGCCATCGCGAAGCTCGATTCCATCGAAACCATGTTCAAGGGCCATTCGCTGCTGGATGATATCCTCTTCAAAAAATACCAGATCGCTTTCCGGAAAGGGAAGTACCAGGAAGCGGCAGGATTTCTTCAGGACCTTGTGGCCAAATACTGGTTTGATGTATTGGGCGATGACGCCACTTTTTTACTTGCCGAACTCACTGAGACCAAGCTCAATAACGCCGACAAAGCAAAAGAGCTTTACGAGAGCGTTCTCACTAAATTTCCCGGAAGCCTTTACGTGGTGGAAGCCCGCAAGCGTTACCGCAGGCTCAGGGGCGACCTGGTCAATTAAGCTATGATCATTTACAACGTAACAGTAAACATCGAGGACAGCGTTCATGAAGAATGGCTGAAGTGGATGAAGGAAAAGCACATTCCCGATGTAATGAAGACCGGACATTTTTTGGAAAACCGTTTTTGCCGCATCCTGGTACAGGAAGAAACTGGCACCTCCTACTCCATCCAATACGTATGCAAGAACATGGCGGAGCTTGACGCTTACCGCCGCGACCATGCGCCGCGCCTGCAGAAAGAGCATTTAGACAAGTTCGAAGGCAAGTTCGTGGCCTTCCGTACACTCCTTGAAACCGTTTGATGGAATTCGTCCGCCCAAAAAAATTTCTCGGACAGCATTTCCTTAAGGACGAAGCCATCGCGCTTAAGATCGTTCAGAGCCTGCGGCCCGAAGGCGTTTATGACAAGGTACTGGAGATAGGCCCGGGAATGGGTGTGCTCACCAAATACCTGGTGGAAGACAACAGCTACGAAACCACCGTCATAGAGCTTGACCGTGATTCGGTGGCCTGGCTAAAAAAGAACCTCCCCGCGTTAAAGGACCGCATCATCGAAGCCGACTTCCTGGAGGCGGACCTCTCAGGGCGTTTCAAGGGCAGCTTCGCCATCATCGGTAATTTCCCTTATAATATCTCTTCCCAGATACTGTTCAGGTTGCTCGACCTGCGCGACCAGGTTCCGGAACTGGTGGGAATGTTCCAGAAGGAAGTGGCCGAGCGCATCGCGTGTCCGCCGGGCAGCAAGACCTATGGCATCTTAAGTGTATTGCTTCAGGCCTATTACAATATCGAATACCTCTTTACAGTACATGAAAATGTTTTTGTGCCGCCTCCCAAAGTAAAGTCGGCGGTGATCAGGCTTAAGCGCAACACAACAACATCGCTGGGCTGCGACGAAATATTGTTCCGAAAAGTGGTGAAAGCCGCCTTTAACCAGCGGAGAAAGACGCTCCGCAACTCGCTGAAACAATTCCGTTTCAAGCCAGACGTGAAAGGGCTCCCCGACATGGGCTTAAGGGCGGAACGTTTATCCGTAAAAGAATTCGTTGACCTGACGAATGGGATAGAGGGATAAATCCTAAATTTGGTCGGTTTCCCAAAACTCCGATGCGTGCAGTTCGAACTTACCACGGATTACCTCGACAGGTTACGTGCGGCCATCAGGGCCGGCAATGAGCTTTATGTAAATGCTCAGCTGAAAGACCTATTCCCTGCCGACATCGCCGAGATCCTGAACGAGGTAGATCTCGAAGAGGCCAAATACATTTATACCCATCTCGAAGAACAGACGGCTGCCGAAGTACTGGTAGAGCTGGAAGAAGATGTGCGTGAGCGTTTCCTTGCTTCGCTCACCTCGAAGGAGATCGCCGAAAAGTTCATCGACAACCTGGAGTCGGACGAAGCTGCCGACGTGATCGCCGAGCTGCCCGACGCGCAGCAGGACGAGGTGCTTTCGCATATGGAGAACGCCAGCCAGGCCAGCGACATCGTTGACCTGATGAACTACGATGCCAACACGGCGGGCGGCCTTATGCAGAAGGAGCTGGTGAAGTTGAACGTAAGCAAGAGCATGCTCGACTGCGTGAAGGAGCTCCGTAAACATGCCGACCATATACAAGACGTATACGCCGTGTATGTGGTGGACGATGATGATAAGCTGGTAGGTGTTGTTCCCTTAAAAAAGATACTTACCGTTTCCCTGAGAAAAAAAATAGCTGAAGTATATAACCCGGAAAGCATCTCTGTGAAGACGAACATGGATGTGGAGGAAGTAGCGAAGATCATGGAGAAATACGATCTCATCTTCGTGCCGGTGGTCGACAGCCTTGGAAGGCTGGTAGGAAGGATCACGATCGACGACGTGGTAGATGTGATCCGTAAGGAAGAAACAGAGGACGTACAGAAGATGGCGGGTATGGAAGCGCTGCAGGAACCCTACATGAGCGCCACCACCTGGCAGGTATTAAAGAAGCGCGCCGGCTGGCTGGTAGTGCTGTTCATCGGCGAGTGTTTTACCGCCACCGCCATGGGATTTTTTGAGAACGAGATCGCCAAGACCGTGGTGCTTTCCCTTTTTGTACCGCTTATTATCTCCAGCGGCGGAAATACAGGTTCACAGGCCTCCACACTCATCATACGCTCGCTTGCCCTTGGCGAGGTTAGCGTTCGCGAATGGTGGAAGATATTCCGAAGGGAGTTCAAGGTAGGCCTTGTGCTGGGCTTATTGCTCGGCATCGTTGGTTTTATGAGGGTAGCGGTTTGGTCGTCGTTCATAGAACTGCCGCACTGGGAGGTCGTAGCTTTCACCGTAGGCATATCGCTTGTAGGCGTGGTGCTGTGGGGAAACCTGGTGGGTTCTCTCTTCCCTCTTTTCCTCAAACGCATGGGTCTTGACCCGGCAGTTTCTTCAGCGCCTTTTGTTGCCACCTTTGTGGATGTAACAGGGCTGCTCATTTATTTTAGTGTTGCCTCTTTCGCCCTTCACGGGCTTTTCATCAACTTCGAATGAAGGTTCTCTTTATAGACTCCTGTCACGCTTCGCTTCAGCAAGAGCTGGAGATTTCAGGCTTTACCTGTGATCATGACTACGATTCTTCGAAAGAAGAGATCGCGAAAAAGCTTTCCTCCTATACCGGCCTGGTTATCCGCAGCAGGTTCAAGCTTGACAAGGAGTTCCTCGACAAGGCAAGCGGACTGAAGTTCATCGCGCGGGTGGGCGCCGGTATGGAGAACATTGATGTTGGGTATGCTGAATCAAAAGGCATCCGCTGCCTGCACGCGCCAGAGGGCAACCGCGACGCGGTAGGTGAACAGGCCATTGGTATGTTGCTCGCCCTCTTCAACAATCTTTGCAAAGCCGATAAAGAAGTGCGCGAAGGCAAATGGATACGTGAAGGCAACCGCGGCGAAGAACTGAGCGGCAAAACAGTGAGCATCATCGGTTACGGAAACATGGGCAGCGCTTTCGCGAAAAAGCTACAGGGATTTGATGTGAAGGTGCTGGCCTATGACAAATACAAGAAAGGTTTTGGCGATAACCAGGTGAAAGAAGCAACTCTTGACGAGGTATTTGCCGAAACTGATGTGCTCAGCCTGCACCTGCCTTTAACACAGGAAACCCTGTTCATGGTCAACGATGCCTTCATCAATAAGTTCCGGAAGAACATCTATATAATAAACACGGCCCGAGGCAAGAACCTGAAGACCGACGACCTGGTGAAGAACATGAGGAGCGGGAAAGTACTGGGAGCGTGTTTAGATGTGTTGGAGCATGAAAGCAACTCTTTCGAAGGTCTTCAATCAACGATCAACAATCAACAATCAACAATCCCTGCACTTGACTATCTTCTTTCCTCCCCAAAGGTCATCCTCTCCCCCCACATCGGCGGCTGGACCCACCAAAGCAATGAGAAAATGGCGCGCACTTTGGCGGCAAAGATCAAAGCACTGCCGGGCCTGCTTACGAATTAACGAAGCCGTACGAATTTACTAATCGTTGCGATTTGTTTCATTCGCAACCTGTTCGCTAATTCGTATGCAGGAAAATATTGCTAAATTTGATTAAATTCAAATAAATATCAATTTTATTAATATTTATTTGTATTTTATTAAATAACACCTTTATCTTTGTCATGTCTTAATTAATAAAAGATATGGCAACGATCGAAAAAAAACTCCCTCAGAACTGTCCCAGCTGCAGTTCTAAAATGAAAGTAAAGAAGATGGTGTGCCCATCCTGTGAAACGGAGGTTGACGGGCTCTTTACTATGCCACTGCTCTCTTCGCTCAGTAACGATGACCAGCTGTTTATCGTCGACTTCATGAAAGTAGGCGGCAGCCTTAAGGACATGGCTTCGAAAATGAAGCTCAGTTATCCAACAGTTCGCAACCACCTCGACGAGATCATTGAACGTATTAATTCATTCGATAAAAAATAAGACCATGAAAACCTGGCTCTTTCGCCCCTTTGAATTTATTGCCGGCTATACGGCACTCTTTATCGGCCTCGGCATTATGACACTTACCGCTATCGTATGCGCCGCAGGCAACATACACCTCGACGGTGTGATAGATCTGCATGCGGGTTCAGAGGTCGGGCTTGGCCGCGCATTCTTTGAAACGGCTCTCAATTGGTTGAGCTTTTCACTATTCCTTTATATAGCGGGCATGCTCACCTCCTTATCCTCAATTAGAATACTGGATGTATATGGCACCCAGGCGCTCGCGAGAGCACCGCTTATCATTCCCGTACTGGCAACCATGCTGGTTGACGTTTCTAAGGTGAATGCATACCTCCAGCACAAGCTTATGAACGATGGTCAGGCCGTTACTCTGGGAGCGGGCGATATACTTACGCTTGGACTGGTTGGGCTGCTGGTGATCAGCTGCGTTATCTGGACGATCGTTCTGATGTACAGAGCTTACAGTATTTCCTGCAACCTGAAGGGAAAGAAAGCAGTGATCTCGTTCATTGCCTGCCTCCTTTTAGCTGAAGGGCTCACGAAACTTTACACGATTCTATAAACAAATAAAAACCAACACAAATGACAACACTTTCACCTTTACTGATCTCAGCGATAGTTGTGATCGGAATTTTTGACCTGGTAATGAGGATCATTGCACTTTACCGTGCTGCACAACACAAACAAAAAGGATGGTTCATAGCGATGTGTCTCCTGAGCACTGCCGGTATCCTGCCGTTGATCTATATGAAGTATTTTAAGAAAGCTTCTTAGCCCCTCGACTCCGCTCGGGGTGACAGGTCATACTTTGCGGGTCATGGTCAGCGAAGTCGAACCTGCCCGCAAAGTTTTTAGTTATCCTTCACAACCAACTGAACGGTATACCTGCTCTTTACTTCCAGCAGCACCTTTTTTCCTACCGTAACACGATCGATCGTTGCCTGGTCATAATAGCGGATCGTGATCAGTTCCAGTCCATCGTTATATAATACCCGGTAATCATTTTGTAATTGTTTGATCAAGCCCGGCACACGGCGAGCATCGTTATCGGCACAAATGGAAAAGCTGATGGCCGAGTTCTGCATGGTATTGATCTTCACGCCGTGCTCAGAGAACAGCCGGAATATATCGCTGAAATTCTCCTCTACAATAAAGGAGAAATCTTTCGGGGAAATGGAAACAAGTATCTGGTTGACCTTAAAAATAAAACAAGGTATAGGAAGCGCTGAAGCAAGGTCGCTGATCAGCGTGCCCTTCTCTTCAGGTTTCACAAAAGAGCGTACATACAAGGGGATGCTTTTGTTCTGAAGGGGTTTTATGGTCTTGGGATGGATCACAGTAGCTCCGTAATACGAAAGCTCGATCGCGTCCTGGTAGCT
>JANWJV010000145.1 GCA_025451785.1 Bacteroidia bacterium | reverse complement strand
TGCCACCAGCAAGGGGCTCGACTTCGCTAAGATGTGCGACTACGCGCGAATGGTGGGCGGGCCCAAGCTTCGCAAGATGACCTTCCATGAGCGCGGTCGTATGCTGAAAGCGCTTGCCATGCATTTGCTTTCGAAGAAAGAAGAGTTCTATAAGATATCCTGGGCAACAGGCGCTACACGTATCGATAGCTGGGTGGACATTGAAGGAGGCATCGGCAATTTATTCTCGTATGCAAGTTTACGCAGGCAATTCCCCGACGAACCGTTTTGTTTGGAAGGGGATGTAGCCAAGCTCAGCAAGGAAAATACATTTATCGGTCACCACATTTGTGTTCCGAAAGAAGGCGTGGCGATCCATATCAACGCGTTCAACTTCCCTGTATGGGGCATGCTTGAGAAGGTAGCGGTGAATTGGTTTGCCGGCGTTCCTGCCATAGTAAAACCAGCTACCATCACCAGCTTTCTTACTGAGGCAGTGGTAAAAGAGATCATCGCTTCGGGCATACTTCCCGAAGGAGCGCTGCAGCTCATTTGCGGCTCCGCCAACGGTTTGCTCGACCATGTGATGAACCAGGATGTAGTGACCTTTACAGGTTCCGCAACAACAGGAAAAATGCTCAAGTCGCACCCGCGCCTCCTCGAGGAATCGGTGCATTTCAATATGGAAGCCGACTCGCTCAACTGCTGTATCCTTGGAAGTGACGCAAGCCCGGATAAACCCGAGTTCGACATCTTCATTAAGGAAGTGGTGAGAGAAATTACCACCAAGGCCGGGCAGAAATGTACTGCCGTGCGCCGCATCATTGTTCCGGAGAACCGTGTGGAGGAAGTGCGTGCTGCATTGGGCAAACGCCTTTCGCAAACCATCATCGGCGATCCGAACGTGGAGGGAGTTCGCATGGGCGCGCTTGCGGGACAATCGCAGCGCAAGGAAGTGATGGAGAAGGTGGAGCAACTCAGTAAAACACAAAAGATCATCATCGGCGATTTCGAAAAGTTTGAAGTGAAAGGTGCCGACAAGAACAAAGGCGCGTTTATGCCTCCTGTTATTTTCCTGAACGATTCACCCTTCAAGAACACGGACTGCCACAACATCGAGGCGTTTGGTCCTGTGAGTACTCTTATGCCATATAAAACAATGGAAGACGCCATCGCGCTTTCCAAACTGGGCAAAGGCTCGTTGGTAAGTTCGATCGTTACTGCTGACAGTAAACTAGCGAAACAATATGTGCTTGGCGCGGCGAACATGCACGGCCGCATTCTCATCCTCAACAACGACTGCGCGAAAGAAAGTACCGGCCATGGTTCGCCCATGCCTATGCTGGTGCATGGCGGTCCGGGAAGAGCGGGCGGCGGCGAAGAGATGGGCGGAAAACGCGGCGTGTTCCACTACCTGCAGCGTACCGCCATACAGGGTTCGCCAAGCATGCTTACCGCGGTAAGCAATCAATACCAGTACGGCGCCAAATACATTGAAAAGAAGATACACCCCTTCCGCCAGTACTTCGAAGACCTGGAGATTGGGGAGACCCTCATTACTCCCACACATACCGTGAAGGAAGAAGATGTGATCGACTTCGCTAACCTGAGCGGCGATAAGTTCTACGCTCACATGGATCCCAACTCATTGGAGGGAACGATCTTCAAGCGTACGGTAGCGCATGGTTATTTTATCTTGTCGCGCGCGGCTGGACTATTTGTCGATCCGCCCAAAGGCCCCGTACTTCTTAACTACGGCATTGATGAATGCCGTTTCACCAAACCTGTTTATCCGGGAATGACCATCGGCGTGCGTTTCACCTGCAAGGAGAAAGCAGCGCAGGAAAAGAAAACGCCAGAAGACATCGCGAAAGGCATTGTGAAATGGGTGGTGGATGTGTACGACGCAAGTCCGCAAGAGGTGCGCGACAAATACCAGCTCGAAGGACAAACAGGTGATACAGTGGCTATTGCCACCATTCTCACCATGGTGCAAATGCGCAAACAGGATTAAGTTGTTATTCACAACACAATGAGCCGCCCCCGTATACTGCTACTGCCACTGCTGCTATTCTCAGTAGCAGCATTCGCGCAGCGTTCGGTAACGGATTCGCTCAGGGGGGAGCTAAGCAAAGCAAAACAGGACACTGCCATTGCGCGTGCCGCCGGTCGCCTGGGCTTTGCCTTTTTCCGTAATACAGGAGAACTCGATTCCGCCATCAAGTACATGGAGTTTGCGCTCAGCAAGCTGGATCATCAAACCCCAACGGCACTCCTGAGCGAGACTTTTTGCAATACGGGGTTGATGTATCGTGAAAAAGGAATTTATGATAAGGCCCTTGAGTGCTACATGAAGGCGCTGAAGGCAGCGGAGAAAATAAATGACGATAAAAAAATGGCGCAAGCCTATAATGGCATCGGCATTTCGTATGCGATCCAGAGAAGGTTCGAGAAGGCGAGAGACTATTATTTCAAGTGCGTTGCCATTTACAAGAAGCTCGATAACAAGAAGGGCCTTGCGGGCGCGTACAACAACATAGGTCTTTCCTACTTCAACGCGAATGAGCTGAGCGAAGCACTTGGCAATTTTACTTTGTCGCTCATGATGCACGAGCGTAACAAGGACAATGTAGGCATTGCCACGGCTTCTGAGAACATCGGGCTTCTTTACATGGAGCGTAAGGAATATCAAAAGGCGCTCGATTGTTATGCGCGCAGCCTGAAGATCTGGCGTGCGCTCGAAGACGTGAACAGCCAGGCCATTACGCTGGGCTACGCGGCGCAAACGCTCAATGCCTGGGACAAGCCACAGCAGGCCATCGACACGTGTTTGAAAGCGATGGAGCTTTCGAAGAAGGCAGGGTCCATCTCTAACGAACGCGACCTGCACGGCTTCCTTTCAACGGCATATGAAAAACTCAAGCAGCACGAAAAAGCGCTCTTTCATCACAAGGAATACAGGAGGCTGGCCGACTCACTTAACAACGAAGAGAGCCACAAGGAGATGGCCGATATCCGCGCCAGTTATAAATACGACAAGCAGCTGATGCGCGACTCGCTGCGGATGAGCGTGGAGGTGGAAAAAAAGGAGATGGCATTACAGCAGGAAAAGAACTATAAGTATGGACTCCTGATCATTCTCGGCCTGCTTTTCGCCTTCGCTGTGGTGGTGTATCGTGGCTACAGGCATAAGAAAAGGGCAGGCGACATTATTGCGCTTCAGAAGAAGATGGTGGAGGCGAAGAACAAAGAGGTGTTCGACAGCATTAACTACGCGAAGAAGCTGCAAGACGCCATTTTCCCGCCGGAGAACGTTTTGCACATGACGTTGAAGGACCACTTTATCCTTTACGAGCCTAAGGACATTGTAAGCGGCGATTTTTATTGGGTGGCGCAGAAAGGCAATTATGTTTTCTACGCAACAGCCGATTGTACCGGACATGGTGTCCCCGGTGGTTTCATGAGCATGTTGGGAACTACGATGCTCAACGAGATCGTGAACGAAAAGAACATCACTGAACCGGCCGAGATCCTGAACTTGCTGCGGGAAAAGATCGTGCAGGTGCTGAACCAGGAATACGGTTCGGGCGAACATAAGGACGGTATGGACATGGTGCTCTGCAGGCTCAACAAAGAGCGTAACGAACTGGTGTATGCCGGCGCCAACAACCCTGTTTGGATCATCAGGAATGGTGAGAACCATAAATACCTGCCGGACAAGCAGCCAATCGGAGTTACGGTTCAGCCGCCTTCACCTTTTAAACAGCAAACCATTCCCCTGCAAAAGGGCGATATCATTTATTCCTTTAGCGATGGTTATGCCGACCAGTTCGGCGGGCCTAAGGGTAAGAAGTTCAAGTACAAGCAGTTAGAGGCGGTATTGGTGGCTAATTATAAGAAGGTAATGGCCGATCAACGGCGCGTCCTGGGCGACACCCTCAACGCCTGGAAAGGTGGCCTGGAACAGGTGGACGACATATTAGTAATGGGGATAAGAGTATGACCTCTCCTCACTGTTTCGGCCTGGCCGAGATAGGGGGGAGACACAGAGGGGGGTTAAATAAATTTGGAGAGTTCAAAAATTCTACGTTATCTTTGCCCCCACGATCAAGAAATGAAAACGACCAACCATAACATCAATAACATCTGCGGCTGCTGCTGCATGATGTGTATTTGATATTAGGAAGGTCCTTCGATATATAAACAATATTCAACCGGGGCTTTCCAACAGAAAGCCCCGGTTTTTTTATGACCACCCCCGGCCCATCCTTGAAGGAGGGGAGAGGCAAAAGAAAAAGACCCCTCCTGAAAAAAGGCGGACAAATAAAAGAGATCTCCGAAAGGAGATAAGTAAATTAAGAGAAGAGAAGCATGAAATCTAAGATCCAAATTCAAAAATCAACAATGTGTTATATGTGTTGCTGCTGTATGCGGATGCGGAAAGGGTATGTAGATAGGTGAAGTTGGATTCAAGGAGACAAAAGCCCTTCCGGACATACAAACCGCGAAGGGCTTTTTGTTTTACTCGCCGAAGCTTTAGCGAAGGCGAGTTTGATCAAAGCCAGAAACAAAGTATAAGTAACAAGTAACCAGAAACAAGAACATGAAAAGTTTTAGAACAGAAATAGAGAACCCGGTAGTAGAGAACGACATCATAGAGCTCGAGCGGAAGATCCGCGAGTTCAAAGAGGGCAAGCTGCCTTCAGAAAAATTCCGCTCCCTGCGCCTGGCGCGCGGCGTGTACGGACAGCGCCAGCAAGGAGTGCAAATGATCCGTATCAAACTGCCTTTTGGCAAGCTTACCGCGAAACAACTGATCCGCATCGCTGATATATCCGATGAATATTCGAACGGGAAACTTCATCTCACCACAAGGCAGGACATCCAGGTACACTACGTGAGCCTCGACAAAACCCCTGAGCTGTGGGCAAAGCTCGAGCAGGATGATATTACGCTTCGCGAAGCTTGCGGCAACACCGTACGCAACATTACCGCATCAGCGGCAGCGGGCATCGATCCCAACGAGCCCTTTGACGTAACGCCCTACGCATACGCCTTGTTCCGCTATTTCCTGCGCCAGCCTTTTGACCAGGACCTGCCGCGCAAGTTCAAGATCGCTTTTTCTTCCAGCGAAGAGGATACGGCTTTCACCTTTATGCACGACCTGGGCTTTATTCCTAAGGTAAAGATCAACGGCAATCAATTGCAGCGGGGTTTTAAAGTAGTGGTAGGCGGAGGCCTCGGCGCGCAGCCGGTGCTGGCGCAAACAGCGTTCGAGTTCCTGGAAGAAGACAGGATCATTCCTTTTGCCGAAGCGGCCATACGCGTGTTCGACCGTTATGGCGAACGCAACAATCGCCACAAGGCAAGATTGAAATACCTGTTAGAAAAGATC
The DNA here is from genome assembly GCA_025451785.1 of Bacteroidia bacterium. Taxonomy (GTDB): domain Bacteria; phylum Bacteroidota; class Bacteroidia; order JANWJV01; family JANWJV01; genus JANWJV01. The sequence continues at coordinate 4,862 of JANWJV010000145.1, read as the reverse complement.
GGCCTCGAAGAGTTCCTGGCCCTGGTGAGGGAAGAACAACCCGCGCTTGAACACAGTTCAGTGGCGATCGATCGTGAGACTGTTACCAGCCCGTTGCCACAACCCCTTGGAAATTTCACCACGCTTAAAGTGAGCGACAACGCGCATTACCTGCGCTGGCTGCACAGCAATGTGTTCGAACAAAAACAAAAAGATCATTTCGGCGTGAACATCCGTGTTCCCCTTGGTAACTTAAGCACAAGCACTGCTCGTAAGCTTGCCGGTATCGTTAAGAAATATGCTGCCGACGACCTGCGCGTAACGGTGAACCAGGGATTCCTGCTTCGCTTTGTGCCACAAGCCGCATTGCCTGCATTGTACCGCGAGCTGGATGCCTTACTGCTTGCTGAAGCGGGAGCGGGAAGCATTGCCGACATCACCGCTTGCCCGGGAACTGACACTTGTAATCTTGGAATCTCCAGTTCTACCGGAATTTCCTCCGCGCTCGAAAAAGTGATCGGCGAAGAATATCCTGACCTGGTATACAACCACGACATCAAAATAAAGATCAGCGGTTGCATGAACTCCTGCGGACAGCATTCGCTGGCGCAGATCGGCTTCCACGGCAGCTCTATCAAAGTGGAGAAAGGCATTGTGCCCGCTTTGGTAGTGCTCCTTGGAGGAGGCGCTACCGGCAATGGCCATGGACGCGTATCGGAAAAGATCATCAAAGTTCCCAGCAAACGGGGGCCTGATGTATTGCGCTATTTACTTAATGACCTCGCGGCAAACGCGGTGGAAGGCGAGTACTTCAATAGCTATTTCGACCGCCGGGGTAAGGACTATTTTTATCAGTTGCTCAAATCGCTTGGCGATACCACGGCGCTGAGCGATACCGACTTCATCGACTGGGGGCAGGAAGAAAAGTTCAGCACCGCCATTGGCGTTGGCGAATGTGCCGGGGTCATGATCGACCTGGTGGCTACGCTTATTTTCGAAGCGGAAGAAAAGCTTGACAATGCGCTGGCGGCACTGGAAGGCGCCCGCTATGCCGACAGCATTTACCATAGCTACGCGGCCTTCATTCATACCGCTAAAGCGCTGCTGCTGGGCAAAGAGATCAACCACAGCACACACCACGGCATCCTTGGCGATTTCGACAAGCATTTTGAAGGGGCATTTTCTCCCGCGAAAGGCTTTAAGGAAACCGCTTTGCAGATCAACAAGGAAGAGCCATCGGCAGACTTCGCAAGGACCTATTTCCTGCAAGCGAAAAAGTTTATCGACTGGGCGAATGAATACAAACAAGCAGTAGGCAATAGGCAAACAGGCAATAAGAAATAGAAACATGAAAAAGAAACTGAAAACGATCGTAAAGTATTTGCTCTTCTTCTTCATTCCATTAGAACAGGAAAAGGCGTATTACAATTACACCTCCTCCGGAAGACGCGAACGCCGATGTCGTAGCTGAAATGAGAAATATGAAAGAAGAAATGAGAAACAAACGAATGAACCAATAAACAATTGAACCAATGAACAAGAATATACAACCCAAACTCACTTTAGTAGGCGCCGGGCCCGGCGACCCTGACCTGATCACTGTAAAAGGCATCACCGCCCTTGGCTTGGCCGATGCGGTATTGTACGATGCATTGGTAAATCCCGAACTGCTCAAATACGTGCCTGTACACGTGCCGAAGATCTTTGTAGGCAAACGCAACCGCAAGCACGAATACACCCAGGACCAGATCAACGCCCTCATTGTTGACTTCGCCTTTACCCATGGCCACGTGGTGCGCCTCAAAGGCGGCGATCCTTTCGTATTCGGAAGGGGACTGGAAGAGATCCAGTATGCTGACGCCTTCAACATTGAAACGGAAGTAGTGCCCGGTATCTCCAGCTCAATTGGTGTGGCGGGATTGCAAAAGATACCTGTAACACACCGCGGCCTGAGCGAAAGCTTTTGGGTGATCACCGGCACTACCACTTCGGGTGAGATCAGCAAGGACATCGAAGTAGCGGCCAGCACCGACGCAACGGCAGTGATCCTCATGGGCGTGCAGAAGCTCAAGGAGATCACCGAGGTGTACAAACGTGCCGGCAAGCACGAGCTTCCTGTGGCCATCATTCAGAACGGGTCATTGCCTTCAGAGAATTTAGCGCTTGGCACCGTGGATACGATCGTGGAGATCGCCGAGAATGAAAAGATCGGTTCGCCCGCGGTAATTATACTAGGCGAAGTAGTAAAGCTGCACCCGGAATTTGCGGTGGAACTGATAGAAAGAGAACTGTTTTTAAACTAACCCTTCGAAACGCTCAGGGTGACAACAATGCGTCATGGTGAGCGGGGTCGAACCATATTGAAGAAATGAACCAATTATTCCCCATTTTCCTGAAGCTCGAAGACCTTCGCCTCCTCATAGTGGGCGGAGGGGCCATCGGGCTGGAGAAAGTAAGCGCCGTGCTGAAGAACAGTCCGGGTACCAATGTAACACTGGTGGCAGAAGCGGTATTGCCCGAGATCGAGCAGCTGGCGATCCAACACCCTAATCTTATCATCAAGCGCAGGGAATTCTATCCCGGCGACCTTTACAGCATCGACCTGGTGATCGCCGCTACCGGCAACAGAGAGCTGAGCCAGTATATTAAGAAGGAGGCGAAGGAACGTAACGTTTTGGCCAACGTGGCCGACACCCCCGACCTCTGCGACTTTTACCTGGGCTCTATTGTGCAAAAAGGCGACCTCAAGATCGCCATTTCTACCAATGGAAAATCGCCGACGCTGGCCAAACGGCTACGGGAATATTTTGAGGTGCACCTGCCCGATGTGCAGGAACTGCTGGATAACCTCAACGTGTTCCGCAACAGGCTGCGGGGAGATTTTACTAATAAGGTTAAGGTGATGAATGACCTTACCAAAGGGCTATTGGAGAAACCGCGATAGATACCTCCCCTTCCCCCTCCTGGCAGGAGGGGCTAGGGGTGGTAGAAATAATACGACATTTGCATTGCAGATGACCATAGACGAGCTAAACGAGAAATACCTGCCGCTTACCCCCGAGCAACGCATTGCCGAAGTGTACAAGGACTTTAACAAGGTCCTTTTTACATCTTCATTCGGTACCAGTGCCGTGTTCCTGCTCCACCTGTTCAACCGGGTGAAGCCGGAGGAGACCGTGTATTTTCTCGACACCACCTATCACTTTGCCGAAACGCTCGAGTACAAGGAAAAGCTCACCAGGATGTTCGATCTGAAGGTGGTGGATGTGCTTCCGGAAGACTGGAAGAACAAATTCACCCGCGACGATCATACCTGGCACAAGGACCCTGATTTTTGCTGCTCGATCAACAAGGTGGAGCCTATGGAAAGGATCAAGAAGGGCCATGAGATATGGGTCAGCGGCCTCATGAGCTACCAGAACGCCCATCGCAGCAATTTGAATATCTTTGAGAAGAAGAAGGACATCATCAAGTTCTACCCCGTGCTCGACGTGAGCGAAGCGGAGCTGAACAAATACCTTGAAGTAAATAACCTTCCCGTCCATCCCCTGAAGCCTTTAGGATATAGCTCAGTAGGCTGCGTGCATTGTACCAGCAAAGGGCAGGGAAGAGAAGGAAGATGGAGCAACAAAAGTAAAACAGAGTGCGGATTGCACTTGTGATAGGAAAGCGTTCCCTCCCCTGCGGCGAAGCAGATAGGGGAAGGACAGGGAGGGGTTAAAATATCTAAAAGTAAAAATGAACGACAAAAAAATATCAATTGGACTCTTCGGTTTCGGATGTGTAGGGCAGGGCTTGTATGACGTGCTCAACCAGAGCCAGGGCCTGCAGGCGAACATCGAGAAGATATGCGTAAAGGACAAGAGCAAGAAGCGCAAGATCGACATGAAGTATTTCACCTACGACAAGGAAGATGTGCTGAAGCGCGACAACCTGGATGTGATCGTGGAGCTGATCGATGATGCCGCAGAAGCCTTCAAGATCGTAAGCACCGCCATGAACAATGGTGTGAACGTGGTAACGGCCAATAAGAAAATGCTGGCGGAGAACTTCGAGGCCTTGTATCACTTACAGGAGAAGAACAACGTGGCGCTCATTTACGAAGGCAGCGCCGGCGGCAGCATTCCCATCATCCGTAACCTGGAAGAGTATTATGACAACGAGCTGCTCAGCACGTTCCGCGGGATCCTGAACGGCACATGCAATTACATCCTTACCCGCATGGAGCTCGAGAGCAAGGATTACGGCGACATTCTGAAGGACGCCCAGAGCAATGGTTTCGCAGAGAGTAACCCCTGGCTGGATGTAGGAGGCTTTGATACGTTATACAAGACCATTCTATTGACAGTTCACTCATTCGGCATCATCCTTAAGCCGGAACATGTACTGAATCTGGGAATCCAAAACGTGAGCTTCGATGATATTGTTTACGCCCGCGAAAAAGGCCTGCGCATCAAAATGATCGGTACGGGTTATAAGCTTGGCGAGAACGGCACCGGCAAATTCCGTGTGTACGCCATGCCGCAGTTCGTGAGTAAAACGGATGAGCTCTATAACGTGAGCTACGAATACAATGGGGTGGAAGTAGAAGGGGCCTTCTCCTGCAAGCAAACCTTTGTTGGCAAAGGCGCGGGCAGCCATCCTACTGGCAGCGCGGTGCTTTCTGATATCTCCGCGCTTACCTATCAATACAAATACGGTTATCGTAAACTCAGGAAGAACCTCACCGGAAACAAAGAGTCGCTCAATCTCCTCGATAATGATTTCACCATTAAGGTATATATCCGCTTTGCTGATAAGGCAGAGATCAAAGACATTGAGATCGTTTCAGTAGAAGAAGAATACCGCTCAGCGAAAACAAATTACATTGTTGCGAACGTTCG
>JANWJV010000144.1 GCA_025451785.1 Bacteroidia bacterium | reverse complement strand
TTGGGGTCGGCGCTAACGGAGGGTATCCTCAGCAGTTCCAGCAGCTCGTCAATAAAGCGGTCCTTATTGGTACTGATGTAATCGGTAATAACTGTCATCTTTATTAATTTAGGGGAGCAATATTACGATTTTTGTTCAATTTCCCTATATTTGCTGAAATGCAACCTTTTATATAAAGATCGGGTCTGATTAATACTGTGTATTAATCAGCGCTAAATTGTTTGTTAAGAAAACTCAGTAAACCAGCCATCACATGATCAACTGTACCGCAAAAAAACTCGCCCTCGCCCTTTCCCTTTTCCTTTGCATCGGCAGCACTAAGGCCCAGCTCATTGTGAGCCAAACCAAGTACACGGTGAATCAGCTGGTGCAGAACATCCTCCTCGGCAACGGGGTGGTGGCCAGCAACATTACATACACAGGCGCGGCCAACGCGATAGGGTTCTTTGATGGCATCACTAACAGCACCATTTTGGGCCTCGACAGCGGGGTGATCATGTGCACCGGCGATATCGCTAACGCGGTTGGCCCGAACAACATCGGCTCCAAGAGCACCGACAATAACCTGGGCGGCGACGTTGACCTTGATGCCCTTACGGTGAACACCACCTACGACGCGGCTGTACTTGAGTTCGACTTCGTTCCTTATTCTGATACCGTAAAGTTCCGTTTCATTTTTGCTTCAGAGGAATACCCTGAGTTTGTGAACTCGGGCGTGAACGATGGTTTCGGCTTTTTCATCAGCGGACCGGGCATCTCCGGCTCTTACCAGAACAACGCCAAGAACATTGCCCTGGTGCCGGGAACAACCACCGAGATCACCATTGACAGCCTGAACGCCAACGTACACTCCGCTTATTACATTGACAACCTGGGAGGTTCCGACATTCAGTACGATGCTTTTACGAAGGCGATCACCGCCATATCAGCGGTACAATGCGGCAAAACATATCATATCAAGATCGTGATCGCTGATGCCGGCGACGGTGTTTGGGATTCAGGCGTATTCCTGGAGTCGGGCAGTTTCATTAGTAACGGCAACGTGAACGTAAGCACCAAGATCAGCTACAGCGGTAACGACAGTGTGATGTTTGAAGGCTGCGGACAGGCTTGCCTCACCTTTGTGCGCGACCAAACCAATATCACTAAACAAGACACTCTTTTCATGAACATTGGCGGAACGGCTACCAACACTACCGATTACAACACTTTCCCCACCATGATCATCTTCCCCCCTAACGTTGACTCGGTGATCTTCTGCTTCTCGGCAGTTGCTGATTTCGTTTCGGAAGGCATTGAGACCATTATCCTTTCCTTTACACCAAAGGGCTGCTCCAACGGCTCGGTCAGTATACGGCTCTATATAAGTGATATTGCCAAAGTGGTGGCGAACGCGGGGACCGATCAATTTATTTGTCCGGGCAGCAGTACCAACATGGGTGCGACAGCCACAGGTGGGCATGGTACGTACAGTTATAGCTGGAGCAACGGCGGCAGTACCCAGAACATTAACGCGAACCCTACCGCTACTACCATTTATGTAGTTACCGTTTCCGACACTTGCGGCAATTCAGGTGTTGACTCCATCACAGTATTCGTTAACACAGCGGTGCCACAGGTAACCTCTGCGGGTACCATCAAGATCTGCCCCGGTGCAAGCACCAATATCTCCTCTACCGCCAGCAATGGAACCCCTGCTTACACATATAGCTGGAGCAGTGGCGCGGGAACGACTTCAACGGTTAGCGTAAGCCCTACCGTTACTACTACTTATACCATTACTGTTACCGACAAATGCGGCAAGACAGCAACCAGCGCTGTAACGGTTTACGTGCCCAACCCGGCACCGCTCAATACCAATAGTCCGGACCTGAGCATTTGTCCCGGCGACAATGCAGCGCTTGCAGCGCTTACCAGCGGCGGCATAGGAGGCTACACCTTTACCTGGACCGTGGTAACGGGCACCAATACGCTAAGCAATACTACCAGCAGCACCGCTACCATCAACAATGCCATTTCAGGCATGAACAGCTTTAAAGTGACCGTAACAGACTCCTGCGGAAACCAGGTGACCAAAACGGTGAACGTAGAGGTGAAGCCCGGCTGTGATACCGAGATCCCGAACGTGTTCTCGCCCGATGGCGATGGTACCAACCAGTATTTTGCCATCAAAGGCATCGATAATTTCGATGGCAGCAAGCTCTCCATTTACGACCGCTGGGGGCTCAAGCTTTATGAAAGCGGTAACTACAAAAACGACTGGGACGGCGACGGTATCCCTGAGGGCACTTATTACTACGTGTTCTACCGTTCCGACGGGGAGAATTACCACGGCTTCTTTATGCTGCTGCGGGGCCCCAAATAGCGGCATGATAATTGCCGCCTAATAAACAGACGAGCCGCTTGCCTGACAGAGGGGGCCGCTTATAAGATGGTGTTTCACCAAGAAGGCGTTCGTCATTAATATTGTAATGGTTAGTTAACATCATCCCCTCAATGAGACTGAAGTTTTTACTGTTATTGTTTTTATCTTCCATCTCATTGAGGGTTTTTTCCACCCATATCATCGGGGGCGAGCTCAACTACCTCCACCTTGGCGCCAACAACTACAAGATCACTTTAAAGGTTTACCGCGATTGCTTTAACGGGCAAGCCGCATACGACAACCCTGCTTCCGTAGGCATCTTTAACAGCGCGGGGCAATTGGTAGATACCCTTTCGATGCAATTCCCCGGAAGCACCCTGCTTCCCATCACCATGAACAATCCCTGCTACCAGCCACCCGCCAACGTTTGCGTGGAAGAAGCGGTGTATGTGGAATACAAAAAACTGCCGCCGCTCCTTGGCGGCTATACCCTGGCCTACCAGCGCTGCTGCAGGAATCAAACCATTCTGAACCTGGTCAATCCGGGGGCTGTGGGAGCCACGTATACTGCCTTCATCCCCGGCCCTAACGTAGCAGGTATCAACAGCAACCCTTACTACAATAACTTCCCGCCCATTTTCCTTTGCGCGGGTGTTCCTTTCACCTTCGACCATTCCGCCACCGACCCTGACGGGGATTCGCTGGTTTACAGCCTTTGTGATCCTTACGACGGAGCTTCGCAGGCGAACCCCATGCCTCAGCCACCCAACGCGCCACCCTATAACATGGTGCCCTTTGCCAACGGCTTTAGCGGGGGCTACCCAATGAGCTCAGCGCCGCCGCTCGCCATCAACTCCAATACTGGCTGGATGACAGGCACCCCTAACCAGATCGGTCAGTGGGTAGTTGGCGTTTGTGTGAGGGAATACCGCAAAGGTGTTTTCCTTAGCGAGAACAAAAGGGACTTTCAGTTCAACGTTACCATTTGCCCGAATACCGTTGTAGCATCGGTTCCCAACCAAACTACTTTCTGCAACGGCTTTACTGTTAACTTCAATAACAATAGCCAGAACGCTACTTCCTATCACTGGGATTTTGGTGACCTTGGGCTTAGTAACGATACCTCCAACGTTTTTGCGCCCACCTGGACCTATAATGGCCCCGGCACTTATACAGTGATGCTTATCGCCAACCCCAGGATGACCTGCGCTGATACAGCTTACAGCACTTTTAAAGTGTATCCGCTCTTGCAGCCCTTCTGGCAAAAGCCGCCTCCCCAGTGCATCACCAATAATAATTTCAGTTTCACTGCCGCCGGCAGTTTCATGGGCAATGGCAGCAGCACCTTCTTCTGGTATTTCGGTAATAGCGCCAATATCAACTCTTCCACTTCTCAGAATCCCAGCGGAATTAAATTCTTCGGTGTAGGCAAACACCTGGTAAGCCTTACCATTAAGGAGAACGGATGCAGCAAGACCTATACTGACACCATTACCATTGTAGGAACCCCCGTCGCGAACTTCTACGCCAACCCTGTGATGGGCTGCGTTCCCTTCACTGTTACGTTCAAGGATACCACCAACCCTTCGAACCTTATCCAAAGTTATCTCTGGGATTTTGGCGATGGCGGTACCTCTACCCTGCCCAGCCCCACTCACACGTATATGAATGTGGGCACTTACAACGTAACGGTTACCATGCTTGCCAATAACGGCTGCACCGCCACGTATACATTTACCAAAAATTCAATGGTGACCGTTAACCCCATACCCAGCGCCATGTTCGGGGCCACACCTCTTTCTACTTCCATCTTTAATCCTGACATTACTTTCAACGACCAGAGCACCAGCGGCATCGACTGCTTTTTGTTCTTCGGCGATGGCACGGTATATAACGGCTGTAACTTTGGCACCACCAACCATGCCTATGCCAAGCCCGGCCATTACCGTGTGCTGCAGGTATTGGTGAACGGTACCGGTTGCGCCGATACGTTCGCTATTGATATTGAGATACGGCCCGAGTACCGCTTCTTTGTCCCCAACTGCTTCACCGCTAATGGCGATGGTCTTAACGATATGTTTATGCCCAAGCTCATTGGTGTAAGCGATTATACCTTTATGATCTTCAACCGCTGGGGCGAAATGATCTTCCGCACCAACAATGCTGACGAAGGATGGGATGGCAGCTTCGAAGGCCGCCCCTGCCAGCAGGACACTTACGTGTATAAGTTCGTCTTCAAAGACGACGTGGAGGCACGTGAGCACACCTTCATCGGAAAAGTTACCTTACTGCGTTAATACGGTTTGCCGGACGGCAGCCGCTCAGCCCTCGCCTATTATCTTTGAACGGAGCACCTCTACCTTAGCGGCAATGATCGCCACTTCTTCGGAGCTTACATCGTTCTTATTGGCCAGGTTATCGTAGATCTTCTTAATGCCCATCAGCTCTTCGTTGAGCCACGAAAATTCCTTATCGTTCTTGAACTCCTTCATCAGGTCAACAATATTGTCGAGATAAATGTGCTGCTGCCAGATGATCCTGTAAAGCATTTTATTATTGCCTTCGGGGGGCGAGTTGCCAAGGGTCTTAGTAGTAAGGTATAGGCCTTCCACCCATCCGCCAGTCACCACCAGGGTAGCCATGCCGATGCGCTGGTTAGAGCGCAGGGTCTTGTCAACAGCATTATACGAACGGTAAAGCATTTGCTCCAGCGAATCCTTGTTACGCTTGTACATATCGTATTTCTCTAAAGCGTCCTTATCAAAGGCCAGGGGAATGCCCAACTCGTCGGCCAGTTTTTTGGAGGTCTTCAGGTAAGGCGACATTTCGTTGAACTGCTCAAAAGTGATCAGGTACGTAAGATCAGCACCATAAATACCCAGGTTAAGCGCCTTCGCGTTGCTCTGCGAATACTTCGATACGTTACTGATGAAATTAGGAAGCTCGCCGTTGTACGGTACCCCCGAATTGAAAAGTTTGTTAAGGATGTCGAAAGGGATCGGGATGTTACTGATCATGAAATCGTATTTCGATCCCACGGCCTTATCAGTCGAATCAACGGTGACCTCGGGGCCGCCGCCTATCTTTCCATCGTCGCCTTCTTTGTTATCTGTAGTGCCTCCGCAGGAAAAGATAAAGAGAAGCATAGTCGCGCTTCCGATCGTCCTGCAATACTGTTGTATCATAAGGCAAATTTAATGCGCCCGGGTATTAGGCGCCTGGATGTATACGCTATTTTCCAAACAAGGTTATAAACATTCATCCTGCCAGTTTCGCTATTTATCTGACGCTATTGTCTTTTTATCTATCCAGGCATAAACAACATCCTGCAATACGTTGAGCGGAAGCGAACCACCGGTAAGTATCACATCGTGGAACTCACGCAGGTCGAACTTATCGGCAAGCGTTTTCTTCGCATGGTCCCTAAGCTCTATGATCTTCAGCATCCCTATCTTATAGCCTGTAGCCTGCGATGGCCAAACAATATATCGCTCTATCTCTTTCTTGTTGTCACCTTCAGGGTTAGGCGTGTTCTCATTAAAATAATCGAGCGCCTTTTGCCTGCTCCACTTCTTGCGGTGGATACCAGTGTCTACCACCAACCTCGCGGCCCTGAAGAGCTCCATCGCCAGCCTTCCGAAATCAGAATAAGGATCCTTATAAAATCCCACCTCTTTACCCAGCTGCTCACTGTACAATGCCCAGCCCTCGATATACGCCGTATTACCGCCAAGCTTTCTGAACTTCGGAATGCCCTGCAGCTCCTGCGCTATGGCGATCTGCATGTGGTGACCGGGAATACCCTCATGATAGGCCAAAGCTTCCGCCTGGTAAAGCGCCTGGTCGGCCATATTATAAAGGTTCACATAATAAGAACCAGGACGTGAGCCATCCAATGCCGGCTCTTCGTAAAAAGCGCCGCCCGTTGATCTCTCCCTGAAAGACTCTACCGGCTTAACAACAATAGCAGCCTTGGGCTTGGTGATGAACAGGGCATCCAGCTTTACCCGCATCGAATCAATAATGCCGGTAGCAAGTTTCAGGTAAGCCTCCTTGCCCTCTTTGTCGTTCTTATTATAAAAACGTTTGTCCTCGCGCATGAATTTGAAAAATGCTTGTAGATCGCCGGCAAACCCTACTTGTTTCATAATAGCGCGCATCTCGTTGTGGATCCGTTCCACTTCTTTCAAGCCGATCTCGTGGATCTGCTCAGCATTAAGGTCAGTGGTGGTGGTAAGTTTAAGCGCTGCGTCATAAAAAGCATCGCCTTCGGGAAGCTTCCAGGCGCCATCATCCTCCGTAGCCTTCTTTTCCAACCCGGTCCAGTAGGCCATCAGTTTTTCATAGGCAGGTTTCACCGAATCACGAAGCGCTGCCGAAGCCTGTTCCACCAGCGCGTTCATCTTAGCCTCCTCAAGGTTCAGCGCCTTTACCTTGCTCCTGAAATCGGACAGCAGATCTCCGTCAGGCTTGCCTTTTTCAAAAGGCGCCCCGCTCAGCAGGTTACGGCAATCGTTCATCACGTAGGGGAATACGAACTTAGGAGGGATGATCTTGTTCTTTTCCCTTATCTTCAGGTTCACGATGAGCTGGCCGAACAGCGCGTTCATCTTCTGCAAACGTGAGATATATGCCTTAGCATCGCTCTCGTCCTTTATAAGGTGCATATTGATAAGCAAGGCCGGAATATCGGAATGCAGGCCGCCCATCTGGTTAACGGGGTAATCGTGGAAGCGCCATTTCCAATTCTCCTGGGCGCGCGCCACATCGTCGGCATACATGAGGTAACTGATCTTCGCCTGCTCGTCCAGCTTCTCCAGCACGATCTCCTTCTTTATCTTTTCGAGGTTCTGCACTGAGATATCCAGTTCCTTTTTGTCGTTCTCATCAGAGATATCGCTCCAGTTTCCGTAATCCTTCTTTATTCCCATCCGTGTTTGTGAAACAGGATCACGGTCGATCGCTTCGTCGTAAAACCTATCGAGCAGCTCGTTCAGCTTTTTCGATTCAGCGGCGACCTCTTCGGCACTGTAGTTCTTCTCTCCTTTCTTTTGCTCTTCTCCGCTTCCGCAGGCAGTAAGCAATGCCGCAATAAGGGCATAGCAAATAACTTGTGTTGTTCTCATGTTCTTGTTATTGGGCGATCAGCCGGCCCTTCCCGTTCAGCTCGGCTTCGAGGAGATACGGGCTACCGGTATAATATACATTGCCCGTCCAGTCGATGGCGGGATAGAATTCTTTTGTTACATAAATAAAACACTCGCCGGTAGATTTCGTATGCAGAAAAGTATAACCGGTTTCGAGTTCGGCATTGTTCACAAAACCATTGCCTGCTGAATATACATAGCTCTCACCGGCAAAACCCTTTGCGGTGATATCGCCCGAATTAACGTTGAGGCTGAAGATGGCGCTCGTAACATTAAGTGTAAGCTCAATATCGCCCGAGCTCCAGGAGCCGGTCTTCACTTCCTTACCTGTAATAGTATTGGTACATGATATCTTGCCCGAACCACGGTGGATAAGCTCTTGTACCTTTGGCATGGAAACATAAACGTTCACAGGCTTTTTATAGCTCCGCACCATGTTGCAGCGGTTCTCGTTGCGGATCTTCAGTACGCTATCGCTCACTTCCGTTATTATGCCATTAATTAGATGGCTGCCCGCTTCCACTTCCAGCCTGTTAAAGGTATCTTGTGTAATGATGAGATTAATATTACTTTCCAGCTCAATGGTATGGAAACCGCCCTGCGAACGCTCTTCCTTTACCATTTCGCCGGTGCTCTTAAAACAGTCGCACATGTGCTCTTTCTTACAGGAAAAGAGGGCAATGGCAATGAATAACAGGGCTGGGTGTTTCATCGGAAAACGAACCCTGCAAACTTAAGAATAAGGCATGGCCTTTGCTCTGCCTGAATTAAGAAATTTCTTCTTAATTTTAACCGTTCATCCCAAAAATCAAGAAAATTGAAGAAAACAGTACTCACTGCTATTACGGCGATCCTGTTGCAGCCGGTCTTTTCCCAAACCGACACGGTAAAGGTAAAGATCAACGACCCCAACGCTGAAGCTCAGAAATACTACAACAGCGGCATCAACAACTTCTCGAACAAGAACTTCAACGGAGCCCTTGGTGATTTCAACCAGGCCATCACGCTGATGCCTGATTTTGAGAAAGCATGGTATAACCGCGGGCTTACAAAGTTCGAGCTCATGGACATGCGCGGGGCCATTGAAGACTACAATAAATCCATCAGCCTGAACGCTTCGGCCGACAATTCTTATTTCAGCCGCGGACAGGCAAAAGCAGCGCTGGGTGAAAAACCAGCCGCGATGGAAGATTATTCCAAAGCCATTATGATCAATCCCAGCCATGCACAGGCTTATTATTACAGGGGCGGACTGAAGTTCGAGAGCGGTGAGTATAAAGCCTCCATCGAGGATTTTGATAATGCTATTCGCATCAAACCCGACTATGCCTATGCTTATAACGACCGTGGCAGCGCCAAGCGCCAGTTGGAGGATTACAAAGGCGCCATCGACGATTATTCGAAAGCAGTAGTTGCCAATCCCAACCTCGCCTTCCTCCAGGTAAACCTGGGTAGCGCGCGCAGGAAGAACGGCGACTTCAAAGGCGCTATCCTTGCCTACGACCAGGCCATTCTCCTGAAACCCGACCATATTTCCTATAACAACCGTGGCAGTGCGAAGTTCGATGCCGGCGATCTCAAAGGTGCCATCGACGATTTCGGTATGGCCATAAGGATAAAGAGCGATTATGCTTTTGCCTATAACAACAGGGCCGCCGCCAAAATGAAGCAGAAGGATTATAAGGGATGTATCGACGACTGTACACAGGCCATTAGCTTAAATGATAAATACGGTTTTGCGTATCTCAACAGGGGAAGCGCCAAAGAAATGCTTCGTGATTTTGACGGGGCCTGCAGCGATTGGAAAAAGGCCGGTGAGCTGGGCGTAGGCGCAGGCAAGAGCTATCACCAGGATTGTAAATAACCGCAAAAGAGATCCACATGAAAAAGATATACTTTCTCCTTCTGTTCACCGGGCTACAACAGCTCAGCGCGCAGAACGTAGAGTTCACCAAAGACAATTTCAAGGCCAACAAGGAAGGCCTCAGGAACGCGCTTAAATCCATCGACGAAGGCGACCAGCTTTTCAAGCAGGCTGATGAAATGATGGAACTTTCGTTCAAAGAAGGGTACCGCATGTTCAACAACGCGGCCTCCATGTACAAACACGCTATCCCTTCGTACATGATCGCGCAATCGTTCAATCCCAGCAATGCCGTTCTTAACTTCAAGATCGGCTGGTGCATGCTGTTCTCGAACACCAAGACCAAGGCCATCCCTTACCTGGAAAAGGCCTATAGTCTTAACTCAGCCGTTGATCCCCGCATTCATTACGCGCTTGGGAGGGCCTATCACCTTAACCTCGAATGGGACAAAGGCATTAAGGAATACAATATTTATAAGCAGACCCTTGTAGGCAAGGATGCCGCACCCAAAATAGAGGACGTAGCCAAAAAGATAAGTGAATGCAATAACGGCATTGAACTGGTAAAGAAGCCCGTTCGCGTGTTCATCGATAACGTGGGCTTTTCAATAAACAGCCAGCTCCCGGAATACGGCCCTGTGATCTCGGCCGATGAATCGATGATGATCTTTACCTCCCGGAGGGAGAACACCACTGGTGGCGGACGTGACATGTTCAACGAATTTTTCGAAGATATATACGTTACTACCAAAATAGGGGGTAAATGGGGTCCCGCGAAGAACATCGGAACACCGATCAATACCGAAGGACACGATGCTACCTCAGGTCTTTCGGCCGACGGACAAAAACTGCTTATCTATATTGACAAGGGAAAAGATAAAGGCGATCTGTACGAATGCGTATTGAAAGGCGAGTTGTGGTCGAAGCCCGAAAACCTTGGCAAGACCATTAACACCAACGAGCATGAAAGCTCAGCAGCCTATACTTTCGACGCCAACACATTGTATTTTGTGAGCGACAAACAAGAGGACAACCTGGGCGACAGGGATATTTATGTTTGCACACGCGACGCCAAAGGCAAGTGGGGCAAGGCTACCAATATCGGTATGACCATCAATACCAAGTACGGGGAAGAAGGCGCGTTCATCCACCCTGACGGAAAGACGCTGTACTTCAGCTCGCAGGGGCATAAGAGCATGGGTGGTTTTGATATTTTCAAATGCGTTTACGACGATAAGACCAAGACCTGGTCGAGGCCCGAGAACCTGGGCTACCCCGTGAACACACCCGACGATGACGTATTCTTCGTTCTCTCCGCCAGCGGCCGTCACGGTTATTACGCTTCCGTGCGCAGCGATGGCTACGGCGAGAAGGACATTTATATGATCACCTTCCTCGGCGCGGAGAAACCTCCGGCACTGAGCACTGAAGACAACCTCCTCGCCAGCCTTGCGGCACCCGTGAAGGAGAACGTAATGGCTCCGATGGTGGAAGTAAAAGCATCGCTCACGATCCTGAAAGGAACCGTGGTTGACGCCCTTACCAAGAAGCCGCTGGAGTCCACCATCGACCTGATCGACAACCAGCGCAATGAGATCGTAGCCACCTTTACATCGAATGCTACCAGCGGCAAATACCTTGTTTCGCTGCCGGCGGGTAAGAACTATGGTATCGCTGTAAAAAAGGACGGTTACCTTTTCCATTCTGAGAACTTCGACATTCCCGCATCTGCCGCCTACCAGGAAGTGGTGAAAGACATCGAGCTCAAGAACGTGAAGGTGGGAACCAAGATCGTGCTGAAGAACATCTTCTTCGACTTCGACCGCGCTACGCTAAGGCCTGAGTCAACCAACGAATTGGAGCGACTCACCAAACTGCTCAACGACCTTCCCACGATGAAGATCGAGATCTCCGGCCATACCGACAGCAAAGGATCGGATGAGTATAACCTGAAGCTTTCTCAAAGTCGTGCGCAAACCGTTGTGGACTACCTCATCGCCAAAGGCATCGGAAAAGACAGGCTGAAGGCGGCGGGTTACGGCGAGACCAAACCGATCGACACGAACGATACCGACGAAGGCCGGCAGAACAACCGCCGTACCGAGTTCGAGATCCTGAGCAAATAATCCTTGCTCCGGCTGGTCACCACTTCCGACGGATCTCCAACGCTCCTGAACGAAGAGCTGGAGGAACATTACCATTCGCGCCACGGTGCTATAAGGGAATCTCAGCATGTGTTCATTGATGCGGGGCTGAAAGCAGTTACCGTACAGGGCTGCGTCAATATCCTGGAGATCGGCCTGGGGACCGGCCTCAATGCTTTCCTTACATTTCTTGAGAAAAAGGAGGTGATGTACACCGCCCTCGAAGCTTTTCCATTAGACGAAAGTATCACCAACGCATTGAACTATCCTGCCTTGCTCAATGCTGATGCTGCGAACGATGTGTTCAGGAATATCCATAGCTCTGACTGGGGGCGTGTAATTACGTTATCAAGTACATTCGAGTTAAAGAAAATAAAAGGAAAGGTACAGGACACCGAACTGGATCAAGCTTTCCACCTCATTTATTTCGACGCGTTTGCGCCGGGAGTTCAGCCGGAGCTTTGGACAAAGGAAATATTTGACAAGATGTTCGCGGCTCTATTGCCGGGCGGCATCCTGGTGACCTATTGCGCCAAGGGCGAAGTGAAACGCAACATGAAGGCGGCAGGCTTTACTATCGAAGCTTTGCAAGGGCCTCCGGGCAAGAGGGAAATGACGAGGGCGAAGAGAGATTTTTGATTGTTGATCTTAGATTTTAGATTTGGGTTGTGAAGCGGTTCAACGTTAGAGTATACGGAGTTTGCATCTACCAGGGCAAGGTACTGGTGGCAGATGAGCTCATCAAAGGGAAAGAGGTCACCAAGTTTCCCGGCGGGGGATTGGAGTTCGGCGAAGGAACGCTCGATTGCATAAAGCGCGAGTTTCTAGAGGAAACCGGCCAGGAAGTGAAAGTGATCCGGCATTTTTACACTACTGATTTTTTTGTTGCCTCCGCCTTTCATCCTGACAACCAGGTGATCAGCATCTATTACCAGGTGGAGTTCGTTGCCGCCCCTGCTTTCAAAGAGAACGAAAAGCGTGTTGATACCGGGGAGAACGTTCACAGCTCCTTTGTACTTCGCTGGATACCACTTTCAACCATTTCAGAAGAGGAGTTCACCTTCGCGATCGATAAGAAAGTAGCTTCGCTACTAATTAGCGAATTAGCGAATACGTGAATGAGCGAATGGAAGGCATAGAGTGGCTAATTGTCTAATTCGCTAATCCGCTAATAACCTTGCGAACACTTCCATGTTTAAGGAGCAAAGCCTTTGCCTTCACATAGCTTAACCCCAATTCCTTCATGATCATGCGCGTACCGCGGTCGATCAACTTATTATTGCTCAACTGCATGTCCACCATTTTATTTCCCCTCACCCTTCCGAGCTTGACCATTACAGAAGTGGAGATCATGTTGAGCACAAGCTTTTGGGCAGTGCCGGCCTTCATTCGTGTACTTCCGGTAACAAACTCGGGACCTACACTTACCACAATGGGATGTCTTGCCACAAGCGACACGGGGCTGCCGGCATTGCAGGTGATGCATCCGGTAAGGATGCCTGCCTTATTACAATCTTCGAGAGCACCCACCACATAAGGTGTGGTGCCGGAAGCGGCAATGCCTATGACCGTATCCTTACGATTGATCTTATAACTCTTCAGGTCTTTCCAGCCTTGTTTGCTGTCATCTTCCGCAAACTCCACTGCCTTACGGATCGCCTTGTCGCCGCCGGCGATGAGGCCGATGACCATTCCATGCGGAACACCATAGGTAGGAGGGCATTCGGATGCATCAACAATACCGAGGCGCCCGCTGGTTCCCGCGCCCATGTAAAACAGCCGTCCGCCCTTCTGCATCCGTTCAACGATCGCCTTTACCAGCTTCTCTATCTTAGGAAGAGTCTTCTTAATGGCGGTCGGAACACCATGATCTTCCTTATTGATATTCTTAAGAAGATCACGAACGCTCATCTTCTCCAGGCGCTCGTACTTGGAATCAGCCTCGGTAGTTCGTTTCATTGCAGGAAATAGGGTTCAGTAAATGCCGGGATATTTAGAAGGATTGGCTTCGTGCATCATTTCATACACAGCATCGAACACATCGTCAACACCTGGCTTGGAAAAATAATCACCGTCAGATCCATAGGCCGGGCGGTGCTCCCTTGCGCAAAGTGTCTTTGGATCGGAATCGAGGTATTGATAACCGCCTTGCTCTTCCAGCACCTTCTGCATCATATACGCCGTGGCACCTCCGGGCACGTCCTCATCGAGGAACAGTACACGGTTGGTCTTCTTCAGCGAATTAACAATGCTGTGGTGAATATCAAAAGGCAAGAGCGTTTGTACATCAATAAGCTCCACCGAAATGCCGGCTTCCTTCAGCTGACGGATAGCCTCTTGCGCCACCCGGCAGCAGGAACCGTAGGTAACAAGCGTAACGTCGGTACCTTCCTGCAAGACCTCCGGAATGCCCAGCGGAACTTTGTACTCGCCGAAATTGGCAGGGACCCTTTCCTTTAAACGATAAGAGTTAAGCGGTTCGATCACAAGGCCCGGTTCATCAGAGGTAAGCAGTGTATTGTAAAATCCGCTGGCCTGGGTCATGTTCCTGGGTGTGCAAACGTAAATGCCGCGCAGGGCATTAATGATCATTCCCATCGGGGAGCCGCTGTGCCAGATGCCTTCGAGCCTGTGACCACGCGTACGGATGATCACCGGTGCTTTTTGTCCGCCCTTGGTGCGGTAATGCATAGTGGCCAGGTCGTCGCTCATCACCTGCAGCGCATATAAAAGATAATCGAGGTATTGTATCTCAGCGATGGGCCTTAGTCCGCGCAGCGCCATACCGATGGCCTGACCAAGAATAGTGGCCTCGCGGATCCCTGTGTCGAACACCCTATGCTCACCGTATTTCTTCTGAAGGCCTTCGAGCCCCTGGTTCACCCCGCCGATCTTTCCTGAATCCTCACCGAAAATGAGCACCCCTGGATAGCGGGTAAGAATAGCGTCGAAATTATCGCGTAGCACTTCACGGCCATCACACATTTTCTCCTCTGCTTCGTATTGAACCCCCACTGTTTTTACTTTCAATGCCGAATGATCTGTTTCGCTGTGCAGCGCAGAGCTGTAACGTTCGTAGTTGGCGGCCTTGTTCACATGCAGCCAGTCGGCCAGTTTTTTCTTCGCGGGTAATTGTTCATCGCGAAGCAGTCGCAGCGCTTTGCGCACGCTGCTGAAAATATCTTTGCGGATCGGCTCATGATTAGCGCTAAGCTCCGTTCTTATCTTGCTGATGAATGCCCCGTTAACGCTGTTTGCGGCGAGCTCATCAAGCAACGCGCATACTTCTTTCACTTCTGACTTGATGGGAGCCAGGTAAGCGCTCCAGGCCGCCGACTTGGCGTCTTTCACTGCTTGTCTTGCGTTCTTCTCTATCTCATCCAGCTCAGCAGCCTCGGCGATCGTCCACTCGAGGATCCACTCCCTCATCTTACGGATACAGTCAAAATCATCTTCCCACTTCAGGCGCTCGGCCGACTTATAACGTTCGTGCGAACCGCTGGTGCTATGACCCTGGGGCTGCGTCATCTCTTCCACGTGCACCAATACAGGCACATGTTCTTCGCGGCATACCTTCACCGCCTTTTCATAGGTCTCTATGAGATGAGCATAATCCCATCCTTTCGTACGGAATATTTCATACCCGTTGCCCTTATCGTCGCGCTGGAAACCCCTAAGGATCTCCGAAATGCTCTCCTTGGTAGTTTGGTATTTCTTAGGAACAGAAATTCCATGGCCGTCATCCCAAACGGAAACAAGCATTGGGATCTGCATCACACCCGCCGCGTTAATGGTCTCCCAAAACAACCCTTCGGATGTGCTGGCGTCACCAATGGTACCGAAGGCCACTTCGTTCCCTTTTCTTGAGAAGTTGAGAAACTCGCCCTGCTGCAGCTCAGGATTGCTGCGATAATATTTAGAGGCCATCGCCAGGCCAAGCAATCGGGGCATCTGGCTGCCGGTAGGGGAAACATCAGGAGAAGAGTTCTTTATTTCGGTAAGGTTCTTCCAGGAACCGTCGGCGTTAAGGCTGCGTGTCGCGAAATGCCCGTTCATCTGCCTGCCGGCAGAAGAAGGTTCCGCGTCCACATCGGTATGCGCGTACAGCCCGGCGAACCACTGTTGCATAGTAAGCGTACCTGAAGCGAAAATAAATGTCTGGTCGCGGTAATAGCCGGAACGAAAATCTCCTTCACGAAACACCTTTGCCATGGCGATCTGCGCTACTTCCTTGCCATCGCCGAAGATGCCGAACTTGGCTTTTCCGGTAAGCACTTCCTTACGGCCGAGCAAACTGGCCTCGCGGCTTTCTACGGCCAGGCGGTAGTCGTTCAGGATAACGCTCTTGAACTGCCTGAACGAGGAACTGACGCCCGCTTCTTTCTTTTTGCCACCTGCTTCCGGCATAGGGATAGGGTTTCCACAAACCTACATTCTTTTTTTCAAAGCGTAAACGATTCGACCGAAAATCTTGGACGCATTTCGTCTACCTTTACAGCTCATGAATTACCTGGCACATCTTTATCTTTCAGGGGACTCGGAAGCCCTGCTCATCGGCAACTTCATCGGCGATTCGGTGAGAGGGGTCCAGCTGAGCAGTTATAGCGAAGGCATCCGGAACGGGGTGCTACTGCACCGCAAGATCGACACCTTTACCGACGCGCATCCTATCGTGGAAGAAAGCAAAAAACGCCTGCGTGAAAAGTACCGCAAGTACGCAGGTGTGATCGTTGACATTTACTACGATCATTTTCTTGCGCGCGACTGGGCCAATTACTCCGCTGTGCCGCTAAAGGAATATGCCAGCCATGCATACGCCATCATCCGTGAGAACCATCACCTTCTTCCTGAAAAGGCAAAAATGTTCTTCCATTACATGCAAAGCCGTGATATTCTGAACGCTTATGCCAGCATGGAAGGAGTGGAGAAAGTGTTATACGGAATGTCGCGACGCGCCAGCTTCAACTCAGGGATGGAAAAAGCAGCGAAGGACCTGCAGGTTCACTACAGGTCCTTCGAAGAAGAGTTCAGGTTGTTCTTTCCTGAACTAAAACAATACGCGCTTACCGCACTAGGTTGATATGTCCTATGTACGAGTGCTTGCCGCCTAAGAAGTCGCGGGTGTAACACTTCCATACATATACATCCTGCTGGGCGATCTCCTTGCCGTAGTTGGCAATACCACTCCAGCCTTTGTAAAGGTCTTCGGTGCGGTAGATAAGGTTGCCCCAGCGATCGAAGATGATGAGCTCGAAGTTCTTGGGGTCGATACCAATACCTTTCACGTTCCATACATCGTTCATTCCATCACCATTGGGTGTGAACGCATTCGGAGCGTAGAGCACGTAATCACCAAGGATGATAATGATCTTACTAATGGAATCGGAGCAACCGTAGCTGTTCCACACCTTCAAGATCACCTGGTAGCTTCCGCTGTCGGCATAGGTGTGTACGGGGTTCTGCAACGATGAAGAGTTCTTGCTGCCACTGGTGCTTTCACCAAAGTTCCAGCTCCAGGTATTGGCACCTATGCTCTTATCCGTGAATGTAATGGTGGAGTTCAGGATCGTAGTGGGTTGTGGCGACGCGGTGAAGTCGGCGATGGGATTCGGATACACATTGATCCATCCTTTCTTCGTAAGCGTGTTGGTACAACCGTTCATATCCGTCACCGTAATGGTCACATCGTAGCTTCCCGCGGTCTTGTAGCAGTGGTTGGGACTGGTTTGCGTAGAAGTGCTTCCGTCACCAAAGTTCCAGTTCCATGACGTGAGGTTGTTCGTGCTGCAAGTGAAGTTAACACACAAGGGCATACAACCCGCGGTATCGTCAGCGCTAATGAGGATCAGCGGCAGCGGGTTCACCGTTATTTGAGTGGTGGTGTTCGCTGTACATCCATTCTGGTCGGTAACCGTTATAGTATAGGTTCCCGTGCTAAGCCCTGTAGCTGTTTGCGTTGTTTGACCGTTGTTCCAGCTATAAGTATAAGAACCCGTTCCACCGGAAGCGGTGCTGGTGGCGCTGGCCATTACTCCCGCACAAACGGTAGTACCGGTTGCGTTCACAACAAGCTGTGTTGGCTGCGTGATGACCACTGTTGCTGTCGCGGTACATCCGTTCTGGTCAGTAACGGTAACAGTATAATTGCCCGCGTTCATACCCGTGCCATTGGCAGTGATGCCGCCGAAAGGATTCCAGCTGTAAGTAAGTGTACCGGTACCACCCGCGCCAAGCGCTGTGGCAGTACCATCGGTGCCACCGAAGCAGCTTACGTTGGTAGAGCCGGTGATGGAAACTGTGGGTGAAGGAGAGTTGTTAACCGTCACCGTGGCCGTTGCCGTACATCCGTTTTGGTCGGTAACTGTAACCGTGTAATTACCTGCCAACAGGCCGGTTGCAGTAGAACCATTCTGGTTATTGTTCCAGCTGTAATTATAGGAGCCAGTTCCACCGTTGGCAGTAACTGTAGCCGTACCATTCGCGAGCGAACAAGTTGAGTTCACGCTGGAAATCTGAAGTGTAACCTGTGTCGGTTGTGTAATGGTTACAGTCGCGCTAGCAGTACAACCATTTGCGTCGGTAACAGTAATTGTATATGAACCGGCAATGAGGCCGGTAGCAGTGGCCGTAAGCTGTCCGTTGTTCCAGCTATACGTATAGTTACTGATACCGCCCGCGGCTGTTACTGTAGCAGCTCCGTTGTTGCCTCCGTTACAGGAAACATTTGTTGAACCGGAGATACCTGCTGTAAGCTGCGTAGGCTGGGTAACAGTAGCGGTTGCTGTTGCCGTACATCCTTTGTTGTCGGTCACCGTTACGGTATAAGTACCAGCCGTTAAGGCTGTAGCGGTAGCTGATGCCTGTCCGTTGTTCCACAGGTAAGTGTAAGCTGTAGTACCTCCGTTGGCCGTCACTGCCACCGATCCGTTATTGCCTCCCGTACAGGATACATTGGTCAAAGTAGAGGCTGCCGCTGAGAGCAAGGCAGGCTGGGTGATGATCACTGTGGCCGTGGCCGTACATCCGTTCCCGT
>JANWJV010000143.1 GCA_025451785.1 Bacteroidia bacterium | reverse complement strand
CCGCCCAAACGATGACCCGCTTAGTTGAAACATGTTTAAAAAATGCTCCCATGGCAAGCGCCAGCAGGGGATAGATATCGATCATGGAGCGCTGGCCAAAAGTGCCGCCATACCACCAGCACCACCAACTATAGGTGATGTAGACAAAGAGCGGAAATACCACCAGCAGCACAGTGCGGAAGCTCTTGAGGTATTTCGCCAACCAGAAAAAGCCCGCCAGCGCCAGGAACATCACAGGTGTGTAGATAAGCCATCCTTTGCGGAAGCTCAGCAGCCCATCGAGAATATGCGGGTTGTTCCAGTAAAAATGTTCATCGCCATAGGAATAAAAGAACCAATTGCCGGTGATGTATTTCCAATAGATAAGCTGGGGAAGGCCTGCCAAAAAAATACACAGTGATATGATCCCCATCTGAAGGATCTTCGACTTAAGAAAAACAAGTTTCGCTTTGAAACCTTGCCAGCTCTCTACGTTATACAGCAGCGGCACCAAAACAAGCATGGCATGAATGGGCCGTATAAGGATGATGAGACCCATGACCAGCCCAAGCAGAATTGAAAATTTTGCGGTAGGTGTTTCATGCCAGCGGATGCTCAGGTACAAAAGCACCGAAACCAAACTGAAGAGATATACATGCGGCATGAGCGGTTCACCGGCACTGTACCATGACAGGTTGGTGGCGAAGAAGATCAGGAAAAGAACAAGGGCGGAGACGCCTTCAGAAAAAAACCTCAATAATACCTTCCGTAGAAAAAACAGCCCTATCAATAGATAAATACCGGCCCCGATAATGAGCCAATCCTGGTAGGTCCGGCTATAGCCGGTAGGCGCTTCGCTGCTAAGAATGGTTTGCAAATGCGCGATGAAGAAGAAAGGGCTGTACATCACGCTCATGCCCATAGACATTTTTATATAAGAGTTCCCGTTGGGTGCCGGGGTGAGCCATATCTTATCCCCGAAATAGTTATTGCCAACAGCGAACTTTAAGCTTACATCATGATAAATGACCGTTGCCGGCAGGTACGCGTAATAGTTGATCACATCATCCTTCACCTGGTTCTTCTCCCACACTTGAAAACGAAAGGAAAACACCACCCAATAAATAGCGATAAGACCGATCACCAGGCCGGTAGCAGAGGGTTTTAGTTTATGGAGGAAGCTCATTTATCTCAGATCAAAGGTCAAGGCCGGGCACTTTAATGGTACCCACATCAACGGTGGGAATACCATCTTTCTCCACCCTGGTGGTTTTAAGGTCGGCATCGCCGCGCACCATTTCGCTCATGCTGGAGGATACCATCCAGTGATGATATGTAAAGTTGCCGTACAGCTCAAAGCTGCCGTCCTTTTTAGAATAGGTATAATGCGATTTGCTCCACCACTCGTTCCAGGCATTGATCACCGCGTTCTCGATGGGATCACCGTCCTCGTCCGTAATCCGGCCCTTCATCCTGAACGTTTTAAAGTTGTTAAAGTTGTAGTAATTGCCCGGACAGCGGCAGCTGTCAGGATTGCGCTCACCAGGCTTGTAGGCCTTGATACCCGCTATGACCGGCTTAATGGTCCCTTGCACAAAACTTCCCTTCGATGTTTTTGTGCTGTCCTTCAGGTTCACCGCGCCCATATAGTCCATGTGAAAGTTCTGCCATTCCACATCCTTGTACTGCCACCAGGAATAACCTATAGCGCCGCAATGCCAGGCCTGGCGCATGGTCATCTCCGCAAAACGTTTCTGCTCATCGTAACTTATGGAGTCATTATCAGCGGCAATGGCCGTTTCCCCGATGATCCAGGGCTTCTTTAAACATTTATGGTACCAGTACATCTCGCTCATCACCTGCCCCGGCTCGTATTCGTATGGATGGAAAGAAAGGAAATCGATGTCGAGCATGTTGGGGTCCCACTCGTATACTTCAAGCACCCCTGTAAGGCCGAAGGTGAAGAGCTGATCGGGGGCGATCTTTTTATAATCTTTCTTCCAGCGCTTTACGATCTTGTACACTTCCTTCTTAGGACGCTCCTCACGCATGTCGAAATACAAGGGCTCATTAAAAAGGTCCCAGGCCATAATGGAACTGTCTTGTCCGAAACGTGTAAGCAATTTCTTCATGTGCTCATCAGAGCTTTTGTAATCGGGCTTCACTCGCGTAAGAAGTATCGTCTTGAGCCCCGCATCCCTCACAATGGCAAACATCTCCTCCAGTCCTTTGAAATACATATCGTAGTCAGCTTGGGTCTCCAGCACAAAGGCTGTATCTGTAAGGTCCTTTTCTATGAAGCGTATCGAGAGCTTTCCGGTATTGGCATTCACAAATTCCTCACCGATAGATACCAGGCGCACCACGTTGAAACCCATGTCGCGGATGAGGTCCATATCGTTCCTGAACAGGAGCAGGCAAGAGTCTTTTGAAAGGCGCTTGTTCATCCGGCGATCATACCCTTTGTAGGGGCTTGCCCAAAACTGGTTGCCGTCGCGGTGGGCCGATACGATATAGTTCATCACCACCGGGTAAAAGTCCTTTCCGTGCAGGCTAAAGCCTTCTTCGGTAACAGAAACAAAACGGGGATCTTTCTTGCGGGGCCAAAGGAAGTAAACAGTGGCAGCAGCAGCGGCAGTAAGCAGAAATATGATGAGGTACTTTCTCATTTCAGGCCATTCATACAAATGTAAAACTTCCTTTCCAGCCTACCTTAGGAACTCCACTTCAAAATCATCGATCAGCATCCTTCCCCCCGTACGATTCCATACGTATATCTTGATAATGTCATCAGGATCACCATGAGCCTTCAGTGGCGCGCCAAAACGAACCTCTTCCCACACGTACATTTTTTTCCAGGATACCTTTTCGAAAGGCACCCGCCAGTAGGAATAGTTCTTGCCGTTGGCCGAGTCGATGCTGATGATAAGCATCGCGGAGGTGTCGATGGCTTCGGAATACTTCCAAAGCTTCACCCGAACACAGGTCTCGGCGGTTTTGTTAACGAGTGTGCCGCTCTTCAGCTTCAACGTAGGCCCGTACTGGTTAGCGTTGTCAGTGATCGCCGCCCTTTTCCCGGAATGTGCTTTCGTGCCATCATCCCCCAGAAGAGGAACATCCCAATTCTCTGCCGGTTTCTCAAGGTCGGTAGAATAAGATGCCAACACTTCGCCATGCACATCATCATAATACATGATGTCCCAGAGATACCCTTTGTACTTGTCACTTGTCTTGAGGAACACTTTCCAATACTTCTGTCCTGACATAATGCTCCAGTGAAGGATGTAGTTCCTGTATTGGAAGTCTTGTACCTGGTTGAGGAGCACGCAGCCAAGCATGAGAGCGCCTAGCAAAGCCTTCATAAAAAAAGGCCGCAGCGCCTGTAATGCAAAATGCAGTAGCAGAGCGGCAAAAGGCAGGTATTCTATCATGGGCCTGTAACCGTAGCTCATCCCATAGCTCCAGTCGTGCCAGCTCGAAAGAACAAACACCAATACCAAAAGAAACAACAGCAATGAGCTAAGCGCGAAAAAGTGTTTTCGCAGCTGTATGAAACCTGCGAGCGCGAGAAAGAACAAGGGCGTATATACAAACAGCCCTTTCTTATAGCTGAAGAGCGCGCTGTAGAAATACGGATCACTGAAATTAAAACCCTCTTCGCCGTATGACCATACCATGAATGAACCTGTTTGCTTGTACCAGGCCCAAGCCTGGATGAACAGGATAAGAAAGAAGAAGATCAGTGAAAAACCCAGGTCACGGAAATTGCCCAGTGACTTCAAGCCCTTTAATAATGTTCTTCCGTCGCCCGCCAAAAAAGGCAGGGCCAGGATCACCAGGCCGTTCACCGGACGGATGAGTATCACAAATGCCAGCGAGATGAATACAGGCAGCAGTAAGCCATCTTCCGTAAATAATTTCTTGCCATAATAAAGAAAGGCGCTTATCATAGCGAAAGAATACACATGCGACATGGAAGGCTCCAGCACCGTATAATGAAAGAGGATAGTACCGAAGACAATGGATGCGAGGATGAAGGCGATGCTGCCGGGAGAGGCGCCATAGATCTTCAGCAGCCTTTTTGTATAAAGCAGGCCAAGTCCTAAATAGAAGATGGCCCCAAGGCCTGTGAAGTATTGATAGAGCAATGAATACCCGTCAGCAGGCATCCCGAACAACAGCGAAAGCCAATGCGCCAGCAGGAAGAACGGAAGCAGCAGCACAGCAGTGCCCACAAAATATTTGTCCACCTTTTTTCCTCCTATCTCATTGGTAAAACCCTGCAAGCCTATGGACTGGTAATTATCCTTATGGCATTTTTCCATGAAGGAAAAAGTATTGTCGTGGTAAATGAACTTGGCCGGCAGGTAGGCATAATAGCCAAGGCCATCGCTTTTTATCAGTTCGCTCCTGGTATTGCTGAAGAAACCATGAAGGCAGAAGAAAACAACAAGCACCGCGGTGATGCTCAGCTGAAGGGAACTACGGCCGAGGAATGCTGAAACGCTTTTCAAGAAAAACTACAGGTTATACTTCAAAATGCACCAGATGGCCCTGAAGCCATCCTTCCAGCCGATCTTTTTGCCTTCCTCGAAAGTACGGCCGTAATAAGAGATGCCTACTTCGTAGATACGGATATCCTTCACGCGCGAGATCTTGGCGGTGACCTCGGGCTCGAAGCCGAAGCGTCTTTCCTTCAGCTTTATCTTCTGGATGATGTCGGTCCTGAAAAGCTTATAGCAGGTCTCCATATCACTAAGGTTCAGGTTGGTAAACATATTGGAAAGGCCTGTAAGGAACCTGTTGCCGATGGTATGCCAGTAGAACAGGATGCGGTGAGGGCTGCCTCCAACAAAACGGGAACCGTACACCACGTCGGCAAAGCCATCCACCACCGGTCTCAGCAGTTTGTTGTATTCCTCTGGATCGTATTCCAGGTCGGCATCCTGTATAATAAGGTATTCGCCCGTGGCCATAGAAATGCCCTGGTGCAAAGCGGCACCTTTGCCTTTGTTCACTTCCTGGTTGTGCAAACGTATGTCGAGACCGGGATTGGCCGCCATGTATGCTTCAATGCTTTCTTTTGTATTGTCCTTAGAACAATCGTTCACAATGATGATCTCCTTGGTCGCGTTGTTCAATAGCTGCACCTTCTTCACCTTGTCGAGGATGAGGTGAATGGTGGGGCCTTCGTTATATGCCGGTATTACTATGGATAGTTTCGTAAGGTTCATAAGGCTTTTTCTTTTTTGCCTACGACGACGGCCGATAAGCCCATGGAATTGAACAGTACCGCGTCGAGCATCTTGGCCAAAGGTAATATCTTGTCGTAAAACCTGAGCTGTGTACGGGGAATGATCTTGTTTTTCATGAACCTCCCTGATACCACCCAGCCCGCAATTCCCAACGCGTTGAAGTAAAAAGAACGCTTCACGGCGATGCCCGCTGTGCGGAACAAGGCCGCCATCGCCTGCTTACGGTAACGCCTGTAATGGTACAGCTCCTTATCAAAGCGGTTGTACAAACTCTGGTAGGCAGGCACAAGTATGATAAGGTTACCGTCATCAGCCATCAGCTTTTTGCAATTAGCGATCGCCAATTGGTCGTTCTCGATATGCTCCACCACGTTAAGCGCAAAAAGGGTATCGAAACTTCCAAGGAGCTTTGCGTATTTGGTATCGAAATCAGGATCTACCAGGTCGATATTCTCCACGCCAAGCACATTTGGCTTCGCTGAAAAGTTATCATGAAGTATCTTACAATAACTATCACGTATATCGCTTAGGAATATCTGGGCTCCGTCCTCAATAAAACATTTTGAAATATTTCCCAGGCCGCTGCCGATCTCCAGGATCCGGCCTTTGCAATACGGTTTGATGCTATTATACATCCAGCGGTTGAAGTTCTTCGCGTCCGCTATAGTATCAAGCGTATCAAAGCCTTCCTGGTCGACGCTTTTAAATTCGAATTGCCGGACGCTGCCGCCCATGGGGAAGTTTTTGTTTTTATTGAAGCTTAGTCGATCTTCATTTCGGGTATCTCTCCCTCCACTACCAGCTTGCCCTTCGTGGCATTTTTTATCTGCTCCACCGAAATGCCCGGAGCGCGCTCCAGCAGGCGAAAGCCTTTGTCGGTAACATCAAGCACCGCCAGCTCGGTAACGATCTTCTTCACGCATTTCACACCCGTAAGCGGAAGCGTACATTTAGGAAGCAATTTCGATTCTCCTGCCTTGTTCACATGCTGCATGGCCACAATAATGTTCTTCGCCGAAGCCACCAGGTCCATGGCCCCGCCCATGCCCTTCACCATTTTGCCCGGTATCTTCCAGTTGGCAATGTCGCCGGTATCGCTTACTTCCATCGCGCCTAATATGGTAAGGTCCACTTTGCGCGCGCGGATCATGCCAAAGCTCATGGCTGAGTCAAAAAAAGCAGAGCCGGGAAGCGTAGTGATGGTTTGCTTACCCGCGTTGATAAGGTCAGGATCTTCTTCTCCCTCAAAAGGAAAAGGCCCCATGCCGAGCAGGCCGTTCTCGCTTTGCAGAATTACATCCAGGTCTTTTGGTATATAATTCGCCACCAGTGTAGGAATACCAATGCCAAGGTTAACATAGTAGCCGTTCTTTACTTCCTTCGCTATTCTTTTGGCTATGCCTTCTTTGTCCAGCATATTATTTCTTTCTTACGGTTCTTTGTTCGATACGCTTCTCGTAGTTCTTGCCCTGGAAGATGCGGTGCACGTAGATGCCGGGTGTGTGGATATGATCGGGATCCAGCTCACCTGCCGGCACCAGGTGCTCCACTTCCGCGATGGTGATCTTGCCCCCCATGGCCATCATGGGATTGAAGTTGCGGGCCGTCTCCTTATATATAAGGTTGCCATGCGTATCGCCTTTCCATGCTTTTACAATAGCAAAGTCGGCATCGAACGCGTATTCAAGCAGGTATTCCTTTCCGTTGAAGTTTCGCACCTCTTTTCCCTCCGCCACTTCGGTTCCTACACCGGCAGGAGTAAATATGGCGGGCATGCCGTAACCTGAAGCAAGGCAGCGTGTGGCGAGCGTTCCCTGTGGTATCAATTCCACCTCCAACTCACCGCTCAGTAACTGCCTTTCGAACTCGGCGTTCTCACCCACGTAAGAGGAGATCATCTTCTTCACCTGGCGCTGCTTCAGCATCAGGCCGATACCGAAATCATCCACACCGGCATTGTTCGAAATGCAGGTAAGTCCTTTCACTCCTTTCTTTACCAACGCGGTAATGCAGTTCTCGGGGATGCCGCAAAGGCCGAAGCCTCCGAGCATGAGCGTCATGCCGTCCTTTATATCCTTAATAGCATCTTCAGGTCCGGGTACAGTTTTATTCATGGTTCCTGGTTTTCAGGGTCAGTGAAATCATAATCGTCGGTATCGATATTGTCATTCTGCAGCTCCTTATCATATTTACTGCAGTCCATTTCAATATCGATCTTCTTAGCAGGCTTCTCGAAATCCTTCTGCGTCACCTTCAGGCTCTTGTCAGCATATACCTTTTGCATGTACTTGGCCCAGATCGGCAGTGCCATGCTTGCTCCTTGTCCTTCTTCGGTACTGTTGAAGTGCACGCTGCGGTCTTCCCCACCTACCCAAACTCCGGACACGAGATCGGGCGTTAGGCCCATAAACCATCCATCAGAGTTGTTCTGCGTAGTGCCCGTTTTACCGGCGATGGGCATATTGAGCTTATACCTGTACTTGAGCCTTACACCTGTTCCATGGTTAACCACCCCTTTCATCAGCGCCAGCATGATGTATGCTTTCTCTTCGCTCATCGCTTCTTCGGTCTTCGAGGTGAAATCGGCAAGCACCTTGCCGTTCCTGTCTTCGATACGTGTCACAAAGATGGGCTCTATCCAGCGGCCTTTGTTGGCGAAGGTACTGTTGGCGCCCACCATCTCGAACACGGATATCTCGGGGGTGCCCAGGCAAATGGCAGGAACAGGTTCAATGGGCGCGGTGATGCCCATGCGCCTTACCAGGTCAACGATAGGCCGTGGACCGAACTGCTTCATGATGTATGCGGAAATATAGTTGACCGAGTTCGCAAGCGCTTGCTGCAGCGTAAGCATCTTGCCGTTGAGCTTGCTGTTAGGGCCGTCAGAGTTCTTGGGTGTCCAGTCCTTATCATCAAAGTGAATGGTCACCGGCACATTGGGAATACGATAGCAGGGAGAGAATCCTTCCTGTATCGCCATGGCGTATACAAAGGGCTTGAAGGTAGAGCCTACCTGCCTCGCATGGCCCACCTGCACGTGATCGTATTTGAAATGGTGGTGGTTGATCCCTCCTACCCAGGCTTTCACAAAACCGGTTTGCGGCTCCATCGACATAAAGCCTGTTTGCAGGAAGGCCTTATAATAACGTATCGAATCCCAGGGGCTCATCACTGTATCCTTCTCCCCTTTCCAGGTAAACACCCGCATAGGGAGCTTTTGTGTGAACTTGAATTTTATCTGCTCTTCGTTGAGGCCGGTCTTTTCCAGCATCTTGTACCGTTCGCTGCGGTGCATGGCCTTCGTCATGATCTCATCGATCTCCTTCTTATTTACGTTCCAGGCAAAAGGAGCGTTCTTCTTCCGCTTACAGTCTTTATCAAAGAGCACTTGCAGGTCGTTCATGTGTTCGCTTACCGCTTCTTCGGCATATCGTTGCATCCGCGAGTCAAGTGTTGTATAGATACGCAGACCATCGCGATAAATATTGTATTCGGTACCATCAGGTTTCTTGTTCTGCGCGCACCACTTGCGAAGGAACTCATTACGCAGGTACTCCCTGAAATAAGTGGCAAGGCCTTCGTTGTGATCTTCCGCCTGGAACTTCAGCGCAAGCGGCAATACACGAAGTGAGTCGTAGGCTTTCCTGGTCAGGTAACCGTACTTCACCATTTGCGACATCACCACTTCACGTCGCTGCATGGTGGTATCGGGCCTGCGCAAAGGATTATAGATAGAAGGGTTCTTGGCCATTCCCACCAGCATGGCGCTCTGCTGCATGTTGAGCGAATCGGGCGTAGTGCTGAAATAGATCTGTGCCGCCGACTTGATCCCCACCGCCTGGTTAAGAAAGTCGAACTTATTGAGGTACATGGTAAGGATCTCTTCCTTAGTATATTCCCTCTCCAGCTTCGACGCGATGATCCATTCCTTTATTTTACGGATCACCATTTTGAACTTGTTCGATTTGGGTTCCCGCGGGAACAACATTTTTGCCAGCTGTTGTGATAGCGTACTGCCTCCGCCGGCACTCTCGTTGCCGCCGATAATGGTCCTTACGAACACACGCGCCAGGCCACGACCGTCAACACCCGAATGCTCTTTGAAGCGGGCGTCCTCGGTAGCGATGAGCGCCTGCACCAGGTTAGGGTTCAGTTCTTCGTAACGAACGTTCACACGGTTCTCGGCGTAATACTTGCCAAGCACCTTATGGTCGCTGGTATAGATCACCGAAGCAAGGTTGCTCTTGGGGTTCTGCAGTTCTTCTGTTGAAGGAAGCGGACCAAACATGCCGATCGCCACCATCCATACAAGGAGGAACAATAATACTACAGGGCTCAGGAACAGTATCCAGAAGATACGGACGTATTTCCGGAAGTCGCTTTTCTCTTTGGGTTTCTCTTTGGGTTCTTCGCTCATTTCAATAGGGTTCGTAAAAATAGTAAAAACCCACCGAATCAGCTTGTCGGAGGCCCACAGAGAACGGAAAATATTGCTAATATTGTTTACAAATGGGCAAGAAAAAACAAAAGGAGGAAATATCACCGAAGATCCGCAACAGGATCATGTTTTTCCTCGCTTTCCTGGCCATTGTCCTTTATATTAATACCCTTCACCACAAGTATGCTTTCGACGATTCGGTAGCCATAACTGATAACCAGTTCACGCTTAAAGGTGTTGCCGGCATCCCCGAACTGCTGAGCAAAGATTTTTTTGCCGGTATTTACGGCAAGGGCCTCGAACTGGGCGGCGGCCGTTACCGCCCGCTTTCGCTCATCACCTTCGCCATCGAACACCAGCTGGCCCCGGGCAACGCGAGCCTCAGTCACCTGGTCAATATACTATTGTATGCCCTTACCGCTGTCGTGCTTTTTCTTACCCTGCTCGAGATCCTCCCCGGCGCCCTGCTCTTTTCCTTTATAGTAAGCGTGATCTTTACGGCGCATCCCGTGCATACCGAAGTGGTGGCCAACCTGAAAAGCCGCGATGAGATCCTCTGCTTCCTCGGACTATGCCTTACCTTATTATGGTTGTTCAGGTTCCAGCGCACCGGAACCAAAAAGTTCATGATCTTCAGCTGCCTCGCCTATTTCCTTTCTTTGATGTCGAAAGAGAACGGCATCACCTTCCTGCTCATCCTTCCGCTTTCGCTTTTCTGCTTCGCGAACCAAACGGTAAAGCGCAGCGCCATCATCTGCGTTCCGCTTTTTGCTTCGGCTTTCCTTTATTTAGGCATTCGCGCCGCGTTGGGGATCACCGGTCATGCCGCGCCCAACCCCGACATTATGGAGAACCCTTTTGTGAACGCGGGCTTTTCCGACAAAATGGCCACCATCATGCATATACTCGGCAAATACCTTGGCCTTCTGTTCCTTCCTCATCCGCTCTCCTGCGACTATTCCTATAACGAGGTACCTATCCAGGGTTGGGGGAACCCGAAAGCACTTATATCCTTTATATTATATGCAAGTATGGGGGTGTATGCGGTAATGAAGATCAAACAGAAGGACATTATCGCCTTCGGCATACTGCTCTACCTCTCTTCCATCTTCCTCGTATCCAACATTGTGTTCAACATCGGCGCTCCCATGGGCGAACGTTTTCTTTTCCTTCCTTCGCTGGGCTTCTGCATTGTGATCGCCGAGCTAACAATGCGTGCGCTTAAACTGGAGCGTAAGAGTGCCTTTCGTTTCATTCCCACGCTCTTTATTCCCCTCGGCATTGTGCTTGTTGGTTTTTCGTACAAGACCGTAACACGCAACCCCGACTGGTACGATAACCTCACGTTGTTTGGTGCCGATGTGAACAACACACCCAACAGCGCGAAGATCCATTACTATTATGGCAACAACCTGTTGCAGCGCGCCATGGCGGAAAAGGACCCGCAGAAGAAGATCCCTTTGCTCGAAGACGCGAAGAAGCACACACGCCGCTCCACCATTATCAATCCCTTGTTTCACCACGCGCATTATAATATGGGGCTGATCTACCAGGAAGCCAACGAACCGGACTCGGCCATAGCCTCCTACTTACGTGTACTGAAATTGCAGCCTACACATATTATGACGCAAGGCGCTTTGGGCTCCGTTTATGGGAAACTTAAGCGAGACTTCGACAATGCGATAAAATATCTGAGCAAGGCTGTGGAATACAGTCCTTCGGACGATAAGTCATGGGCTAACCTGGGGATCGCCTACGCGGAAAAAAGAGAGTTTAATTCAGCGATCGCGGCTTTTGAAAAAGCCATGAAACTAAAACCGAACGATGCCGGCTCCTATCTGAATCTCGGGATCACTTACCAAAACATGGGTGACGCGGCAAAAGCGAAAGAGTTTTTGGAAAAAGCATTTGCTATTAATCCCGAACTTAGACCTAAATAATGAAACTCAAATTGATCTTTTCCGCTTCCCTGCTGATCCCGGCATTGAGCCTGAAAGCACAAGGGCTTCATAGTTCGCTCGACACCATCAAACCTCCAGCCAGCTACGAGAACATCTATAGTCGCCCGATCGGCTCCGATTCACTGGCGAGCAGCTTTGTGATCTTCGTAAAGAAGGAAGTGAAAGTGCACAAGCATGTAACGCATACCGAACATGTTTATATCCTGGAAGGCGAAGGTGAAATGATGCTGAACTATAAAAAGCTAAAAGTAAAGAAAGGCGACATCGTATTTATACCCAAGAACACCGTACATTCGCTCAAGGTTACCTCCTCCAAACCTTGTAAGGTACTTTCGGTGCAGTCGCCAATGTTCGACGGCAAGGACAGAGTGTTTGTAGACTAGCCCCTATCTTGAAAAAAGAATTCTACCTCAAGCATCATTCCTTTCACATCAAGGAGATATTCCGCGTTTTGCGCATGATCCTTAACGATGGGGAGTATGCCGACCGTGCCATCGAAAAGGTGATGCGCTTCAACAAGAAGTGGAAAGTGAAGGAGCGGAGCTTCGTTGCCGACAATACCTACGGCATCATCCGGAACTGGAGATTGCTTACGACCCTCTCGGGTGCCGACCCCAAGCTGAGCAACGAGAAGGAAGCCTGGAAGCTCTTTGCCGCCTGGTTGTTCCTCAACGATTACAGGATGCCTGAAACTCCTCACCTGAAAGGCATCAACCCGAAACACTTCGAGGAAAAGATGGAGCGTTATAAGAAGATCCGCAAGATACGTGAGTCCGTTCCCGACTGGATGGATTCGCTCTGTGAGAAGGAGCTTGGAAGGAAATGGGACAAGGTACTAAGCGCGCTCAACAAAGAACCGAGTGTGGTACTGAGGGCCAACGCGCTGAAGACAAACCCCGCGCAGCTGCAGGAGATCCTGGCGGAAGAGTTCATTACCGAAACCAACCTGCTCCCCTGGTCGCCGGACGCGGTGGAACTGAAATTCTCCCGAAACGTATTTCGTACCGAATCCTTCAAGAGGGGTTTCTTTGAAGTGCAGGACGCTGCTTCGCAAATGGTCTCCGCGTTCCTTGATGTGAAGCCCGGCATGCGCGTGGTGGACGCTTGCGCCGGCACGGGAGGAAAAACGCTTCACCTCGCGGCGCTGATGAAGAACAAGGGAAGGGTGATCGCGCTCGACACCAAGGAATGGAAGCTGCAACAGCTAAAGACAAGAGCGAAGCGGGCGGGTGCCACCATCATTGAGCCCCGCGTGATCGATACCACCAAAGTGATAAAGCGCTTGCATAACACCGCCGACCGTTTGCTTCTCGATCTGCCCTGCTCAGGTCTCGGTGTGCTGCGAAGGAACCCCGACAGCAAGTGGAAACTGCAGGAAGAAGAGATCGATCGCGTGCGCGCGACGCAAAAAGAACTCCTCGAACGATTTTCTCCGATGACAAAATCCGGTGGACTTATGGTGTATTCCACCTGCAGCATACTTCCTTCTGAAGGTGAAGAACGTGTGCAGGAATTTATTTTGTCGCAAGAAAAAAAATGGAAACTCATTGGAGAAAAGAGATATTCTCCGGATGAATATCGTTGCGATGGATTTTACATCGCGCTGCTTCAGCGCATCTCCTGAAAAATTTTTTTGTGTCGAGCTTGGGTTTATGAACATTGGCGTGTTGATAAGTTGGACACCGATTTTTTGTGCTGCGTAAATTATTTTTTGTTATTTCGTGTTATAAATTAATTTCAAAAACCAAAACCATGGCTAAAAAAGCAAAAAAGGCAAAGAAATCTGCCAAGAAAGGCGGCAAGAAAAAGTCCGCTAAAAGGAGAAAGTAATTTGCACTTTCACACTAAAAAAAGCCCGGAGAAAATTCTCCGGGTTTTTTTATTTCTCATTGGGGAATTCGCCTTTAGGAACTGCACCTATACCAGGCGCGTCAGGCAACGTGATCTTTCCGGAAATAAATTTCACTCCATCAAAATGATCTTGCTTAATGAGCAGCGGACCATCAAGATCAGCCCAGTCAGCAAGTGGCGTTAGCTGCGCTGCTGCCGACACCGCGCAGGACGATTCCGACATACAACCGATCAAAACCTTCATCTCAACTCTTCTTGCCTCCGCGATCATCCGGTATGCTTCGAGCATTCCTGTACACTTCATCAGCTTGATGTTGATCCCATTGAAGTATCCTTTCGCTTTCTCAATGTCGCCGAAGCGCTGCACCGACTCATCAGCGATCAGCGGCAGCGGGCTGCGCTCGTAAAGCCAGCGCTGCTCTTCCTTCATCTCCTTCGGCAGCGGCTGCTCTACAAAGAGCACATCCAGGTCTTTCATCATTATTATCATGTTAAGCGCGTGCTGCTTGTCCTTCCATCCCTGGTTCACATCCACTGCCACCGGCTTATTGCTGAGCTTACGCAGGGCATAAAGCATCGTACGGTCGTTCTCCCCTCCCATCTTCAGCTTCAGTATCCTGAAGTCTTTGCCTTCCTCCAGCTTCTGCTCCAGCATCTCTTCTCCGCCGATGCCGATCGTATAGGTAGTGAAGGGGGCCTTATCCTTGTCGATGTTCCATAGCTCATACCATGGTTTGCCAAGTATC
Source organism: Bacteroidia bacterium (assembly GCA_025451785.1). GTDB lineage: Bacteria > Bacteroidota > Bacteroidia > JANWJV01 > JANWJV01 > JANWJV01. The sequence goes on along the minus strand of JANWJV010000143.1, from coordinate 5,456 downwards.
TTGCCTACCAGGTCGTGCAGCGCGATGTCAACCGAAGCTTTCGCGGAGGTATTCTTCTCCTCCAGCTGATCTACCTGCTGCAGGATCACACTTATATCAAATGGCTCTTTGATGCCGGCCAGCAACGCTTTCGCCTTGTTAAGGAAGCGTATCACGCTTTCATGGCTCTCGCCAAGATAAGGAGGCATGGAAGCTTCGCCATAACCGGTAAGCCCGTGAAAGCTCAGCTCCGTAAACACCACCGGTGTATGTGTACGCATGCCCGAGGATATCCTGAAAGGATGTTTGAACTCAAGAGTTTGAGGAGCGAAGCGGAGCCTGAGCATGATTTGCGGCCACTAAGATATATGTACTATATTTGTCCTGCAATCCAAACAACATTAACATGAAAAAGATATTCTTACTGCTGAGCGTACCCGCTCTTGTCCTCCTTTATTCCTGCGGAGGCGAAAAGACCGACAACACACCCAAAGTAGCAGGCATGATGGACCTTGACCTTTCCCCTCATGGTGTGCCTGTATCTATTATGGTGCCCGACTCCTCCAAAGGCAAGCTCGAAGTTGTAGTTCAGTCATGGGGCGCCACCGAGATCAAAGTTGGTAATGGGTTCCAGCTTTCTATAGCCGATGACGAAGGTGATATCACACTTGCCAAGAGCGACATCGCCGGCAACGATGTGAACAAGTTCAAACGATACGTGCTCGACGAACCCACCGCCATTATCTGGGAATCGCAGATCACTGAGCCTGAGTTCCACTTTTATGCCATTGTGAAGGTGGGCGAAAAATCATATGTGCTTAAAGACATCGAAGGTGACATGTTCAGCGAGGAACAGGTGAAGAAGATGATGGACTCCGCAAAAGGCATCAGGGCAAAAGAAGCCGCTCCTAAATCATAAGCGAAACGCTCCTAAAACAAAAACCCTCTGTAATACCGGAGGGTTTTTTATTTGTAGAGGGTGAACTTGTCGTTGTTCCACACCGGCCTGATGCTGGCCTCGTTCTGCTTCAGGAAGTTGATCATTACCCCATCGGTGATCTCGTTCTGAACCAGGTAATAGCTTACGCCGGTCTCTTTGAACTTTTTTAAGCATTGCTCCGGTGTGTACTTATCGTAATTAGCCACTGAGCTCCTTTCCGCATACAGCGAAAGCGCTCTGGGTTTGCAGAAAGCAATGACAGCCTTAGGGTCGGTGTTTGTCCTTATATAGTTGAACGCATCCACTGATCCCTTTTCCTGCGGGCCGGGCACTATCACCGAATCATCCTGCCTGAAGAGGTCCTCATCACTGATCTTATACTGGATAAGTACAAAACCTCCAAGCAGCAGCGCCATCGTGCCTTTACCTATCGGCAGGCGAATGTTAATGCTCTGGAGGCCAATGACCACATAGTAAAGGAAGAAAGGTAATACCGGAAGCAGGAACCGGAAGCCGGCATCGCCGTAAGGAAATATCATGATAGCTCCCAGGTAGAGCAATACCAGCAGTTCCATGAAACGAGGTCTCCACAAGCTCTTCAATAAACCAATGATAAGGAATACCAGCATGCAGGACTTCGTAATGTAAAGCACGAAATCCCAATGATTTACATTGTAATGCGAGAAGAAGGCTTCGAACACCGCCACATTGTATACCAGGTTCCTCAGCACTGTGTCCTTGAAATTATTTCCGTCGGCAAGGTGAGGGTAGGCAACAAGGCCCGAAGGCAAAGGAAATAAAAGCAGGAAGAGTCCGTAGAACAGGAAAAGCGCCAGCAATATCTTGCCGGCATTTACGAACAAGGGCTTTATCGCCTGCAAGGGACCATACTTGCGTAAGCGGTACCACTGGTAAAGCGTATCAAGCAGTATAGCGAGCGGAAATACCATGCCTATGTTGCGCACACAGATAAGAAACGCTCCACATAAACCGATGATGATAAAACTGAACCTCTTGCCTTCTCTATTCATATAAAGAATATAGCTCAGCACCAGGAAAAGCATAAAGGGGATCTCGCTCATGACCTCCGCCTTAAAGCGCAGCGTCCATGGGTTGTACAGCAGGATAAGCACCAGCAGGATGGAGACCAGCGCCGAAAAGTGCTTTCTCAAAAAATAAAAGATAAGAAAACAGGAAATGAACAACAAAGCACTTATCAGGTAGTTGAATGCTTTGATGCTATTACCGTAAATACCGTAAACAGGGGCCAGCAATAACGGAAACCCTACCGGGTATGCCTTCGGGCCGAGGAACATATCCTCGTTGTACACGTACCCTGTTTCCGATTGCGGTATTCCCTCGGTGATGTTCTTCGCCTGGTGGATGTACTGCGCAAAATCATCGCCCCAGTCGTGGCTGTCGCGTATATTGACAAAGAAGACCGGAAGGCAAAGTAAACCAAGCAGGATGTAGTTCAGCTTCCGCATCGGACCAATTTATGAAATAATGACGAAGTGTTCAGACTTTGATCTCGTCTTCGTTCTTGTCGAGGAAATGATATTCGAGGAACTGGTAAGAGGAAACCGGGCGAACCTTTATCTTTCCACCGATCTTCCATGACCATTTCTTCCTTACGGAAAAGAGCCCTTTGGTAAGGTAAGCTTCCAGGTAGGGGTGTACACAAAGCGTTACATTCTTCTGGTTCTGTTCCTTCACAATGTAACGCAGGTTGTTCTCGATCTGGTCCATGAGAAGGATGCTGGCCTGTATCTCGCCGGTGCCTGCGCACGTGGGGCATTTCTCGGTGGTCTGGATGTTCATCTCAGGTCTCACACGCTGGCGTGTGATCTGCACGAGCCCGAACTTGCTGGGCGGAAGTATGTTGTGCTTCGCGCGGTCTTTCTTCATCTCGTCACGCAGCCTGTCGAACAGCTTTTTGCGGTTCTCCTGGTTGTGCATATCGATAAAGTCAACCACAATGATACCGCCCATATCGCGCAGCCTCAGCTGTCGCGCTACTTCGGCAGCCGCGTCCAGGTTCACCTCCAGGGCATTCGCCTCCTGGCTGTTGTCGCTCTTGGCACGGTTACCGCTGTTCACGTCTATTACGTGCAGCGCCTCGGTATGCTCTACAATAAGGTAAGCGCCGCTCTTCATGTTCACATGCTTTCCGAAAAGCCCTTTGATCTGCTTGTCAACACCAAAGTGGTCGAAGATGGGTTCCGCTCCCTTGTAATGCTTCACGATACCTTCCTTGTCAGGAGCTATCGTACGGATGTATTTCCTTGTCTCCTCGTAAAGGTTGGCGTCGTTCACGTGAATATTGCTGAACGATGCGTTAAGCAGGTCGCGAAGGATCGCCGAAGTGCGTTTGATCTCACCCAACACACGGTGAGGAGGTTTAGCTGTTTTGAGCTGGTGATAACAGTGGTCCCATTTCTTCACCAGGTCGTTAAGGTCACCCTCCAGATCTTCCACGCTCTTGCCTTCGGCAACGGTACGGATGATCACACCAAAGTTCTTGGGCTTAATGCTCTGGATGAGCTTCTTCAGCCTGTCTTTCTCTTCTCTTGTCTTCAGCTTCTGTGAAACAGAGACCTTATCAGAGAAAGGCACCAGCACGAGGTACCTGCCCGCAAGCGATATCTCCGAAGTGATCCTGGGCCCCTTCGTTGAAATGGGTTCCTTGGCGATCTGCACCAGGATCTGTTCGTTGGAAGAAACGATGTTGCCGATCTTTCCATCCTTCGGAATGTCGCGCTCCGGTTTGAAGTACATCAGGTTGGAAGTGTTCTGCTTCCCGCTGAGTGTCATCTTGGTAAACTTCATGAACGACGATGCCTGCGGCCCCATATCGAGGTAGTGCAGGAAGGCGTCCTTCTCGTAACCCACATCCACAAAGGCGGCGTTTAACCCGGGCATTACCTTCTTTACACGGCCCAGGTAAATATCGCCCACAGAAAAGTCATTATTGCCCTTTTCCCGGTTTAGCTCCACCAGGCGCTTATCGCTCAAAAGGGCGATAACCACCTCCGTGGCGCTTGAATTGATAATAAGTTCGTTACTCACGTTGTGTCTTTTAAATGATTGCACGCATGCAATGCCGCAGCCTTTCGCGCAGGGATCCGCTTAAACTATCCAGGGATGGAATGACCGGTGCCCCTTACAGGGTTACCGGAATGCCGGTGAGTTTCCCACAGGACCAATGGTCCTGAGGGTCACTCCGACATGAGCAGCATCACAATTGTGATGATTATTTCTTCTTATGCCTGTTCTTTCTCAAACGCTTCTTGCGTTTGTGAGTGGCCATCTTATGTCTCTTTCTTTTTTTTCCGCTTGGCATACTAATTCGTTTTAAATGTTAGTTTCTTTTTAGTTTATCAATGTATTCCTGTACTGCTGAGCGGGCTGTCATATCCCTTTCAAGCCGTACATATTTTTCAAGGTTGGCGATCGTTTTTGCTGTGTCCCCTTTGTTCTCCCAGGCCTGCGCTATGTGCAGGTAGGCGACCACATAAGTGGAGTCGAGTTGAAGCACCTTGTTGTACCTTGCCAGTACCTTATCCCATTGTCCGGAGCGTTCGGAGAACACTGCCAGGTTAAGCTGCAGGCTCACATTGTTGGAGTCGGTCTTCTCGATCTCCCTCAGCATGGTGATGCCTTTCATAGGATCCGCGGAGCCCTCAACGTAACACGCTGCAAGGTTGATCTTCGTATCCGTATCATCCGGTTTCAGCTTCAGCGCCTTCTCATAGCTTTTGATGGCCATGGCAAATGCCGGCTGCCGCTCTTCAGGCTTCAGGAATCCCGCCGCCGCAAAATACCGGTCGCCCGATAGTTTCCAGCTCTCCGCTCCAGGCTGGGCTTCCGCCATCAGCTCCGTATAATATGCCGCCATCAAAGGCTTGCGCTGCAGGTCCCACTCTTTCACGATCGAATCGAGCAAGGCCGCCTTTACACTGCCGTTGGAAACACTCACCTGCTTTTCCAGCTTTTCTATCTTCGAACGGCTGGCTGCAGGTAATGCGGTAAGCTCCCTGTTCTGCAACTGGCTGAGATCAACGGTAGCAAGGGGTTTGTTTTCCTGCTCCTTTTTCTCGGGCCTGGGTTTGGTATCAGCAAATAATAAAAGAACGAAAAGTAACAAACCACCACCTGTTAAGGCCAGCTGGCCCTTGGTAATGGAGGTATTCATTTAAGCTTTCACATTTTTCTTCACCCTGCTGGCGAAGGTCTTTGCAGGTTTGAATGCAGGGATAAAATGAGCAGGGATAATGATAGTGGTGTTCTTTGAGATATTCCTGCCTGTCTTTTCAGCACGTTTTTTAACGATGAAACTACCGAAGCCCCTGAGGTAAACGTTCTTGCCGTTGCTCATGTTCTCTTTCACCGACTTCATAAAGGCCTCAACGGATGCCTGGACCACAACTTTCTCGATACCGGTCTTTTCTGCGATCTCGGCGATGATATCTGCTTTTGTCATTGGTTAAATAATTTATAATCAAACGGTTAATGAGGCGCAAATATAAAAAAAATT
>JANWJV010000142.1 GCA_025451785.1 Bacteroidia bacterium | reverse complement strand
TAATCCTCAAAAACCCGTTCATCCATCACAAAAATGTGAACTACGCCCACCGCGAAGCCGCCGAGGGTCGCTTCTACTGTTTGCCAGCTAAGATCGAGCAGGATATTGCCCATGGTGGCGATATTGGTATACGAAACACCGGCTACCAGGGTAACCATGTACACCAGCAGTCCGCATACAGCGCCGGCCACCAGTCCTTTGGGGATGCTGCGCTTCTGGAATTTTTCGTTTAAAAATTCGATCTCGTACACTTTGTTAATTAGGAAGGCAATGACCAGGTACACTACGGCGGCCAGGGAAAGGAAGATGCCGTGCGGGTAGGCCATACGCTCAAAGTCGGTAAGGATAAGCCCATGCCAGAGGTAGAAGGCCCCGTACATCATGAGCGCACAAACGATCCAGGATATAAAGAAACGTCTTCCCATACTATTCAAACTGTTTCATTTCTTTCCACAAAGGTACGTCATTAAAAGGGATTTGTCTAACAGAGGGGGAAGCTTCAAATAATTTGCTTAAATTTACCTCTCATTTTGATGAAAAAATCAATATCTCTTGTTTCCATCGCGGCCTGTATGCTGTTTTTCAGCTCCTGCCGTAAAGAACTGGAAGGCCCTTCCTGGGAAACGAACATCCTTGCTCCCCTGCTTAAATCGAAGCTTAACATCAACGACCTGGTGACGGACACCCTTTTGGTGGCCAATGCCGATAGCTCGCTCAAGATCGTTTACAATACCAGCTTTGTGAACCTGCCGCTCGACAGCATCCTGGTGATCCCTGATACCAGCATCCTTTATGCCTTCGCGCCTTTCTTTAATTATACGATCAGTCCTAATGAGCAATTGGTCAACATCAACGATCTTACAAAGTACGATTTCGGCAGCGCGGAGCTCATCACTGTGAAGCTCAACTCGGGCTTTCTTGATATTTATGTGAAGAACGAATCGAAGGACGATATTGTGGTGGTATACAATATCCCCTCGCTTAAGCTCAACAGCATTCCCCTCAGCCTCACCTTTACCGTTCCCGATGATACCCTGGGCGTTCCCGGCATTTACAACAACAGCATTCCCCTTAACGGGTATGTGATAGACCTTACCGGTCCCTCCGGAACCAAGTACAACACTGTGCAGAGCCTCATTACCGCCACCGTTGCTTCCTACGGGCAAAGCACTACCATGACACCGCAAGACAGCCTGGTGATCAAAAACACCTTCCGACTCATGAAGCCTGGCTATGCCAAGGGTTATTTTGGATCGGACGATATCTTCATTGGTCCTTCCACCGAGAACTTCGACCTTTTCAATAAGGTGACAGCGGGCAGCCTGCAGCTGGAGAAACTTGACCTGAAGCTCAATATCAGCAATGGCCTGGGCGTTGACGCGAGGGTAACGATCAACAACATCAATTCAAAGAACACGAATACAAACACCACGGTAAACCTTAGCAGTTCCATTATCAATACACCGATCAACATTACACGCGCTGCTGAAACAGGCAATATCAATAACCCGGTGATCCCCTTCAATAAAACGATCCTGCTCAACAACAGCAATTCCAATATCAAAGCTTTATTCGAGAACCTGCCTCACCAGATCGGGTACAAGATGAAGGTCACCACCAATCCGCTGGGCAATGTATCGGGCTCCAATGATTTTCTTTATTCAACACATGGCTTCAGTGCCGATATGAACATAGAGATGCCCCTCTCGCTGGTGGCTACCGGGCTTACACTTGAGAATACTGCCGCCATGGACCTGAGCGCCGCCAAGGAAAAGGGCAATGTAAAAGAAGGCACCTTCACACTTTACGCTAACAACGGATTCCCCTTCGATGCCACTGTGCAGCTTTACCTCCTCGATGACAACAACAATAAAGTGGATTCCTTGTTCTCGGCCATTAACACGGTGGATGAAGGCGTGGTAAATCCCACCAGCCTGAAAGTAACTGCCCCAAGGCTTACAAAGCTCAGCATCCCTGTAAGCGAACGCAAAATGCAGGTTTTACTTGGCTGCAAAAAGCTGCTCATCAAAGCGCGTTTCGATACTTCCGAGAACCCCAAATACGTGAAGATCTACAGTCACTACAGCATTGACTTCAGCCTTACGGGAGACTTCATTTATAAAGTGGTATTAAAGTGATCTTTGTGAAGAAAGCCTCCGTTCTCCTCAGCGCGTTTTTGATCTTCTGCCAGCAAGGCATGTCCCAGTGCATGGATATACTCTTCAGGGAGAACAACAGCAAATACTCCTCGCTGCTTTGCGCCAGCGGAAGTTATGCGCTCGGTTCTAACGCCATCACCAACGCTTTCTTCGGGAAGTTCTATAACGGCGGTTTCATCGATCAGGCAATGAAGGACAAGGTTACCGATAAGCTGGTGAACGAGAACCGTTTTGGCGCCGACATAAATATGGGCATTGATTACCTGTACCTGCCCGACACCTTTATGGGCAAGCCGCACCTGGGCTTTTTCGCCGCGGTGAAGAACAGGGAGCATTTTGATACGCGTTTCTCCAAGGACTTTTTTCAGCTCGGCTTTTACGGCAACAAAGACTTTGCGGGCGAAACCGCGGTGCTGAACGATTTCAACCTGAACCTGCTGCGCTACCAGCAGTTCCAATTGGGCTTGCTTTGGGCAGGGCTCGATACCGCCAAAGCAAAGCTCGGCCTGGGTTTGTCGTTCCTGGTTGGAGAACAATTGCTTTCAATGACCGCGAGAACCGCCGAGCTTTACACCAGCAGCGACGGTACTTATATTGATCTCAAAACCCAAGCCACCATGCTTCGCTCCGACTCTTCTGCAAAAGGTCTAGGATCAGTGAACGGCCTTGGTGCCAGCGCCGATATTTTCCTGGAAGCACCTTATAAACTGCGTAAACGAAAAGGAGTTATCCATATCCGCATCAGCGATATGGGAACCATTTTCTGGAACAAGAACTCGCTCCGTTACAGTACCGACAGCACTTACCACTACGATGGCTTTACGGTGGACAATATCTTCGACCTGCAGGACTCTACCTTTAAAACCAACATTGGCGGCGACGTGATAGAAGATAACCTCGCGGTGGAGCACAAGGCCTTTTCTACCACCATCCCCGCAAGCATCGAGATATCGACCAATACTTCGTATGGAAAATTGAACATCGTTAAAGGCTTCCGCTATTTCTTTAATGCCAATTACAAAGGGCTTTATTACATCAAGGCCAACTATTTCATTACGCCCGGTTTGATGATCGGCACCAAGCTGGGGTATGGCGGCTACAGCAATTTCAATTACGGCATTGAGTTTGGCGCCGATATGGGCCACGGATTGGTACTGCTGATGGGAAGCAATAATATAGAAGGCTTTATCGTTAGCTCATCCACCACCGCGCAAGGCGCGTACCTACACCTTAAAAAGTATTTCTGACTATGACCCCAAACATCCCAAAGATAAAGCACAGCGAAAACAAATTGTTCTTCCTCATGGCAGGACCCTGTGTGGTGGAGAGCGAAGAGAACGCGATGGGCATCGCTAAGAAAGTGAAAGAGATCACCGATAAGCTTGGCATTCCCTTCATCTTTAAAGCTTCATATCGTAAAGCTAACCGCTCGCGCGGCGATTCGTTTACGGGGATCGGAGACGAAACCGCACTCAAGATCATTCAAAAGGCGGGAAAAGAATTTGATGTGCCCACTGTTACTGATGTACACAGCGCCGAAGAGTGCGCGCTTGCCGCCGCTTATGTGGATGTGCTCCAGATCCCCGCTTTCCTTTGCCGCCAAAGCGATCTGTTGGCCGCCGCTGCGAAAACGGGCAAATGGGTGAACATAAAAAAAGGGCAGTTCCTTTCCGCGGGCTCTATGGGATTCGCGGTTGACAAGGTGAAGGCCGGCGGCAACGACCGCGTGATGCTTACCGAACGCGGCACCATGCTGGGCTATCACGACCTGGTGGTGGATTACCGCAACATACCTGACATGAAGACCTTTGGTGTTCCTGTAGTTCTGGATATAACCCATTCACTGCAGCAACCCAATCAAAGCTCAGGAGTTACAGGAGGAAAACCGGAACTGATCGGAACCATTGCCAGGGCGGGCATTGCCGCGGGTGCCGACGGAATATTTGTGGAAACACATCCTGATCCTTCCAAAGCAAAGTCGGACGGGGCCAATATGCTGCCGCTCGATAAGCTGGAAGCTTTGCTGAGCGATCTCACAGCCATTAAAAAAACAATGAACGCCATAGGAAAATGAAAGGCCGTTTAACCTTACTCCTTTGTTTACTTTCCCTTGCGATGAGCGCGCAGCAACTGCGTTTTAAATATACCTACGGAGGTACCAGCTATGATTATGGCCGCTCGGCAAAACAAACGCTCGATACCGGTTATATAGCGGCAGGCTCCACGAGCAGTTTCGGCAACGGCACCATGGACATGATGCTGGTACGCACCGACTCGATGGGCAAACAGCGCTGGGTGCGCACCTACGGCGGCAGCAATGTAGAATGGGGCTATGATGTGGAACAAACCAAGGATACAGGTTTCGCCATTGCCGGTTATACCAACAGCTTTGGCGCGGGAGGATACGATTTTTATTTAGTGAAGACCGATACGGCAGGCAACCAGCAATGGGCAAAGACCTATGGAGGCGCTGACTGGGACTTTGCTTATTCAATGGAACAAACCAGCGATGGAGGCTATATCCTTGCCGGCGGCACCTACTCTACTGTTGGCGGCGATGAGGACGTATACCTCGTAAAGACCAATTCTATTGGCGATACCCTGTGGACACGCAAGTACGGCGGGCCCATGCAGGATGAAGCGCATTCAGTAAAGCAAACCAGCGACGGTGGTTATATCCTTACCGGTTTCAGCAAAACATCCAACGATACGCTTGGTAACGTATATGTGATCAAGACCGATGCCGGCGGCGACACTGTGTGGACAAGAAAATACGGAGGCGCCAAAGCTGACTTCGGCAACGACGTGATAGAAAGCACTTCCCTTTCAGCTTATGTTATAGGCGGCGGCACCAACAGTTTCGGATTGCCTGACCTGGACTTTTATCTCCTGCAATTACAGCTGAACGGCGATACCGTGTGGACACGCAAGTACAAACCCACCGGCGGCAATGGCGATGATGTGATAAACGGTGTATGTGCCGCCAAGTTCAACACCTTTGCTTTTACGGGTTACAATTACAGCAACAGCGCCGGCTTCAATGACATCTTCTTTTTCAAGTTCGACCAGTGGGGTTATTATATTGACGCTACCAGTTATGGCACTTTTCAGCACGAAGACGGCTTCTCGATCGAGAACACCATGGACAATGGTTTTATCCTTTGTGGGTTTACTGACAGTACACAAACAGGTTTCGGGCTTCCTAACTTATTGCTGATCAAAACCGATTCATTGGGAAGTACCGCTAAGAAATTCCAGGTAGGCCTGAATGAACAGATCAAAGGTGATGTTGTTGGAAGCATTTATCCGAACCCTGTAAAAGGATCTGCTGAGTTCGCGCTGAGCGGGCTGGCAGGCAGGAACTCCATTGAAACAGGCAGCGTAAAAATGGCCGTATTCAATTCCATCGGAGCCGATGTGAGCAACGCTTTAACGATAACTGACATTACCAATACTCCCGATGCCCTGCGAATTCGTTTCAACAGGGCTGAAATGGCCCCCGGAATTTATTTTGTGAGTATATGGCATGAAAACTGTATACTAGGGACTGGAAAGTTCATCATTAACGACTAAACCTATGAAAAAACTTCTCCCCTCTTTCCTATTCATCATCTTCCTGCTCCCCCAAAGCTCCTGGGCGCAGAAAAAAAAGGACAAAGACGCTGCCCCTGCGGGACCTGACACCCTTCAGCCCTATTTCCAGAAATGTGCTGACAAGGTGAAGAACGGCATGGTAGCCCCTCCTTTTAAATATGTGAACACCTTCGGCGACTCCGTAGCGCTTTCCGATTTCAAAGGCAAATATGTAGTGCTCGATATTTGGGCCACCTGGTGTGCCCCCTGTATCGCCGAAGTACCTTTTTTGGATGAGCTCAAGAACAACTTCCGTAACGATAACGTGGTGTTTGTAAGCATCTCGATGGACGAGGAACGGGAGACCTGGAAGAAGTTCATCCTGAAGAAACGCCTCATAGGCATACAGCTATGGGCAGGAAGGAATGCCCAGCCGGTATTCAATTATACTGTGCAGGAATGCAAAAAGCTCAATATGAAATGTAAAGGCCTTTGGTCGGGCATCCCCGCCTTTGTTATCATCGGCCCCGACGGGAAGATCGTTAACAACTTCGCGCCGTATCCTTCGCACGAGGACGAAATGGAGAAGCTGCTCAGCAGCCTTCCCGGTCTCAAGAAAAAATAAGGGCTCAGGCCTGGTTCATGTGGTACAGCGTAAGCGCTGCTACCGGCGATTCAATGATGGTGCCCACCTTCACTCCCTTTTCTTCCGCCACTTGTTTCAGCACCTTGCTGTAATAGAACGCGATCGACCCCACACAGCCAAGAGGTGATTCCTTGTGTTTGGGATATTTACAAATATGCTTATCAAAGAACTCACGGAAACAATCAAGCACCATGGCGTTGATCCAGGCATCCTCCATGTTCTTCAGTATGAACGAACTGAAGGAGGCAAGGAACCGGTTCGGAAAAGGTTTTTTATAGACAGCGTCCAGCAGCTCGGCCTTTCCCATTTTATATTGCCCGCTAAACTTTCCTGAAAGCGCCGGCGGAAGTTCTTCGTTGAGGAACGCCTGTACCAGTGTTTTCCCCAGGTGCGCGCCGCTTCCTTCGTCGCCAAGAATAAAACCAAGCGCCGCCACATTCTTTACGATCTCCTTTCCATTGTAATAGCAAGAGTTAGACCCCGTACCAAGAATGGCAGCCATGCCCTCATTGTTTCCGCATACCGCCCTTGCCGCGCCAAGCAGGTCATGGTCTACATGCACCGCCGCGCCAGGAAAGCTTGCGCTGAGTGCCGAGGCTACTACCTCAATGTTAGCATGACTGGAACAACCGGCGCCGTAGAAATAAATGGTTAATGGCTGATGGTTAAAGGTTAATGGAAGGTGCGGAAGCAAACTGGTTTGAAGTTCAGCGATGATACCCGGTGTATCAATAAAGAAAGGGCTGAAGCCAATCGTAGTGTACTGGTGAATGTTCTTTTGTTCGTCAACCAGGCGCCAGTGCGTCTTGGTGGAACCGCTGTCGGCAACCAGGATCATGGGGTAAAAATAGATAAAAAGAAGAAAGGCTAATTCTTCGGCGTTCCGTTCACGAGAATCCTGAAGTCGAGGGGATTCTTCACCTTTTCCTTAAGGAGCGAAGCCTCTACTACATCGATCATCTTCTCCACGTAAATAAAGTTAAGTCCCTTGAGGTAATTGGGCCTTATCTCGCTTACATCTTTCTTGTTCTCTTCGCACAGCACAATATCCTTGATACCCGCGCGCTTAGCAGCCAATATCTTTTCCCTTATGCCACCCACCGCCAGCACACGGCCACGTAATGTGATCTCGCCTGTCATGGCCAGGTTCTTCTTCACCTTGCGCTGTGTGAGCGCGCTGGCAAGCGCTGTAAGCATGGCAATGCCCGCGCTGGGCCCATCCTTGGGCGTAGCGCCTTCGGGCACGTGTATATGAATGTTCCAGTTCTCAAACACTTCCGCTGGAATGCTGAGCAGGTCGCAATGCGCCTTCAGGTATTCGAGCGCGATGGTGGCGCTTTCTTTCATCACCTCGCCCAGGTTACCGGTAAGCGTTAGCTTGCCGCCTTTGCCCTTGCTGAGACTTGTTTCTATGAAAAGTATGTCGCCGCCCACGGGGGTCCAGGCAAGGCCTGTCACCACGCCGGCCACATCGTTGCCCTGGTAACGGTCCTTCTGATGCGCCGGGCCCAGTATCTTCACCAGGTCGGCAGGCTTGGGGCTCACATTGTATTTCTTCTTCATGGCGATATTCTTCGCCGCGTTACGGATGATCTTGGCGATGAGCTTCTCCAGCCCCCTCACACCCGACTCCCTCGTATAGTTCTCGATCATGTATTCGATGAGCTCATCGCTGAACTTCACCTGTTTGGACCTCACCCCATGCTCCTCCAACTGCTTTGGAAGCAAGTGGCGTTTGGCGATCTCTATCTTTTCCTCCACAGTATAACCAGCAACCTCTATGATCTCCATACGGTCGCGCAGGGCTGGCTGTATAGTGCTAAGCGAGTTGGCAGTAGCGATGAACATCACCTTGCTCAGGTCATAGTCCATCTCCACATAGTTATCGTAAAAAGTTGCGTTCTGTTCCGGGTCAAGCGCCTCCAACAGGGCGGAGGAAGGGTCGCCATGAAAGTCGTTTCCCACTTTGTCTATCTCATCGAGCACAAATACCGGGTTGGAGCTTTGTGCTTTCTTAAGGCTTTGCAATATCCTGCCGGGCATGGCTCCTATATAGGTCTTACGGTGGCCGCGGATCTCTGATTCATCTTTAAGGCCGCCCAGCGACATGCGCACGTATTTTCTTCCAAGGGCTTTTGCCACCGACTTGCCCAATGAGGTCTTACCTACTCCGGGAGGGCCGTAAAGGCAAAGAATAGGTGCTTTCATATTGCCCTTCAGTTTAAGCACCGCCAGGTGCTCCACTATACGGTCCTTTACTTTCTCAAGGCCGTAATGATCATCGTCTAATATCTTTGCCGCCTTGCGGAGATCAAAGCGGTCTTCGGAATACACTCCCCAGGGAAGGTCGAGCAGAAGTTCAAGATAATTCGTTTGAACGGAGTATTCGGCCGAGTTGGGATTCATTCGCTGCAGCTTGCTGATCTCTTTTTCGAAAGCGGCGCTCACCTCTTTGCTCCACTTCTTCTCCTTGGCACGCTGCTTCATCTCATCGATGTCCTGCTCAAAGCTGTCGCCTCCAAGTTCTTCCTGGATGGTTTTCATTTGCTGGTGCAGGAAATATTCGCGCTGCTGCTTGTCAAGGTCCACCTTCACCTTGGTCTGTATCTGGTTCTTGAGTTCCAGCATTTGCAGGTCCCTGGTAAGATGCGAGAGCACCTGGGTGGCCCTTTCCTTCAGGTTGGCGATCTCCAGCAGCTTTTGTTTATCGGCCACTGTAGCATTCATATTGGAGGAAATGAAATTAACGAGGAAGGAAGGGCTTTCGATGTTCCTCAGCGCGAACCCGGCTTCGGAAGGAATATGCGGTGAATACTTGATGATCTGCATGGCCATGTCCTTGAGCGAACTTACCAGCGCGTCAAATTCCTTATCACCCGCCGCGGGGCGCACTTCTGAGAAAGCGGTGATCTTCGCCTTCATATAAGGCTCCGTTTGGATCACTTCCTTAAGCTCAAAACGTTTTTTACCCTGTATGATAACGGTAGTGTTGCCATCGGGCATCCTCAGCATTTTAATGATATAGGCAATGGTACCGATCTGGTTCACATCCTCAACGCCGGGATCTTCTATCTTATCGTTCTTCTGAGCTACCACACCAATGGTCTTATCGCCTTTATAGGCATCGCGGATAAGATTGATGGACTTATCACGCCCTACGGTAATGGGTATGACAACGCCCGGAAAAAGAACGGTGTTTCGTAAGGGTAAAATGGACAATATTTCAGGAACCTTCTCTGAATTGATGAGGTCCTCATCTTCGCTTGTTAACAGCGGAATGAACTCCGAATCGTCAGGAGTCATGTTCTCCTTCAGTGAATTCAGGTTTTCCAACTCAAAGTAATCGTTCATAATTGCGGTTTTTCGCCTGAATATGTCAATAGTGGTGCCAGCAAAGGAAATGTGGACAAAGTGACAGATTCACAATAATTTTGATTTTTGATTTTCGATTGTTGATTTACGGGAATTACTTCCGGTATTTTGAGCTCAATTCGAACACTTTAGCTAGAATAGCCTTTTCGATATCATCAAAGGCTTTGCTTCTACGTTCGAACACTTTAGAAGCTACCTCATACGCATCTTCGAGCTTATAGGTTGTGAATCCTGCAGCGCCGCCCCAGGAAAAATCGGGGATAAAATTCCGCGGAAAGCCTGATCCGAAGATATTAGCGTTAACACCTACCACCGTGCCGGTATTGAACATGGTATTGATACCGCACTTGCTGTGGTCGGCCATAATGAGTCCGCAAAAAACAAGTCCCGTTCCCAGGAACTTTCCTTTGCCGTAGCTCCAAAGCTTTACCTCCGCATAATTGTTCTTCAGGTTCGAATTATTGGAATCAGCACCGATATTGCACCACTCGCCTATTACCGAGTTACCAAGAAAACCGTCGTGCGCCTTGTTAGAATAGCCGAAGATGACGGAGTTGTTAACCTCCCCTCCTACTTTTGAATGCGGCCCTACAGTGGTTGGCCCGTATATTTTAGCGCCAAGCTTGAGCGCCGAATGTTCGCAAAGCGCGAAAGGCCCGCGCACAATGGAGCCTTCCATGATCTCGGCATCTTTGCCTATATAAATGGGACCTGTGGAAGCATTCAGGATCGCGCATTCCACCTTAGCTCCTTCTTCTACAAAAATATTCTCCACCCCAATTACCTGGTTGCTGCTGCTTAAGGCATGTGAGTTCCTTCCTTTCGTAAGAAGGCTGAAGTCGCGGCCGAGCTCTTCTCCATTCTTCGAGAAGATATCCCAGGGCTGAGTGATCCGCAGCGCGTTCGCATGACTTTCAAACTTCTCTGATTTCCCTGAGGAAGGGTCGATCTTTTTCTCATCGCCCGTGTTGCGGGCTATAAGAACCTCGCCTGCCAGCAGTTCTTGTCCGGCCTGAAGCTTCATTACTTCTTCAGCAAGCTTTTCGTTCGGACAAACAGAGCCGTTGATCCAAACGTTATCAGTGTCGATCGTAAATTCAGTAGGATATTTAGCGGAGAGGTAGTCTTCTGTTAGCCATGAACAGGAACTTCCAAGGTAACGGTCCCATTTCTCCTTGATGGTAAGGATACCAATGCGAACCTCCGCCACAGGCCTTGTAAATGTGAGCGGCAATAAGTTTTCGCGGGAATCGTCGAATAATATGAAGTTCATACGAGAAACCAAAGGTACTAAATATCCCTCTTTAACCTCTCAACGATCTCAAATACAGCGGGGCAAACGGCCGTATTCTTCAAGGTGAGGTCCAATACCTGGTGAAAGCGCTTACGGTCGGTATGCGGGTACTCGCGGCATGCCGTCGGCCGGCTTTCATATACAGAACAATAATTGTCCGCTCCAAGAAAAGGGCAAGGTGCCGAGTTGAGCACGTAGTCTTTGTCCTCGTCAATGTGAAGATACTTTTCAATGAAGGCCGAAGGTGTTATCCTGAAATGCTTTGCAAGGCGCTCAATATCCTTCTGATAAAAGATGGGGCTGGTGGTTTTACAGCAGTTCGCACATGTTAAACAATCTACTTCATTAAATACTTCATTATGAATAGATTGTACTTTGTCATCTAAATTTTTGATCTTACCTTTTCGAAGCCTCGAAAAGAACTTCTTATTGGCCGGCATAGCGCTGTTGGCCCGTGCTTTTAAACCAGCAAGATCTATCATTGGCCGTTTAGCATTTTATACGCAACAGGCAGGACCATCTGCTCCCAAATAGCATACTCTTTTGCGGAAGGGTGCAAACCATCACGAGCTATATGTCCTTCCTGGATGGTCATCTTCTGTGTTACGGGATAGATATCTACCAATGGCAGCTTGCGTTTCTTCGCCTCCCGCGTAATAATACCATTGAACTCCGCGATGCCTTTTGAGATACTACGGCCTCCTCCATACATAGCGCCGGTTGGTGTTACACCAAAATCAGGAATGGTAATGAGAATGACCTTGCTTTTATCAGGCAATTGCTTTTGCACTTTATCGAGAATGAATACGAGATTTTTCTTGAACACCGATGAATCCAC
>JANWJV010000141.1 GCA_025451785.1 Bacteroidia bacterium | reverse complement strand
GAAACTTCGCTTATTATATCGCCAAGTGGAACGGTACTTCCTGGTCGAACCTCGGTACCGGAATGAACCAGCGTATTTACTCGCTGTATGTTTGGAACGGTGCCTTGTACGCGGGCGGAAACTTTACCACCGCGGGCGGCAGTACCATTGGCTATATCGCCAAATGGAATGGCAGCACCTGGTCGGCGGCGGGTACCAATAGCCCCAATTCGTATATATACGCGATCACCTCTTACAATGCTGAGCTCTATGCGGGTGGGGTATTTACTCTTGCAGGCGGAGGTTCTGCAAGCAAGATCGCGAAGTTTAACGGAACGTCCTGGTCACCCTGCGGAAGCGGTATGGCAGGCTCCCTCAACGAAGTGTATTCCCTTGCTGTCCACAATTCGGAGCTTTATACAGGCGGCGCTTTCCTTACCGCCGGTGGAACCACTGTGAACCACATTGCCAAATGGAACTCAGGTACTACAGGAATTCCTGAAGCTGAGCAGGAGGCATTGAGCGTAATGCCGAACCCCAGTAAAGGCCTGATCACTGTTTCGGGTTTCCATGATGGCTTGAGGATCTTTAGTATTCTCGGAGAAGAAGTAAAAGCCTGGTCGTCAAAACCTGTGAATGACGCGCTACAACTTGATATTACTTCACTTCCTGCTGGAGTTTACTTCCTTACTTCGGGTTCAGGCAAGGCACTGAAGATCGTTAAGCAATAGCATTTGCTATCGCTTCGGCGCAGCGTTCCCCGTCAATAGCCGCTGAGATAATTCCACCCGCGTAACCGGCGCCTTCCCCGCAGGGGAAGAGCCCTTTTACCTGGGGATGCTCGAGCGTTTCTTTGTCCCTTGGTATCCGTACAGGTGATGATGTCCTTGACTCAACGCCTACAAGCACTGCTTCATTGGTCAAATAACCTTTTGACTTCTTTCCGAATTCTGTCAATGCTTCTTGTATGCGTAAGCTGATAGAAGCGGGAAGCAGTTCATGCAGCGGTGCTGAAAGTACACCGGGTTGGTAAGATGTTGCGGGAAGGGAAGGGGAGAGCTGTTTTTTCAGGAAGTCTTCCATGCGCTGGGCCGGTGCTGTTTGTGTTTTGCCTCCCGCGTTAAAGGCCATTTGCTCAAGCGAAGATTGATAATAAAGCCCGGCCAGCGCTCCGTGTTTTTCCCAAGGCTTCCAGTCGGCCTCTTCTACAGCCACCACCATTCCTGAATTGGCGTAAGGGTTGTTTCTTTTTGAAGGTGACCATCCATTGGTGACCACTTCGCCAGGGCTGGTGGCACAGGGAGCGATGATGCCGCCGGGGCACATGCAAAAGGAATACACACCGCGGCCTTTGCTTTGGTGTACCATGAAGTAAGAGGCAGGAGGAAGGTGTTCGCGCAGGGCCGGAACTTCTTTACTGCCGCAATGGTATTGAATGGAATCGATAAGCTGCTGGGGATGCTCAATGCGCACACCCATGGCGAAAGGCTTGGCTTCGATCAGAATGTTCTTTTTATGAAGCAGCTGAAAAATATCCCTCGCCGAATGACCCGTAGCAAGCAAGAGATGGCCTGAGATGAATTCTTTTGAGATGCCGTTTTGTTCTGCTATAACTCCTTTCATCTTGCCATTCTCCACAATAAGATCGCATAGACGGGTATTGAAATGCACTTCGCCGCCAGCTTCCAATATGCTATTGCGTATGCTTATTATAAGCTGCGGAAGTTTATTGGTGCCGATGTGGGGATGTGCTTCTTTGAGTATGTCTTCACTGGCGCCGTGCGAAACGAGGATGCGAAGTATTTTATTTACATCGCCGCGCTTGGTAGAGCGTGTGTAAAGTTTTCCGTCCGAATAAGTTCCAGCACCGCCTTCGCCATAGCAATAGTTGGAATCGGGGTTCACCAGGTGCAGTTTGTGGATCGCGGCTATATCGCGGCGACGGCTGCGTACGTCTTTGCCACGTTCGAGGATAACAGGTTTGAGTCCAAGTTCTAACAGGCGCAGCGCGGCAAAGAGCCCGGCAGGACCCGCTCCGGCGATCAGCACCGGTGTTTTTTTGCTTACATCGGGGTAAACCACTTTAGGAAATTCTTCAGGCTGGGGAGACTCCTCAATATAGACCTCCACTTTTAGCTGCACTTTGATGCTGCGCGCGCGCGCGTCGATGCTGCGCTTGAGGATCTTTACATGGTTAATGGAGGAAAGGTCGATGCCGCTGGTTTCAGCGACGGCCTGTTTCAGGGCTGCCTCATCGGCGGCTTCCTGCGGCGAAAGCCTTAGGTCGAGTTCTTTTTTCATATTCCAGGCACCGTTTTAGGGAGCAGTGGTAAAACAAAAGTAAGAAAAAGCAGGGAACCGCTTATTAGCCCTCGAAAGTGAAGGATAAGATTACAGCTTTAGAGTTGAGCCGTTCAACGGAATTGGAGAAGATCGTATTGTCGTGTATCATGGCGTCGCGGAGGCCAAATGCGGCTTTGATCTCGATCGCAAGTTTGCAATAGGGAAGATAGAACTCGCATGCGGCCCCGGCTTCGAAAGAGTAGTCGTTCTTTTTTAATTTGATCACTTGCTTGGCCGGATCAAGGCCATTGTTGTTCACCCCCTGGTCGGAAGCCAGGTCGCGGCTGTATTTGAAGCCGCCCAGAAGGTAAGAAGCGTAATTGCCATACACCCGTTTCGACTGCAGTTTGAGGTATAGTGGAAAATGCAGGTAGTTCGATTCCACATCCTTGATAAAATCGTAATCACTTACTTTGCCGCGTACATGGTAAATGAGTTTGCGGTTCACCAGCGACAGCCCGGGCACAAAACGAAGGCGGAAATAGTCACTCACCTTAAATTCTCCGAGAATGCACAGGTCAAGTCCTGCTCCCGTTTTTGGGGTGATGCTGGTAAGTGTATCGAACTTATAGAAGTCAGGGGCCGGGCGTACGGTGAGGCTGCTGAAGTTGGGGCCGATCAATCCGCCGAAGTGGAGCCGATCGTTCTCATACTGCTGCAAGTTGCCAACCTGTGAAGATTGCGCTGTGCCTGCAAAGGGGAGCAATAAAAGCAAAAATATCCTGGTGATCCGAAAGCCCATCCGCATTACAGACGGAAGGTTGCCCCGTTGGTTGCCCTATCCCTCGAAAGTGAAGCAGATAAGCACCACCTTTGAGTTGAGCTTTTCGAGCGAATTGGAGAAAAGGGTATTGTCGTTGATGAGCACATTCTTGAGCCCGAAAGAGGCCTTGAGCTCTACGGCAAATTTAAAATAGGGAAGAAAGAACTCTATGCCTGCCCCGCCGGTATAGGACCAATCGCTCTTTTTTAGTTTTATCACTTGTTTCGAAGGGTCGAGCGAATTGTTGTCTACGTCCTTGTTGGAAGCAAGGTCGTAGGTGTATTTGATGCCTGCCAGCAAATAACCTCCGAAGTTGCCGCCCACGCGGTTGGAGCGCAGCTTCAGCTCGAGAGGAAAATTGAGGAAGGTGGACTCTACCTTTTTGACGAAATCATAGTTCTGCACTTTTCCGTTGATATGATAGGTAAGATCGCGCTGGGCGAAGGAAAGGTCGGGCAAAAAGCGCAGGCGGAAGAACTCGCCGGTCTTTACCTCAGCGATAATTCCCAGGTTGAAACCAGGCTCGGGGCGTGATACGATGCTCTTGAGCGTATCGAACTTATAAAAATCAGCGATCGGTTCGGCAATGAAATTGGTGCTGTTAACGCCCAGTAAAAAGCCGAAGTGCAGCCAGTCGTTCTCGTAGGACTGAAGGTTACCTACTTTGGATGACTGTGCGCTTCCCGCCAGCGGTGACAGAAGCAGAAGCAACAAAAACGATATTCCGTATTTCCTGGAGCGTATCAATATCCTAAAACGTTTTCTCTGTTCGATTATTGCTTTGTTCCCGTATATATGCTTGCGATGCCGAAGCTCAGCGGCCTGCAATTCGTTCGTTCAAAGCCGGTCTTTTCAAGTATCGCTAAAAAATCCTGCCCGTCGGGGAATGCCCTTACTGATTCAGGCAGGTATGTATAGGCGGCCTTATCACCTGAGAACAATCTACCTATCGCCGGTAAAATGAACCTACAGTACGAGGCATAGAATTGTTTCACCGGGAAACGCCTGGGCTTGGAGAATTCCAGTACACAGATCATTCCGCCGGGGCGAAGCACACGGCAGATCTCGCTGAGGCCTTTCTCCAGGTCTTCAAAATTGCGCACACCGAAACCGATGGTACAAGCGTCGAAGCTGTTATCACCGAAAGGGAGTTTTTCTGAATCGGCGAGCAATAGCTCAATTTTATCTTCCAGTTTTTTTTCCGCGATCTTTTTTTTGCCCAGCTCCAGCATGCCTTCTGAAATGTCGATGCCTGTCACTTTTGTCGGCTTAAGCTTTAATGCTTCTATCGCGAAATCGCCGGTGCCGGTGGCAACGTCGAGCACTTGCAGTGGTTTTATTCCGGCGATCATCCGCACAGCCTTCCTTCTCCAGCTTTTGTGGATGCCGGCCGAAAGTACTGTGTTGAGAAGATCATAGCGGTGCGCGATCTTATTGAACATAGAACGCACCTGTTCCTTCTTTCCTGAACTGTTTTTATAAGGGGTTACTGCGGGGGCCACGCTGGTCATTTGCTTAATCCGAGCCGGATCGCCTCGCTCATTAGTTGTTTTTTGTCAACGGGTACAACACCCACACGTTCACATACAAGCCCCCCGGCAAGGTTGGCAAGCGAAGCGGTAAGCATAGGCGATGCGCCCAGTGCGCAGCAAAGCGCTGCCACGCTCACCACGGTATCGCCGGCACCCGATACATCGGCCACCCTGCGCACATGCGCCGGAAATATCTTCTTGGTCTTACCGTTGTTGATATAAATGCCATGCTCGCTCAGCGTAATAAGGGCGGTGCCTATCTTTTGCTTCACGCGAAGTTCGTCCACCACCTTGCTCAGCTCTTTACCGGTGTCATGTTCAAAGTCGAACTTAAGTCCGTCTTTCAGCTCTTTTAAGTTGGGCTTGAACATGGAAACGTTCTTGTAATGATGGAAGTTCCTTTTCTTAGGGTCCACTACAGTAGGAATGCCTTTGCTGTTGGCCAGCTTTACTACCTGTTCGATCAGGGTCGGATTGAGAATTCCCTTATCATAATCTTCAAAAATTATCACGTCCGCCTTTTGCGTCGCTATCAAAGCGGATATCCTTTTGAAAAGCTCTTCCGACTCTTTCGATGAAATAGTATGATCATGTTCCTCGTCGATGCGCAGCATCTGGTGGTTGTTGCCTATGATGCGTGTTTTTACGGTAGTGATACGGCTTTTGCTTTCGAGGATTCCATCAGAAGGCAGGTCAACGTCCTTCATCGATCGCAGGAAGGCCTGGCCTTCGCTATCCTTGCCGATCACCGAGCAGAGCAGGGGAGTAGCACCCAGGGCGCGGATGTTAAGTGCCACGTTGGCGGCGCCGCCCAACCTCATCTCTTTCTTATTTACAGCTACAATAGGCACGGGAGCTTCAGGAGAAATGCGGTTCACCTTTCCCCACATGTAGGAGTCGAGGATCACATCCCCAACGATCAGCACTTTCAGCGTATTGAAGGAGCCGAACAGTTCCTTTATTTCCTTATCGGTCATTGTTATTTAAGTTCTGCGAGCGCGGTTTTCATCCTGCGCATCGCCTCCTTGAGCTTGTCTTCAGAGGTGGCGTAAGAGAAGCGCACATAACGGTCGTCGCCAAAGGCTTCACCGGGCACGATGGCCACATGGGCCTTGTCTAACAGGTACATGCAAAGGTCAGTGCCGTTCTTAACAGTAGTATTCCCGTCGCTCTTTCCGAAATACCATGAAATATCCGGGAAGAAATAAAAGGCACCATCAGGCAAGTTGGATTTCATACCAGGGATATCCTTGATAAGGCCGTAAACAAGGTCGCGGCGTTTGCGAAACTCTTCGCACATGGGCTGGATACTTTTCGGATCGGTCTCCATGGCTGTTTGCATGGCCTTTTGTGTGATGGAAGAAGTAGCAGAAGTAAATTGCCCCTGTATCTTATCACATCCTTTGGCGATCCAGTCGGGTGCCGCAATGTAGCCGCCTCTCCAGCCTGTCATGGCGAAACTTTTGGAAACTCCATTTACAATGATGGTACGCTCCTTCATGGAGTCGAACTGGGCAATGCTTTCGTGCCTTCCGCAAAAGTTAATGTGTTCGTAGATCTCGTCGGAGAGGATGAACAGGTTATCATGCTTTGCTACCACTTCGGCAATGGCTTTGAGCTCTTCTTTTGAATACACACTGCCGGTAGGATTGCAGGGGCTGCTGAACATCAGCAGTTTTGTTTTGGGGGTGATGGCGGCTTCGAGCTGTGCCGCTGTTACTTTGAAGTTAGTGGTAATGTCGGTAGGGATGATCACGCTCTTGCCTTCGGCTAGCTTGATGATCTCCAGGTAGCTCACCCAATAGGGAGCGGGCACCAGCACTTCTTCGCCAGGATTTACAAGGGCGAGCACAGCGTTCGCTATGCTTTGCTTAGCGCCGGTAGATACTACAATATTATCAGCGATATAATCCAGGTTGTTGTCGCGCTTCAATTTTTTCGCGATGCTTTGACGCAGTTCCTGGTAACCGGATACGTGGGTATAATAGCTGAAGTCGCTGTCGATCGCTTTCTTGGCGGCCGTCTTTACGTTTTCCGGGGTATGGAAGTCGGGCTCGCCCAGGCTGAGGCTGATGATGTCCACCCCTTTGGCGATAAGCTCCCGGCTGCGCCGTGCCATCGCAATGGTTTGGGACTCCGACAGACGGCTGATCCTATCGGAAAGTTTTTTTGTAATCTCTTTTGCGGTAATTGCCATATAAATGGCTTCAAAATCGTTCGATCCTTACAAAACTAACAAAATACTTAGAAATAGGGGTATATTATAGGTAGTCTTCCAGCTGGCCCAAACCCTGCCTTATAACGGCTATTTCAGGGCCTGTACAGTCAACAATGGTAGAAGGCTGTATGTTGCCGTAGCCCCCGGCGATGACCATGTCCACTTTGTCCTTGTACTTTTCGTGGATGATCTCGGGGTCGGTACTGTATTCCAGCACTTCATCATCGTCGTGGATGGAGCTGCTCATGATGGGATTCCCCAGGGTCCGTACGATCTCTCTTGCGATGAGGTTATCGGGGATACGGATGCCAACGGTTTTTTTCTTGCTCCTGAATAGCTTAGGTACATTGCCGCTGGCCTCCAATATAAAGGTGAAAGGCCCGGGTAGGGCCTTGCGCATAAGTTTATAAGTGCCCGTCTCTACTTTCGCGAAATCAGAAAGGTGGCTAAGGTCGTAACATACAATGGAGAGTTGTGCTTTTACCGGATCGATGTCCTGCAGGGAGCATATGCGTTCCACAGCGCGCTGCTTATGTATGTCGCAGCCCATACCGTAAACGGTGTCGGTTGGATAAATGATAATGCCACCATCACGGAGGCATTCCGTTACTTGTTGTATCTCTGCCGGGCGCGGTTGTTCCGGGTTGATCCGTAAAAGCATTCTATTTTTTGGCGTCGGCCAGGAACTGCGCCAGCCCCGAGTCAGTAAGGGGGTGCTTGAGCAATGCGGTGATGGCGCTCAGCGGACAGGTGGCTACATCGGCACCCAGCTTGGCGCAGTTGATGATGTGCATAGGATGGCGCACCGAAGCGGCGAGTATCTGGGTCTTATAGCGGTAGTTGTCGTAAATGGTGCGTATGTCGCGGATAAGGTCGAGGCCGTCGGTAGATACATCGTCGAGCCTGCCGATGAAGGGCGACACATAGGTGGCGCCTGCTTTTGCGGCCAGCAATGCCTGGCCCGCGCTGAACACCAGTGTGCAATTGGTCTTGATGCCTTTGGAAGAAAAATATTTCAGGGCCTTAACGCCGTCTTTGATCATGGGTACTTTCACTACGATCTGCTTGTGCAATGAAGCCAGCGCTTCCCCTTCTTTTTTTATACCCTCGAACTCAGTGGAGATCACCTCAGCGCTAACATCACCCGATACTATGTTGCAGATATCCACATAATGCTTCAGGATATTGGCTTCGCCCTTGATGCCTTCTTTGGCCATAAGGGAAGGGTTGGTGGTCACCCCGTCGAGTACGCCGAGGTCTTCGGCTTCTTTTATCTGTGCGAGATTGGCGGTGTCGATGAAGAATTTCATGGTGCTGGTTTTGTGCTGCAAAGGTAATAAGGCAGCGGCATGGTTTGCGGAAAGTAATTAACAAGTTTTGAGTTCTGTATCAGGGCCAGAGCTCGAAGAAATCCGTTTTGTAATCGGAGTCGTAACCGGTGCCTATAAAGCCGCGGCCGCCCGCTGAAAAACCAATAGCGCCCTGGCGCCCGGTGCCTGAAAACTCTGCCTTTGCTGTCCATTGGTTGGTGCCGGCATCATATTCCCAAACATCCATAGCGTATTTGTTGCTCCTTCCGGTGGCGATCACTCCCTTTCCGTTGAGCACAAAAGAGGCCGCGTCTGAACGAGGGTTGGGGAAGGAAGTTTTTTGTGCCCACTGATCGGCCACGGGATCATATTCATAAAAATCGCTCAGGTACTGCCCGCTGAAATAGCCGATGCCCAGGTATCCTTTTCCGCCGATGGAAAAAGCGGCGGCCTGGTAACGGGCGCTTCCGGGCAGGTCGGTCTTCTGCGTCCAGCTGTTATTGCCGGGATCAAATTCCCAGAGGTCTTTCACGTAAACAGAGCCGGTCCATCCGGTGCCCACGTATGCTTTATTGCCCACCACAAAAGCTGCCGCGTTGTTCCTTGCCGTAGCGGGCATGGATGCTTTCTGCAGCCAGGTATTGTTCGAGGGATCGTATTCCCACATATCGTTGGTTTGTGAACCGGCGTAACCGGTGCCGATATAACCTTTGCTGCCGATGGCGAAGCCCACCGCCCGTTCACGCGCGCTGCCGCCGAAGTTTGCCTTCTCGGTCCAGGTATCGGTAGAAGGATCGTACTCCCAAAGGTCTTTCAGGTAGGAACTGTTGTTGCCGGTTCCCATGTAAGCTTTGCCGTTGATGACAAATGCCGCGGCGTATTGTCTTCCGCTTCCCGGAAACCCGGTCTTTCGGGGCCAGTTAGGCGTAATGCCGTCTTCTTTTGTGCAGGCTGTGAAAAACAGGAGCAGCAGTGCGGGGAGAGATATGTACAGTTTCAATGTCCTCATTTTCTTACAGGCATAGGTCCCGCCGCGCCTTTCGCGGCCCTCTTTTTTTCTGTGGAGAACGCAACCCCGATCGTAACGAACAGATCGTTCCATTTTACCATGGTCGTCTCACCGTCGATACCGTTCTTGAAGAACGAATACTTTAAAGTGAAACCGTCCCTGTCTTCCTCATGTACCTCTTGCATGCTCACCCAACGGTATCCTGCACGTGCTGTAAGGGCGAACGATGGGCCGATCATCCTGTTAATGCCTGCGGCTAACGACCATCCTGTAGCGAACTGCGATCCCTTTTCTTTATAGGTAGCGCCATAAGCGGTGATCGTGCCGCGAGGAATACCAACGTACATCCAGGCCGGCTCAACGTAAAGCGAATAGTTGTCATCCAATGCCCTTGAGTATACCAGGCCAAGGTCGACGAAGCGGGCGCTGAGGGCCACTTCGTTCTTTACGCCGTTAAGGTCATTGACCGCGCCGATGGCCTTCCTGGCAGTCATGACATACTGCAGGCTGAAGCCGAAAAAATCCTTCTGCTCTTTTTTCTCAGCGAACAGGAATTGCATATCGGCCTTCCAGAAAAACGGACTTCCTTCGCCGGTAGCGGTAAGGGAAGGGTCGCTGTTGATGGTTTGCCAGAGCTGGTCGATGCCTCCTCTTGAATAACGGGCCCCGCCGGCGGCAATGCCCAGGCTGGTCTTTGTTCTTACCTGGGGAAGCATGGACGTATAAGCGTTATAGGCCTCCGCCTGCTTGCGCTCTTCTGCCTTCCTGATCCTTTCTGCCAGCGCCGCCTGCTTTTTTTTGTTGTGTTCCTCTACCTCGACAGGGGAGGGAACGGGTTTCTTTTCTCCGCTCACTGTATTCACCGCGCCGGCCGATCTCGGGACCTTTAATCCTTTGGCCGAGAGTTTTTGGAGCATATCGATGTTCTGCGCAACGACATAATACATGGCGTTAATGCCTCCCACGAGACCTATGTTCGTTTCCATGCCGGTGGCCGTAGCGATGCCGATCACTTTATTGTCAGAGTTGAATACAGGCCCTCCGCTGTTGCCGCTGTTGATAGCAGCATCGGTTTTGATATAGCCGAAATCCTTATTGAAAACATAGTCGAAGCCGCTGTGCTTGCCTGAGGTGAGCGTGCTCATGTCATGAAGCATGCGGTCGAAACTGCCGCTGTACTGCTGCGGGAAACCGAATACGCAAAGGTCTTCTCCCTGGGAAGTGGAGTCGGAATTACCGATAGGCAAAGGCTGGAACTCAGGTTTCGGTTTATTGCCTTCCATGTCAGATATGATCTTCAGTACAGCTCCATCAAAAGAACCCATGCTGAGCGAGATCACTTTTGCGTAATACAACTTGTAATCGTTCTCCCCGTTGCCGGAGTATACCTGTATGATGGGCACCGGGTAACCAAAGCGGTGGATCTTAACCACGTTCTCGTCTTGGAGCAGTTCATCACTGTATTTTCCGATCGTTGTGGTGGTAGTGCCCTTTTGCTCATCGTAGTAATCGTAGCTGGCGTAACCGAACACGCACATCTCCACTACGTGACGGTTGCTGAAGATGACGGCGTCTTCCGTAAGGATAAAGCCCGAACCACGGCCAATATAGCCGCTGCCCGGCTTGTTCTTTTCGGCAAGGGAATCGAACAGGAGTATCTTTACCGACCCTTTATAATAGGTAGAGGCGATGAACTTTGTGTCGAGCCCTTTGGGTTGGCCGAAAGCAGAAGGAAGGAGGCTTGCGATGAAGAAAAATAGCAGGAGAGTTCTTTTCATAAAAGCCTGTTGTTCCGGATAGGGAATTTCGGGAATTAAAGATAGAAAAAAATGGAAATAGGCCGGTGCTTCGCTTTTGAGGAATAGGGTTATTTTTGACCTGGTATGAGAAAAGCCCAGCGCTCCTTCCTATGTATTGTTGTCCTGGTTATAGCGATCGGCCAGGTAGCAGCCCAGCGCTCCAAAGCCGATTCGCTGGAGGGGTTGCTGGCAAAGGAAAAGGTGGATACTAACCGGGTAAAATTGCTGAACCAGCTCAGTAAGATATACAATGCCGCATCCGATTATAAAAGAGGCTTGGCCTATGCAAAGGAAGCGCTTACGATATCGGAACTCGAGGGGCGGCAACGCGACATCGCTAACAGCCTCACGAACGTAGGGGTCGCTTTCCGTAACCAGGGCATGGCCGACACCGCCATTACCCTCTTTAACAGGGCGCTTGAGATCCGGAAGGAACACGGGTCGAAAAAGGAAATATTTTCCTCTGAAAACAACCTGGGTAATTCCTATGTAGCCAAAGGCGAGCTGGCCAAAGGCCTCGAGCATTTTCTGAACTCGCTCAGGATATGTGAGGAGCTGAAGGACACCTTTTCGATGTCGGTCAATGTTCAGCTCATAGGTGTGGTGTATAAGGATATGCGTGACTACCCTAAGGCGACAGAATATAACCTCAGGGCACTTGGCCTGGCGGAAGGGGTAAAGGATTCCATCGGAATAGCCTATGCGCTTAACTCGCTCGGCAACACCTATTCAGCTCAAAAAGATTTTGACCAGGCGATCGTTTACCTGCAGCGGTCGCTGAAAGTAGGGGAGCTGATCGGCAACAAGATGTGTATCAAGACGGCGCTCAATAACCTGGGGCTGAACTACAGCAATAAGGGAGATTTTGCCAAAGCGATGCAATATTATTTCAGCGCGCTGAAAGAGAACGAGGCCATTGGTGATTCTGCCGCTATTGCTGCAGGGTGCATCAATATCGGTGAATTGTCGTCGGTGATGGGCAATAACGAAGTAGGCCTGAAATATCTCTTGAAAGGGAAGGATATTTCGGAGCGTATCGGCGACAGGAAGAACCTATTCAGCGCATGCTCCATGTTGTCGGACCTTTATTCGAGGACCGGTAATTTTGAGAAGGCCTTGTTGTACGAAAAGCGGAAAGGCCAGCTGAGGGATTCCTTGTTAGGAGATGAGCGGATGAAACAGATCGCCGAGATGTCGGCAAAGTATGAAACGGAGAAGAAGGAGAGCGAGATAAAGCTGCTGAGCGCTGAAAAGGATCTGCAGCAGGCCCGTGCAGGGCAGCTGGAGATGGAGAAAACTTCACTGCGAAACAGGATAGTGTTCGGAACGGCGGTGCTTTTATTGTTGGGAGGCGGTTTTTTTGTTTATATCCGTATCAGGCGAAAGAACGAGCGTGCTCAAATGGAAAAGCAGGTGCTGGAGCTGGAGCAAAAGGCCTTAAGGCTGCAGATGAACCCGCATTTTATTTTCAACGCGCTGAGCTCCATCAATAATTTCATTGGCGACAATCAAACGGCTGAAGCCCGCAGGTACCTCAGTAAGTTCGCGAAACTGATGCGGCTGGTGCTCGAGAACTCGAGGGAGACCTTTGTATTGCTGCAAAACGAGGTGGAACTCCTGCGATCCTATATGGAGATAGAGCAATTACGCTTTACGGGTAAGTTCGACTTTGAGATCGTTGTGGATCCCGCCATTGATCCAGAGGCGATACGTATTCCCCCGATGCTCATTCAACCGCATATAGAGAACGCCATCCTTCATGGTTTTGCTCCGGCAGAAAAGAAAGGAATGCTTTGGCTGCGTTTCAATGTTAATGGCAAAAGCATTCGTTGCGAAGTGGAAGACAATGGTGTAGGTCGCAAGGCCAGTATTCAGAAGGAGCGCCCCGGGCATAAGTCAACTGCCATGAAGGTGTCGCAGGAACGCCTTGCGCTGCTTTCGAAGGACGGGGAGGCTTCTGCCATAAATGTTGTTGACCTGGTGGGCCCTGACCAAAACCCTGCGGGCACTAAGATCATATTTGATTTACCCGTTCAGGTAGCTTAAATTTGCCCGATGATCACCGCATTCATAGTTGAGGACGAATCCAATTCGAGGGACTCGCTGATACGCGACCTGAAGGCCCTCTGTGAGGGCATCGAAGTGATAGGCCATGCCGCGGGAGTGGAGGAAGCGTTTAAGCAGATACCCGTTCTGAAGCCGCAGCTGCTGTTCCTGGATATAGAGATAGGAGGAGGCACCAGCTTCGATCTGCTGGATAAGCTCCGCGCTGCCGGATGTACAGGCTACCAGGTGATCTTCGCCACCTCGCATAATGAATATGCCATCAAAGCCTTTCGCTTTAGCGCCATCGATTATCTTATGAAACCTGTGGACCCCGATGAACTGGTTCAGGCGGTGAGCAAGATATCAGAGCGCAAAGCGGTTCCTGAAATGGATAACCTTAAAATGCTCCTGGAGAGCATGAGCGCGCCGAAGAACAAATTCGCGCGCATCGCCCTTGCGGCAGGCGACTCCATACTTGTTTATAAGACCGACGAGATCATCCGCTGTGAGTCGGAGCGTAACTATACCCGTTTTTATTTCCTCAAAGAAAAACCCCTGCTGGTATCAAAGACGCTGAAAGATTACGAGAACCTGCTGGTACCCGAAGGCTTTGAGCGGGTGCACCAGAGCCACCTGGTGAACATGGTCCACGTAAAAAAGTACGTGAAGTCGGATGGAGGCTACCTTGTGATGCATGATGATGCCAGTGTACCGGTATCACAGCACAAGAAGGAGCTGGTTGTAAGGCTTCTTTCCGGCAAATAACCCCTTTTTTTAAGCCTGATAGGCAGAAATGCCTTCCTGATAATCCGGAAGCCCTTCCTGATAATCGGACCCCCAAAGGCCCGTATGATGGTCATAATTTTGCTTCATCAAAACAAACCATCCTATGAACCGCAAAGCCATGCAATCGTTTTTCTGGAAAAAAGAAAAAGCCCTGATGGGCAGTGTTTCTTCCAAAGTGAAAAGAACAATAAAAGAATACCTGGAGGATCATTATGTATGCTTCACCGTTACCCGCGAAAGAAGTACCGGCAAGACCCTTTTTGTGTATGAACCCTGAACAGTACGCATCAGTGATAGCCCCCATGAAACTAAAAAAGATGCCTGCGCGCCGCAATAGTAGTGTAGCGCTAAAGGTGAAACGTGCCATCAGGGACCACCTGGAAGCGGCCTATGTAAAGGAATTGTATAAACGCTCCGGAATTAACTGCTAAAACAAAACAAGATGAAAACAACCATTGACAAAGATGACAAGAAATGGGAGGTAGCGGCCTTGATGCTCCTGCTCGCCAACGTAGTGCTGATCGCCATTTATTTACCTTCTCTGGCCGATAAAGTTCCAGTTCATTTCTCTGTTTCGGGTGAAGCCGATAACTGGGGCAGCAAGCACATGCTTTGGGTAGGCCCCGTACTGGCGTTTGGCATGTACCTGTTCATGAGCTATGCTTCGCGCCAGAGGAGCTGGTATATTTTGCCTAAGCGGAGCACACACATGGAAGAACGTTTTTTGCTGACTTATAAAATGATGAGAGCGCTGAAAATAGTTGTGATGCTGTTCTTTATAGTGCTTTCCTTTTGCCTGATACGATCCGCTCAGGGAAAGCCTGCCGCGCAAGCCCTCTACCTGATCTTGATACTTTTATTCCTCGTGCTTACGCCTGTTGTTTATTATACTGATAAGATCTCAAAACTGAAGTAATGAAAACCGTCCTGCTTATATCCTTGTCTATTCTTGGCTTCGGGGCACTAGCAGCCCAGCCACCCTCTAAAAAGGCGGAGGCATTCACGAACACTTTCCTCAGCGCGCTGAAGGAAAAGGACTTTAAAAAGATAGAGCCGCTTATCGCTACCGCTGAAGACTACAAAGCGATGCAGGGAATGCCGATGCCCGGAAATACCGCCGACTCGGCAAAGATCAAGACCGGCGAGAAGTTCAAGAAGTATTTCAATGAACTGCTCGAGATATCAAAAGGCAGCCAGCTGGATTGGACGGCTATGAAGATCGACAGTGCCCACGAATCGGGCTCAGGTACTCCCAAGGTAAAGTTTACCGTTTGGCTGAGCCAGGCCAAGCCAGAGCGTCACATAGGGCTCGAGTTCAAAAAGGCGATGGATGTGAATGGAGCTTTTAAGCTGCATCCTTCTTCTGGGATGGGCCTTGAAGGCAAT
This sequence comes from Bacteroidia bacterium, assembly GCA_025451785.1. Lineage (GTDB taxonomy): Bacteria > Bacteroidota > Bacteroidia > JANWJV01 > JANWJV01 > JANWJV01. The sequence continues at coordinate 4,693 of JANWJV010000141.1, read as the reverse complement.
GACCCGGTGAACATCATCATCGCCAGGGCCATGGAAGCATTGAAGAACAAGGACTCGATCTATTTCGCCAAATCGCTGGTACCCTCCAAAGACGATTTTCGCAAACTGATCGATGTTGTATATGCCGGTAATGAGGAAATGAAAAAGATGGACAATAACTGGGCGGCCTCCATGATCACCTCAAAAACCGATGCCAGCCTCTGGAACGCCATGGAGCAGATGAAGAAGGAAAAGATAGACCCTGGGGCGCTTAAGCTTTCTTATGGCGGCCGCAGCATTGAGCGCCACGACGAAGGATATACCACCTTTTATATCGCCATGAACCTTCTGTTGGGCGAAAAGAGATACCGCCTCAACATCAATTATTGCAGCTGGCTGAACGAAAACCCTTACGTATTTGTATTGGGGGAAGTGGAGTGGAAAGGCGAACAATAGGGTCTGGGTTATTTTACTACCTTTATGCCGGGCAAGTCTTATACGACCAGCTCCTGTGACTCCCCCAGGACGGGAACGGAGCAAGGGTAAACGGTTGTAGCGGTGCGATATAAGTAGCTTGCCCTTTTTTTATTCCCAAAATCCGTACTTTTGCCTCTTATGCTGAACATCTCAGTAGTCATTCCGCTGTTTGACGAGGAAGAATCGCTGCAGGAACTTTGCGACTGGATCGCGAAAGTGATGGCGGCGAACAACTATTCTTATGAGGTCATCCTGGTGGACGACGGCAGTAAGGACGGCTCCTGGAAGAAGATAGAAGAGCTGGGCGCGAAGAACGCCAACATCAAGGGCATTCGCTTCCGCAGGAACTACGGTAAATCAGCGGCCCTCAATACCGGTTTCCAGGCTTGCGGCGGCGAAGTGGTGATCACCATGGATGCCGACCTGCAGGACAGCCCCGACGAAATACCGGCTCTTTACGCGATGATAAGCAAAGAAGGTTTCGACCTTGTATCAGGCTGGAAGAAGAAACGCTACGATCCCATTACCAAAACAATTCCTACCAAGCTGTTCAACTGGGCTACGCGCCGGATGTCGGGCATTAAGAACCTGCATGACTTTAACTGCGGTTTGAAAGCCTATAAGAGCGAGGTGGTAAAGTCGATAGAAGTGTACGGTGAGATGCACCGCTATATCCCTGTGATCGCCAAATGGGCAGGCTTCACTAAAATAGTGGAGAAGGAGGTGCAACACCAGGAGCGCAAGTATGGCAAGACCAAGTTCGGGCTGGAGCGTTTCATCAATGGCTTCCTCGACCTGCTTTCCATTTCCTTTGTAGGACGGTTCGGCAAAAAGCCTATGCACATCTTCGGCCTGCTGGGAACGCTCATGTTCCTCGTGGGATTGGGTACTTCGGTTTACCTGGGCACCAGTAAACTGATGGACGTATATTATTACAAGGTACAAGCGCAACTGCTTACCGAACGACCTTTGTTCTATATCGCCCTCACCAGCATGGTGCTGGGCACCATTCTTTTTGTGGCCGGCTTCCTTGGCGAGCTCATTGCCAGGAACTCTCCTGACCGGAACCATTACCATATAGCGAAAAAGATAGGACTCGATAAATAGCGATGGAGATCAGGGACCTGAAATTCGATTGCAAGTATTTCCGCGGCGAAGTGCCCTGTGTTCCCAATAAGCTTCGCAACAAGGTATGCAGCACCTGCGATGAATATGTTCCCATCAAAACAAGGATCCTTATCATCAAGCTGGGCGCCCTGGGCGATGTGATCCGCACCACGCCGTTGGTGGTACGTTATCGCAAGCTCTATCCCCAAAGCCATATCACATGGATCACACAATCGCCTGATATTCTTCCAAAGGCTGATATCGACAGGATATATAAGTTCGGTTTCGAGGCTGTGCACGCGGTGATGCACCAGGAGTTCGACATCGCGATCAATCTTGATAAGGAAATAGAAGCCTGTTCATTGCTTGCCGATGTAAAGGCCAAGAAGAAATACGGTTTCACCTGGAAGGACCAGCATATAGATGTGGTCACACCCGCGGCGAAACATAAGCTGATCACGGGTTTGTTCGATAATGTCTCTAAGGAAAATACAAAAAGTTATCTCGAAGAGATCTTTGAGATATGCGAGATGAAGTTTGGCGGCGAGAATTACCTCATGAACGTGAACCAGGACCTGGTGAAGAAATGGAGCGTGTTGAAGCAACAGGCGAGCGGGAAAAAGATCATTGGTCTTAATACGGGCTGCGGCAAACGCTGGAGCACCAGGTTGTGGCCCCAGGACCACTGGGTGCAACTGATAAAAGAGCTTCAGAAGGCCGGCTATTACCCGATGGTGCTTGGAGGAACAGATGAGGACGCGCAGAACAAGATATACGCCCAAAGCACCGGTGCCTATTATCCCGGTACTTTTTCGTTAGAAGAATTTATTGCCATCACCGCTAATTGCGACCTGGTGGTTTCGGCAGTGTCCATGATGATGCACATCGCGGTAGGATTGCAGAAGCCGCTGATCCTGTTCAATAATATTTTCAACCGCCATGAGTTCGAGCTGTACGGGCGCGGAACGATCGTAGAGCCGAGCTCCGGCTGCGATTGTTATTACGGGGGTACTTGCAGCAGGGAGCGCTGCTGCATGAACGATATCCCGGTGCAGCAAGTGTACAAGGCCATTGTTCAATACGCATAGCCTTTCATGAGGATCGCCATACTTTCCAGCTTTTATCCCTTGCGGGGCGGCATCGCCCAGTTCAATGCGGCATTGTACCGGGAGTTGGAGAAGAAGCACGAGGTGAAGGCCTTCACGTTTAGCAGGCAGTATCCTAATTTCCTTTTCCCGGGCAAGAGCCAGTATGTTGGTGAAAGCGACCAGGCGGATCCGATTCCCGCGGAACAATTGCTGGATACCATCAATCCCTTTACCTATTCTTCCACAGCCAGGGCAATACGAAAATTCAAACCCGACCTGCTGATCTTCAAATACTGGATGACCTTTTTCTCGCCTTCATTGGGAACGGTGGCGAAGAAGCTGAAAAAGGAATGCAAGGTGATCACGATCCTCGACAATGTGATACCGCATGAGAAGAGGCCGGGCGACAACGCGCTTACCAGGTATTTTCTGAAGCAAAATCACGGCTTTGTGGCTATGTCTGAATCGGTGCTGCACGACCTGGAAGTATTCACTGATAATAAGCACAAGGTATTCATTCCGCATCCCATCTATGATATCTTCGGGGAGAAAGTGAGCAAGCAGGAGGCGATACAGCACCTGAAGCTGGATCCTGCAGGTAAATACATGCTTTTCTTCGGCTTCATACGCCGCTACAAGGGCCTGGACCTTTTATTGGAAGCCATGGCCGATGAGCGCGTTCGTAAAATGGGGGTGAAGCTTATTGTTGCCGGTGAGTGTTACGAGGACTGGAACTATTACAAGGACCTGATCGAAAAATACAATATAGGGGAGAGTATTATCCTTCGCAACGATTACATCCCTTCGGAGGACATCAAACATTATTTCTGCGCGGCCGATATTGTGGTGCAGCCCTACCGCAGCGCAACACAGAGCGGCGTTACACAGATCGCTTATAGCTTTGAAAGGCCCATGCTGGTAACCAATGTGGGTGGCCTTGCCGAGATCGTTCCTGATAAAAAAGTGGGTTATGTTACCGATACCAATGTGCCGGCGATCGTTGAGGCGCTATCGGATTTCTACTCCAATAATCGCGAAGCCGCGTTCACGGCGAATGCGGCTATCGAAAAGAAACGATTCGGCTGGGATGTATTTGTAAAAGGTATTGAAGACCTCTACGCGGGCCTTTAAGAATTAAAGGCGTCTTCGAGCGTTTTAATATCCAGCTTCTTCATTTTCATCAGGGCCTGCATCATCTTAGCGTTGTTTCCCTTACGCTTGCCTGAAAGCATATCGCCAATTCCATCAGGCACCACCTGCCATGACAAACCGTATTTGTCCTTCAGCCAGCCGCACATGGACTCGACGCCTTCTTTGGTAAGCGCATCCCAATAGTGATCCACTTCCTGCTGGTCCTTGCAACTGATCATGAAGGAAACAGCTTCAGTGAACTTGAACAGCGGGCCTCCGTTGAGCGCTGTAAAGTGCTGCCCGTCCAGGGTGAAACTTACAGTTAGGGCGGTGCCTTCCGGCAAAGGCGCGCCTTTGCCATAGCGGGAGATGGCCTTTATCTCCGAATTCTTAAAAACAGAAACATAATAATTGGCGGCCTCTTCGCCATTTTGATCGAACCAAAGACAAGGTGTAATTTTTACAGAGGATCGAATGGTAGCCATACGATATTATTGTGCTTCCGCGTGTTTCTTGAAATTGTTGAGGATCGCCTGCCAGCCACCTTGCTGCATCTCGATGGGGTTTTCGCTCTCGGCCTCAAAGCTCTCTGTTATTTTAGTAGAGCCGCCGTTGCCGCTGAACACGATCTTCACTTTGCGCCCGTCGGCGATGGTGTATTCAATGAGCTTGTTCTCTTCCACTTTGGTATAAGTGCTTTCGAAATCGAAAGACATGCTGCCGTCCTTAGCGGCCATGGTGGTAACGATCTTGCCGCCAACGCGCAGGTCGTTCTTCGCGGCCGGCGCGTGCCAGTCATCGGAGGCAAAGCACCACTGCATAATATGCGCGGGCTCGTTCCAGTATTTCCAGGCCCTTTCAACCGGTACGTTTATGTTGGCCTCTACGGTAATTACAGTTTTGGTTTCCAT
>JANWJV010000140.1 GCA_025451785.1 Bacteroidia bacterium | reverse complement strand
GGTGGAGGTGGATCTCAAATGACGCTTGCTGTTAGCGGAGGAACCATTTGCAAGGGAAACTGCATAAGTCTCAGCGCCCAGGTTTCGGGAGGATACCCACCCTATACCTATCAGTGGCAGCCCGTAAACCAAAGTACTCCCAGTATAACGGTGTGTCCTACGGTAACAACTGTTTATACACTTACGCTCACTGATTCATCGGGCGCGGTGGTAATAAAAACGGCGACAGTAACCGTTCCGATTTCACCGGTTATCAATATCAGTACAACGTCTTCTACCTGCGGCACCAAAACAGGAAGCGCCACGGCAGCGGCCTCGGGCGGAAGCGGACCCTATACTTACGTATGGAATCCAGGGAACATTAACGGGCCTACCGCTAACGGGCTTGCATCGGGCACTTATACTGTTACCGTTACCGATGGCAAGGGGTGTACATCAACAAAGATCGCTGTGGTAATAAATTCGCTCAGCTTCACCAACATAACCACGGTGCCTTGTTTTGGCGACAGTACCGGTTCCGCAACAGCGGTAATGACAGGTACAGCGCCCTATACATATAACTGGAGCTGCGGTCAAACCAATTCGCAGGCAACAGGCCTTCCGGCCGGCACTTATACAGTTGTGATCATTGATAATACCGGATGCTCCGCGCAGGGAACTGTGGTAATAACACAGCCGTCGAAATTAGTTTGTGGTACCGGTTCCGTTCCTGTCAATTGCCTGGGGTCAAACACAGGCTCCGCGTTTGTGATCGTATCGGGCGGCAGTCCTCCTTATACTTATACATGGACAGGCGGTGGCAATGCTTCATCGCTCAGTAATGTAGGAGTAGGCACTTATAAAGTAAAGATCGTAGACAAGAACGGTTGCATGATAAATGATTCGGTGAGCGTTAAGCAAGCCCCCGATCCGGCTCCTGTTTTTCTTTGCCCCGATACTGCCGGCTGCGCGCCTTTTTGTATCAAGCTCTTTTGTCCTGATACCACCATGAGCAGTTATACCTGGAAAGTGGGGGGTATGGTGTTGAACGGCAACCCGCAAAATCCTTGTCTTAAAACACCGGGCATCTATAGTGTCAGTCTTTCGGTGGTTGATAAATATGGTTGTAAAGGAAGCGTTATCAAAACAGGGCTCATTACAGTATGGCCTTCTCCTGTTGCCGATTTTACCGCCAGCCGCTGGTCGGCCAGCACCGGCGATCCCGTAGTAAGTTTCTTTGATAAGAGCAGTGGTGCCGATTCATTGCAGTGGTATTTTCCTGATGACGGATCCTATTCTGTTATGAAAGATCCTGTACATACGTTTACCGATACAGGCTGTCACCAGGTGAGGCTCATCGCGAAGAACAGCAGGGGTTGCAGCGATACCGCCTCTAAAGAAGTTTGCATAAAAGGCGATTACCAGATATGGTTCCCGAACACTTTTACACCTAACGGCGATAATATGAACGACGTGTTCCTGCCCATGGGCATTGGCATTGATCCCAATCATTTCAAAATGTTCATCTTCGACCGCTGGGGCGACTTGATCTATACAACCTCTGACCTGAAGAGAGGCTGGAATGGGATAGCGAACGATGGAAAAGAAATAGCGCAGCAGGATGTGTATGTATGGAAGGTACAAACCCGCGACTATTATGGCAGGGACCATCAATACATAGGTCACGTCAACCTGGTGAGGTAGTCCGCTTTTGCCTACTGCCTACTACTTCTTCGGATTCTGCATCAGCTGGTTCATGCCCATCATTTGCTTCATGGTTTGCTGCATGCCATCGGCTGATCCGTCGAGGAAAATGATATTGCCTTTGCCGTACTCAGCAAAGTTCTTAATGGCTTCGGTCCACATAGAGAAGAGTATCACAGAAGTATCCATGTTGGCCTGCTCCATTTCCTTGGCGGCTTCGCTCATACCCTTGGCCACTTCCTGGCGGAAGAGCGCAACACCCTGTCCGCGGAGCTGAGCCGCTTCTTTTTCGGCGGTAGCGGCGATCTTGGTAGCGTTACCATCAGCTTCGGCAGCTTTGGTCTTGGTGATCAACAGTGCCTGGCCTTCGTTTTCAGCGGCAGCTTTCAGGTTATTGGATGCCACCACCTGGCTCATGGATTTCATGATGGCCTCGTCAAAGGTGATGTCGTTAAGCTGGAGATCCTGCAGGTGATAGCCCCACTGTTCAAGGCCCTGGTCGATCTGGTCCTTTACGTGTTCGGTAATGTCTTTACGGAGGCCCAATACTTCTGATTGTTTTTTGATAGCCACGAAACCCCTTATGGAACCTTCGATGGTACGGATGAGGGCTTGCATGAAGTTACGTTCGTCCACGAACTTGAAGGCTACGTTCTGGATGGTCTTCTCCTGCTGGTCGAGCACAGAGTACAGCAGCATGGCTTTGAAATATACATTGGCCTGGTCGATGGTGATGGCCTGGAACTCCAGTTCTACCGAGCGGTTCTGGATAGAGATCCTTTTGTAGATCTTTTCGATCAGGGGTACTTTAAAGTTAAGGCCGGGAGTAAGTATACGGCGGTATTTACCGAAGATGGTGATAACGGCAATGGTGCCTTGGTTTACTGTAACGAATGATGACAAAAGGACGATGGCTCCGAGGCCCATCCAGATGTAATTGATGTAGTTTGGCATTTGATTATTTGTTTAAATGAGCCAGCGAAATTGATATAAATAGCGTTAAAAACCAAATGTTCTTTTCAATTGATTTTTAACTTATCTTTGCCTTCCTTAAAAAAAAGGTCCCGTAGCTTAACTGGATAGAGCATCTGACTACGGATCAGAAGGTTGGGGGTTCGACTCCCTCCGGGACCGCAGGAATTCCCCCGATTTTTTTCCGACACCGTTTACTTCCTTTCCAACAGGAGCTAAACGGCTTTGTTTTTTTAACGCCGCCACCTGTTTTAGATACCTCATGCAGCAATTCGTTTTGAAATTTGGGCCCGGGTTGCATACCTGCTTTTACGAAAATTAGCCCACAAAATATAAACTGAGTGATCTTAAAAAGGCTGTTTTTGGATCATTTTAAAGATATTCTGTCTTCTTTCGGATCTAAATTGCCCTACAAATTAAATTTCTTTTCCAGCTTGTCGAGGAACTTTTTAACCCAAACTTGGGTCTACATGGGAAACGCAAACACTTTGCCCCAAAACAAATACTAAACCGATCGACCATGAAAAAACTAGCCACCATCACCATCTTCGTTCTGTTCGCGATGAACAGTTCGTTCTCTCAACCCTGGGTTCAAACCTGGCAATCCGAGAAAAACTTTTATAAGATACAAGACGCGTTCAACGCGTACTGCAAAACATTTACTAAAGAGGAAGAAGAAGAAAATGAATTGGGGATAGACGATGAGGGATTGTTTCCCGGTTATGCGCAATTCAAACGCTGGGAAGCCTATGTGGAGCCGCGTGTATACCCCAGCGGAGATCTTACCCAGCTAGCAAACACCTGGAACAATTATAAAGAGTTCTTAGATCAAAGCCAGCTTGCTCAGGGTCAGCCGAACGGAAATTCTTTTACTTCAGCGCCCTGGGTAGCCATGGGTCCTTTCGGTCCCTTGTCGGGCTTAGCAACCAATGGTCTTCCCCGAAAAGCAGGCAGGATCAATTTCATTACCTATAAGCCCGGAAGCCCGAACACGTATTGGATCGGAGCCGCTGCCGGCGGATTATGGAAGACCACCGACAATGGAACGACCTGGAACACCACCAACGGTAGTCTTTCGGTAATAGGTTGCACTGACCTGGCCATTGATCCAACAAACGGTAACATCATGTATCTGGCCACCGGCGATGGATATGGTTCATTCAGAGATCCCTCTTCCATTGGCGTTTTGAAGTCGACTGACGGAGGGGCGACCTGGAACACCACCGGTTTGACCTTCGCGGTGAGCGCAAAAACGGAGATGCGCAAGATCATTATCAATCCGGTGAACCCATTAACTGTAATGTGCGCAACTACACTGGGTATCTATAGGAATACCAACGGTGGTACCGGTGCCTGGACAAACGTGATGGGATTGAACACCTTCGACATAGAGTTCAAACCCAACAGCAAGGACACTATTTATGCCGGAGGCTTAAGCTTCCGGAGATCGGTGGATGGCGGAGTAACATGGACACAAATATCGAATGGGATCCCAACGAGCGGATCAACCCGGATGGAAGTTGCCACCACACCTGCCAATCCCAATTTAGTGTATGTGCTTTCTTCCACCTTAGGCTCAGCCGGTCTGCAGGGTGTTTATCGTTCCACCAACGGCGGAACATCCTTTACGCTCATGGCCAATACTCCTGATATTGTAGCCAGCGATTGTTTCATTACTTCCACCGTAGGTCAAGGATGGTACGACCTGGCCCTGGATGCATCGCCGCTGAATGCCAATGAACTTGTTGCTGGCGGCCTGGGCGTATGGCGCTCTACCGATGGCGGAGCAACCTGGGCAAATATTGGTTGTGCTTATAACTGGAACAGTTCCGTTCCTTATATACATACTGATCACCAGGAGCTGGAATATACAGCGGCCGGCATTTTGTATAGCGTAAATGATGGAGGCATTTATCAATATACCGGATCAGCCTGGACCGATGTTTCGGCCCCCATGGACATTGCGCAGATATATAAGATCGGCCTTTCATCGCTTTCGGCAAACCTGTGGCTGACCGGCCACCAGGATAATGGATCGAACATTTTTAATAACGGTGTTTACTCCGCAAGCCTTGCCGCTGATGGAGCCGATTGTTTTATCGACCGCACAAATGACCAGAACATGTTTGCCTCCATTTCGCAAGGGCAGTTCAATAAATCAACCAACGGAGGCGCTAATTGGAATGCCTGCACCAATGGCTTAACAGCCGGTGGCTGGATATCGCCCTGGAAACAAGATCCCTCGGTTGCATCCACACTGTATGCGGGGCGCGGACAAATGTTCAGGTCAGTAAACTATGCCAATAGCTGGAGCCAAACACCGGGTACTATGAACGGGGTGGTCTCTAATGAGTTTGTTACTGAGTTTGCGATCGCTCCTTCCAACAACCAATACATTTATGCCATTCACGGACAAACCGGTGTATTCACTACCACCAATGCCGGTACCACCTGGACCTTAAATAATTCGGGCTTGCCCATTGCTTCGGCGCGTGGTTCATTTGTAACGGTTGACCCTGTAAATCCGCAGGTAGCCTGGATAACCTTCAGCGGTTATTCCGCCGGGAACAAAGTTTTTAAAACGATAAACGGCGGTACCACCTGGCAGAACATTTCCTATAACCTGCCCAACCTGCCTGCGAACTGTTCGGTGTATGAAATGGGAAATATTAACGGAAGGATCTATGTTGGAATGGAAGTAGGGGTTTACTATATCGATAATTCATCGGTAACATGGACCCTGTACAATACCAGTTTGCCCAACACTCCGGTGCTGGATCTTGAGATCTCTCCCGCCGCGCCCACCAAGCTTCGCGCGGCTACCTATGGCCGTGGTGTTTATCAAACAGATGTTATGATCACTACAGGTGTTCTGCAGGAAGCAAACGGGAAGTTGTCTTTTAATGTTTTCCCGAATCCATCCTCCGACCTGTTAACAGTAAATATCAATACGAATAAGACAAGCGATTTTGAATTGGAGATCAGGACGGTGACCGGCAGTCTTGTCCTCACACAAGCCTTGCAATTTGGAGTGGACAAAAGCGAAGCGCAATTAAACATCTCTTCACTTGCTAATGGACTTTACTTTTTGCAAGTGGTTTCTGAAGAAGGCAATTCAGGATCTGTTAAAATAATTAAACAATAAAAAATAAGTAACGATCACATAAACTAACCAACATGAAAACAAACATCCAAATGCTTACAATGGCCATTATTGGCATCTTAAGCGCAGCGCATCTGCAAGCACAAACAGCTTGTTTTTTACCGCACACTACCTATGCTACCAATGCCGCCCCGGTAGGTTGTGTTACAGGCGATTTTAACAAGGATAACAAACAGGACATTGCCGTGGCAAATCAAACGGGTACTGTGTCCGTATTGCTTGGAGTAGGGAACGGAACGTTTGGAGCGGCAACTAATTTTGCTGCCGCCACGCAGCCTTACGGGCTTGCCACTGGCGATTTTAATGCCGATACAAAGCTTGACCTGGCAGTTGTTAATATTGGAAGCGCGAACGTTTCCATCCTGTTAGGGACCGGTACCGGAACTTTTGGAGCTCCTACCAATTTCGCGACAGGTGCCAATTCACGTGAAGTGGCGGTAGCCGATTTTGACGGAGATAATAAATTAGACCTCGCTGTAATTGCGCCGGTATCAAATAACGTTGCCGTATTACTAGGCAATGGTAACGGAACATTCGGTACAATGGCAGGCTACTCTGTAGGCGGCTCTTTTATTCCCGAAGACCTAACCCTGGCCGATTTTAATGGTGACGGTAAAATGGATATTGCTACCGCCAATTCAACGGGCAACAATTGTTCGGTATTAATGGGAGATGGATTTGGAGGATTTGGTGCCGCTAATTTCTATGCAACAGGAACGGGCTCTTATGGCATTGCATCGGGAGATTTTAACTCAGATACAAAGGCCGACCTTTTCGTTGTCAGCAACGGAACCACCAATGGTTCGGTATTATTGAACTCGGGCAACGGCACATTTCTGGCTGCTACCAACATTGCCCTGGGCGCGGGATCGATGGCGCGTTGCGTTAAAGTGGGCGATTTTAACAGTGATGGAAACAAGGACGTGGCCATCGCTGACCCTGGTGTAACAAAAGCATTGGTTCTGCTGGGAAATGGAGCAGGAGGTTTTGGTGTGGTAAATAGTTTCACAGTAGGAGCGGCTCCCAATTATTTGTATGTGAGCGACTTTAATGCCGATGGCAAACAAGACCTTGTTGTGTGTAACCAGGCCAACTCCAATGCGTCAGTATTATTGAACAATGCGCCAACAGTGGCAGTTAGCACTACTGATAGCCTGTTATGCAAAGGGAAAAGCGGAACATTAATAGCAAGCGGAGCTATAACATACTTATGGAGCACGGGTGCGAGTACTGCGGCCATTTCTATTAGTCCTAGTGTTACTACCACTTATACAGTAACCGGAACCAGCAATACAGGCTGTCAAAATGTGAAGACCTTCACACAATTGGTTGACCCTTGCCTTGGAGTTCAGAGTGCGGGTGCCGAGAAGAATAGTATAGTAGTTGCTCCCAATCCATTTAGTTCAGTCATCACTGTTAGTGGCACTGAGGGGAAGACAGATATTATTGAGATCTATAATGTTCTTGGGGAGAGAGTGCACAGTATCATCGCACTTAGCTCCAAAACGGAGATCGACCTTGGTCATCTGCGATCAGGGATCTAT
>JANWJV010000139.1 GCA_025451785.1 Bacteroidia bacterium | reverse complement strand
TTCACGATCCAGATGGGCGTATTGGTCTCTTCCTTCAGCTTCTTTGCTGCGGCAACCGCTTCTTCGGGTGAATGCGCCAGGATACCTTCCTGGATGGCTACGCCGTAGCTTTTGAGTATCTGTTTGCCCTGGTATTCGTGTAAGTTCATACGGTTGGATTTGGATGCTTCAAAAGTATATTTTTTAAATCATAAATGCAAATAAATCGGGCCTACTTTCTTACCTTTGGTGAGGCCCATGAAAAAGCACCTGCGCTTCCTGGTATTTTTGCTAGTCGTTACTTCCTGTATCGGATGCGACCGTGTGACCAAGGACATCGCCAAGGAACACCTCAAAGACAAAGCAGCCCTCTCCTATTTCAACGACATGCTAAGGCTCGAATACGCCGAGAACCCGGGAGCCGCTATGAGTTTTGGCGCCGATTGGCCCGATGGTTTAAAGCTATGGGTGTTCGGCATATTGCCACTTGTCATACTGCTTGTCCTGTTTGTGTATGCCGCCATTAATTCCGCCTCTATGCGCACGCTTACGCTCTTCGCGCTCGCGCTCGTAATTGCCGGTGGGCTTGGCAATATTATCGACAGGGTATTTTATCGTGCGCCGGTGACCGATTTCCTTAACCTGGGGATCAATGACCTGCGTACAGGTATCTTTAATGTGGCCGACATCTGTGTCACGGCAGGTGTTATCGCCTTCCTGCTTCTTTCGCTCAAAAAGAAAATACCAACTCAAGAAACCCAATTCGAAACCATCAACCATCAATGAAAATAACCGGCCCCATCCTAACTTTCCTCCTTTTCGGCTTTCAAAGCCAGGCACAAGTCACCGAGTACGATATGATACCGGTAAAGACCCCTGAGGAATGCAAGGCGGCGGAGTCCAAGGTGATAGAGGCTGCCAACCTGGTATTGAGCAAACCTCTTAAAGGCAACGACAACTCCATCAGCAAGGCTCGTACGTTCATCATCGTTTGGATGTCGAACACCAACGCTTATACCTTCACCATCAACGAGAACATCACCAAGCTCACCAAGAACAATGAGCTGCTTTTCGGCATTTACCTGTCTTGCATCGCCAAGTATGCTTTAGAGAATCCTGCCATCGCCAAGGACGAAACCAAAGTGCAGCTGGGCTCCTATACGCTGCTGGCGGCCTATATTGAAGAGAAGAAGAATGGCGTAGAGGTCACCAAGCAGGTGCAGAAGTTCCTGAACGCGAAGAAGGCAGGGAAGCTGGAAGAATACATAGGCAAGTGACCCTTCGGCAAGTTCAGGATGACGGTTACACCAAACAAAGCGATCTCAACAAAGGAACTTCTGCTTATTGAGGACACCAGTTTCCTCTTAACAAAAGCAAGGATCATCGAAAAGATAGAGGCCTTGCTTTCGAATACCCGGAAAGAACTTTATAAGGAACTCCAAAAAAGCAAGCTCGACCTCCCGGTAAAGAAAACCCTTGCCGATGGCAAGATCTTCCGCGGCGAGAACTACCGCCTCCTCCCCTATATGCTATTGGATTATCCCAGGCATTTTTCGAAAGATTCGGTATGCGCCATGCGGACCATGTTCTGGTGGGGAAATGAGTTCAGCTGCACCTTGCATTTGCAAGGCAATGCCCTGGAGCAATACAGGGATCGGCTTATTGGCAATAGCAAGCTGTTGAACAAAAAGGACCTCTTCATCTGTGTGTATAAAGGCCCCTGGGAATATCATTTTAAAAAGGACAACTATGTGAGCATTTCTTCTCTTGGAAAGAAAGGCCTCGATGCTATTCTTAAGAACAAGGACTTTATCAAGATAAGCCGCCGAATGGAACTAAAGAAATGGAAAGCGCTGCCTCTATTCGCGAAAGAGAGCTTCCTTTTTTACTCAGCTCTTTTAAGTTAATTTCAGATCGTGAAAAAATTCATCTGTCTCTGCCTGCTTTGCACGCCCTTTGCCTTTTGTACCAAGGAAAGCGCCGAACCCATCGGGCAGTTGAGTGATTCCAAGTTGTATTCGCTGCTGGACGACAGCTCACAATATTTCAGGTACTACTATAACAATCCCAATGTATTCTATACGCCCGCCGGCAGCAGTCCGCACGGGATATTCAAACTGCGTTTCAACGCGAAGGCGCAAAGTGTGTTCGTTGCCAGTAAATTGCCTGTCAACGGAACCTTTCCCGATTCTTCTTTAGTGATCAAGGACGTGTACGACCAGGCCAACGGAAACCTTATCATTTATTCAGTGATGTATAAGCTGCAAGGCAAATGGAACTGGGCCGAGTACAATGCCGACGGAAGTGTATTGCACGGCATCTACAAAAACCCCGGCATTTGTACCTCTTGTCATGGCGCTTCCGTTAACCGCGACCTTGTAGCCAGTTTCGACCTGCATTAAACCTATTGCCACCCCTATAGTCTGATGCCCAGAAAACCTGACCTATGAAAAAGACACTTACCATCCTCCTCGCTCTGTTCGCCCTGCAGGGAAGTACGCAAAACCAGAACATCTCCAACTTCTTTTTGCCCGATACCGAACCTTATATCGCGGTAAACCCGGCCAACGCCAATAACGTGATAGCGGCCTGGATGCGGTTTAACGTGAGCTTTGTTTCGGCCATCGCGGTGAGCTATTCAAACAACGGCGGTGTTACCTGGAGCGCGCCGCAAAGCCTTCCACACCTCTACTCTACCTTTACTTCGGCCGACGTTTCCATCGCTTTCAGCAAAACAGGAACCGCATACATATCTTACGTGGACTACCTTCCCTCAAAGGATTCGGGTTACGTAGTGATGTGCAGTTCCAGCAACGGGGGCCAGAACTGGAGCGGGCTCAACAAGGTGATCAATGGCTTTGAGAAACCCGACATGCCTGTTGACCGTCCCTGGATCGCGGTTGACAGGAGTAACGGCGCCTACAACGGCAGGATCTATATTACTTCCAAGAGCGTTGACATAGGGCAAATGCCTCACCATGTGTGGATGAAACATTCTTCGGACGGAGGCCTTACCTGGAGCCCCATCATTTTGATCGACGACAGCATTCCCATTGATAAGATCAGCAACTCCATGGGCGCCATCGATATTGGTAGTGACGGCAGCGTGAACGTAGCCTATTTTTCCTGGCATCCTACATTGGATCTTTATCCGAGGGCCATCATGGTAAAATCGACCAATGGAGGCGCGTCGTTCACGCCTTATCACATTGCTTATCCTGCCGCTAACTCGGCCATCACCGACACACTTTACCAGGGCAGCTGCAACCTGAGCATCAATCCCACCAATCCCAACAACTTAATATTTACTGTTACCGATGCGCGTTACGGTGACCCGGATATCCTTTCATTAAACTCCACCAACGGCGGCACCAGCTGGAGTACAGTGCCGGTGCGCGTGAATACCGATGCGGCCAATACAGGTGTTGGCCAGGACATGTGCTGGGCGGGCTTTGCTCCCAATGGCAACTACGCTGCCGTTTGGCGCGACAGGAGAAACGGAGGCACCGGGTCTTCGGCCAACTTTGATATTTACGCGGCTGTATCTACCGACGGCGGACTTACTTTCAAAGCCGATCAAAAAATTACCACAGCATCCTCACCGGTAGTTCCCATCACCAAGGGCAATGATTTTATAGGCGTTTCGTTAAGCAGCAATTACCTGTATACCGACTGGTGCCATAAGACTGCCAATTACGAGATATTCGTTAATCGGGATACGCTGTTAAAATTGATCTCTGTTCCCGAAACAGAACTGAAGGACATCGGCCTCAGTTGTTATCCCAATCCTTTCAGCAGCGGCATTACCTTTAATTTTGAGATGCCCGAGGCGCAATATGCGGTGGCTGAGATCTACGATATCTCCGGAAGGAAAATAACGACCCTTGCCGCGAAAGAATTTGGCAAGGGAAAACAAACACTTACCTATGAGGGCCACGCGCTTAGCGAAGGAAATTATTTTCTCCGCATAGGTACCGCGGCCTTCTCCTCAAAACTTACCTTTACAAAAACAGGCAATCGATAAATGAGCTTTACGGTCTACAGGTCTTCCGCCGGCTCTGGCAAAACATTTACCCTGGTAAAGGAATACCTCAAGATCGCAATTACCGATACTGCCGACCCTCCCCGCAAGTTCAGGAATATACTGGCCATCACCTTCACCAATAAGGCTTCGGCCGAAATGAAGGAGCGTATACTCAAGCACCTGGCGGAGCTCAGCGCCGCGGACGATAGTTATATGCGCGACGCTATTGCCAAAGAGACCGGTATTGACAAGGCTACTGTGCAGAAACGAGCCGGCAAAGTGCTGGCTGCCATACTGCATCATTACAGTGACTTTTCCATTGGCACCATCGATAGCTTTGTGCACCGCATTGTGCGTGCTTTTGCCTATGAGCTGAAACTCCCTGTCAACTTTGAAGTAGAAACTGACGCGGATGCTTTACTGCAGCAGGCCATCGATCTTCTTATTAGCCGCATTGGCCACGATGAACAATTAACGCGGGCCCTGGTTGAATTTACCGAGAGCAAGACCGACAGCGAAAAGAGCTGGAAGATAGAAGATGACCTCCATAACTTCTCCTCTACCCTTCTGAAAGATGAAAGCCTGGGGCACATTGAAAAGCTCAGGGGCCTGGAGGTGGCTGACTTTCTTAAGATAAGAGAGGAACTTGCTGTGGCGGTCACCAAGTTTGAGAGATCGGTAATAGCAGCGGCGACAAAGGCCTGCAAGACGGTCGACGAAGCGGGGATCCCCAATGAAAACTTTCATGGCGGCAGTCGCGGCATCGGCACCTGGTTCAGGAACCTTGCCGCCGGCAGGTTCGATAAGATGGAGCCTAATACCAGCGTGCTGGGAAGCATCCATGAAAATAAATGGGCAGGAAGCAAGGCCAAAGGCAGCGACAAAAGCGCGGTGGAAGGCCTGAAAGATATACTGACATCATTTTACCAGGAGATACAGGAGATCAAGACAAAGGACTACGGCCGGTACCAATTGTACAAACTGATGTACCGCAACATGTATTCGCTGGCGGTATTGAACGAGACCGAGAAGATGCTGAACGATTTCAAGAGCAGCCGTAACATCCTGCACATCTCTGAGTTCAATAAATTGATCGCCACGGTGGTGCTGGAGCAGCCCGTTCCCTTTATCTACGAGCACATGGGGGAGCGTTACAGCCATTTCCTGCTCGACGAGTTCCAGGACACCTCGGAGCTGCAATGGCAGAACCTGTTGCCGCTCATTGA
>JANWJV010000138.1 GCA_025451785.1 Bacteroidia bacterium | reverse complement strand
TAAGCACGAATATCCTGACAGATGCCAAGAGCGCTACTCTTCATACTGGCCTTCCTCACGCACACAGGAAGCTTCGCCGGGGCCGACTCCACTAAAACAGAAAAGGGAGGACGGCCGCCGAAGCATTACATGAGCAATTGCGTGTACACCAATTACTATTCGAACCAGGCACGTGACCTTCGGCCATCGCTCAATCTCAACAAGCCGCTTACCACTTACAGCTATACCGAGATCAATTCCGGTTTTTACTTGCCATTTTTTACCAGGGACTATTACCGCGACGACAGCACACGCATCGCCAATATCCACTGGCTCTTTGTGGGGAACTTCCTTACCGCCAAACCGCATTTCGGGGGACTTGAGGAGCAGCATGATCTTTACAAGACCAGCCTTGGCATCCGTTTCTTCTATAACAACGGCAAAAAGAACATCTGGTTCTTCAACGGAACACCGCTCGTAGCCAAGGATAAATATTCTGTTACCACCGCGAAATACGCTTCAGTACTGGTGTTCAACCGCACGGTGAATGAAAAGTTCAGTTACCGGCTGGGATTCACCAAGACCTTCATCTTCGGCAACCGCTACCACCTTCCGCTCATTGGCTTCCGCTGCGGCGCGCTCGACGGGGTGTATGTCAGCATCATGATCCCACGGAGCTTCTCTGTTAATTTCCCTATCGGAAGGAAATGCAGCGCCAGCCTGTTCGTAAAACCAATTGGCGGGCTGTACGACTTCAGCAACCGCGATTCCATTTACGCCGGCGATGACCAGGTGCTGCAGTTCGGACGTTACGAGTTCCTTAACGGGGTGCGTTTCGATTGCAACCTAAGCAAGCATTTCTCTTTCTTCCTGAGCGGGGGCAGCACCCGTTACAATGCCGTTTCTTTCGGCGCCCCTTCATTTCAGAACAACAAGAAAGGCCTCATCGCTCCATTCTACATCCAGAAGAACCTGGAGCCCGCGCTCTTCATCAACTGGGGCCTTACACTGCGCTTTGGTAAAACAAAGAAGGTGTACAACAACATGAACATGTACGACATCTTTGAGCTGAACAACACCTTCGATCCCGGCGACAACAACACGGGCCCCGGCAATGGCGACATCCCACCCAAGGGAAGCATGAAAGCCTTTAAAAAGATACAGTACAAGGATGTGCAGGACCTCGTGGAGCTCGAGGACCTCTATTAGGCCTTACTTGGCCCTGGTAACAAGGATCGTATTCCCTTTGAAGTTGAAAGCCCAGGACCTGTCGAATATCCTGGGTAAATACCGCTTGTAGAGATTGATCCTGGAAGTGGTCTTCTCCTCGTCCTCATCCTCCTTAGCGATCCCGGTAAACTCGTAGCAAACCATTTTCTGGTGCTCTGCCATGAACATCTTCACCACTTTCACAATGGTCGTCATCACGCGGTATAGTTCACCTTTATTGGTCACCGTGTACTCCTCCCCCTCGTATTCGTCGTTGGTAACACCAAACACAATAGTAGCATGAAGTATGTTATCCTGGCGGCGGCCAAAGCGTACTTCGTAGTTCACGCCGCTATCGGTCGTGAAATAGTAAACCCCTGCCGTAATAATGGCTGGCGGTATGATATCGTACTCTTTTACTGAACCTGACATAAAATTCAGCCTAAAGGTAAAAATATTTGAAAAATGCAGGAAGTTAGTTTTAGGACGTCCACCCGGGCTTAATTGGCCGGAAGCGGCTCCCTATAGAGGTACTTTGTTTGAAGCGATTCAAAGGGCCTGTACACGTAATAGGCCTGGCTGTTCTTGATCCTGATCCGGTCGAGGTAACGGTAGCTCAGCTTATAGGTTGCCACTACTTTGCCTGTACCCGTATCGATACGCTTCAGGTAGTAATACCCTTCCTTTTGAAAAAGGGCATAAACCGTTCCTTCGGCCTCGTCCTTAATGAGCTTGCGTTTCCATTCCCTCCAGTTCTTGGGATGATGGTAATCCACGCTCACCGAATCTACCAGGTGATGGCTGCGGTCATACTTATAAAGTGTGTTTCTGTAGTGATCGAACACATGCACAGTATCGTGGATAACAAATAGAGGTGCGTACAAGGGAGTAAAATAGTGGGTCTGTGCAAAGCCCGTCATAGCAGCAGCCACATCGCGCTTGTCCATGTGATAATCCCTCGCCATCTTCCTCGCGAGCACCTTATCGGCCGGCTTCAGGAACTCGTACTCAAAATTGTGCATACGCTCCAACGGTGCGTCGGTTATATGGCTGATGATACGAAAGGTATCCGCTTTGCGGTCGTAGGCGTAATAATCGAAGCGGGGCATATCGCCGCGATAAGTGGAGAAATAGAGGTTCTCACGAATGGTATCAATGCAAGGCTCGATGAGTGTATTGAATTCCTTTTCGTCAATACTTATTAAAGCCAATGAATTGTCAGCTCCGATAGAGACCCGCTGCACCCCTTCCCTGCACTTCACGTAAATACGTCCAAGAAAATCCTTGTAGAGGCTCTGTGCTTCACCGATAACCGCCACTGACGATATGATCTTTTGCTCCCCGTCGGCCAGCATGAGCTTACTTTTGCTAAGCCGCTTTTCCCAGGTAAGAAGAATGTATTTATCACCGAAGAACTCGTAATCTTCCACATAAAAACGCCAGTTGCCGATCACCGTGTCCACCTTTGGCTCGGCCGATACATTTACCAACGGAAGCTCGTAGGCTTTCCTTGCGAGGGAAATATTAAGAATTACAGTGTCTTTTTTGGAAGGATTGCTCAGCGCTTTCAGAATAGCGGTGTAACCAAGGCATGAGAACTCCAGGTTACTTCCCGGAGACACCTGAATTATATACTTGCCTTTCGCGTCGGCTATTACAGCCCTGCCCTCTTTTACGGAGCGCACCCCGGCACCAAGGAGACCTTTGCGATCAACGGCATCTGTAACCGTTCCCATCACCACGGTGGTTTGGGCCTTTGCGTTTAGCGCAGCAAGACCCAATACCATCAAGAATATTCTTACAGGGCGATCCATCATAGAACGGGCTCCTTATTCATCTTAAAGGCGTAGGGCCTTGGGTTTTTCCATAAAACAAAACAACCACTGCTTAGAGTGGCTGTTTCTTATTCATGTATTGCGATTGCTTATACCTTGAGCATCCAGCTATGCCTGTCGGCGATCTTACCCCTGCGGATATCGTCCAGCTCGCGGCTCACGCGGTTAGAGAATATTCTTTCCTCCACAGGAGGCAGCTCATAATCCCTGCCTTCGAAGCCGATGGCTGCGATATGAGCGATGGTGGCGGCAGTGCCTGCGCCGAATGCTTCCTGCAGCGTCCCTTTCTTGTGGGCATCCACCACCTCATCAATACTGATCTTACGCTCCTGTACGCGGTAACCCCAGTCCCTTGCAAGCGTAAGCACGCTGTCGCGCGTGATACCGGCAAGGATGGTATCGCCGAGGGGAGGTGTGATAAGGATATCGTCGATCACGAACATTACGTTCATGGTACCTGATTCTTCAATGAAACGGTGGTTGCGGGCATCGGTCCAGATGATCTGCTGGTAACCCCTTTGCTGCGCAAGCTGCGTAGGGAACAACGAACGGCCGTAATTGCCCGCTGCCTTCACATAACCGATACCACCTTCAACAGCACGGATATAATTGGTTTCAACCAGCACACGGATAGGAGCTGTATAATAAGCACCAACCGGTGCGGTAAAGATGATGAAGCGATAGGTTTCCGAAGGTTTCACGCCGATGTACTCATCGGTACTGAACATGAAGGGACGGATATAGAGCGAAGAATTGGGAACCGAGGGCACCCAATCTTTGTCGAGCTTCACCAACATACTGAGGCTTTCCATAAATAGCTCCTCGGGTACGATGGGCATGGCCATACGCTCACAGGAAATATTGAGGCGCTTGTGGTTGGCCCAGGGGCGGGAGACAAGTACTTCGCCTTTATCGTTCTTATAAGCCTTAAGTCCTTCAAAGATCGTTTGCCCGTAATGCAGGGCCGAGGTAGAAGGGCTCATGGGCATTTTATCGTAAGGAACAATGCGTGCCTCGTCCCATTGCCCATTGGCAAAGTCGGCGACAAACATATGGTCGGAGAACACCCTTCCAAAAGTAAGGTTCTTCATGTCCAGTTCTGAGAGCCTGGACTTAGTCACCTTCTTCACATCAATGCGCGTAGCAGTCGTTATCATACAATGAGGGCTTTTGTTAATACTAAAGTAATGATTAAAAATATGACAGCCAACTTCCGGATGAGCATATTTCGACAAAACTGGCGGAAAGCCCGATAATAAAGGGTTTTAGCGGTTAAGCCTCTAAAGCGAAAAGCCCCCGCGAATAGCGAAGGCCTTTTCTGCTTTTTGGGTGGATGACGGGATTCGAACCCGCGACCCTCAGAACCACAATCTGATGCTCTAACCAACTGAGCTACAACCACCGTGTAATTAAGGCTTGCAAAGATAAAAGTTTCGGGAAATCAGGGGTAAAAAAAGCTGTCATTAATTAGTAACTTTGCTTTGAATGGCCGAACACCCCGAAAATATTGTGCTGCAGGTAGAGGGCATGGATTGTTCCAGCTGCGCCCTCACCATTACAAAGAACCTGCAAAAGCAAGGCCTTAAGAAGGTGAACGTAAACTTCGCCACCGGCGAGGCCAGTTTCGAGCTTACAGAACAACAGCGCCTTCCTTCCATCATCAAGAGCATCAACGGCATCGGGTATCGCGTGGTCGGAAAAAAGGAGAGCGAAGCTGGGGGTATGTCCTTTCTCGAAAAGAAATTCTACATCACCCTGCCTTTTACCACTACCCTCTTCTTTTCACATATGCTGCTCGGGCATGATTCCGCTCTTAATCAACCGCTTGTACAGCTGGCATTGTGCATCCCTGTCTTTCTCATAGGTCTCTTCCATTTCGGAAAAAGCGCCTGGGGTTCACTGAAGACAGGCGCGCCCAACATGGATGTGCTCATTGCCATAGGCTCCACCGCCGCTTTCTTTTACAGCCTGGCGGGAACGATCCTGTATTCAGGCAGCCACGAAGTGCACAATTATGTTTTCTACGAGACCGCGGCTACCATCATTACGCTTGTGCTCCTGGGAAATGTGCTGGAACACCGTTCTGTAAAACAAACCACCACCGCTATTGGCGAGCTCAGCCGTTTGCAACCGCACAAAGCAAGGAGGGTGGAGAACCATAATGGTACAGAGCAGATCACTGAAATAGAAACCTCATCCCTTAAGACCGGCGATATCCTTCAGATCAACAATGGAGATGGTATCCCTCTCGACTCTGAAGTGATCTCGGGCAATGCCTCCCTCGATGAATCGATGATCACCGGCGAAAGCCTTCCGGTTGACAAATGCCCCGGCGATAAGATCATCGGCGGAACTGTAGTTGTGAGCGGCAACCTGCGAGCGAAAGTGGAAAGAACGGGCAACGACACGATCCTCTCCGGCATCATCAGTTTGGTGAAGAACGCGCAGCAAGCCAAGCCTGCCATTCAAAAACTTGGCGACAGGGTAAGTACTATTTTTGTTCCCTCAGTTCTCTTGATCGCATTAGCCACATTTCTTGGCTCCTGGCTCTTGTTTCATCTCCCTCCCGCTCGCTCGCTCATGAACAGTATCGCGGTGCTGGTGATCTCCTGCCCCTGCGCCATGGGCCTGGCAACACCTACCGCCGTAATGGTTGGCATCGGTCGTGCGGCACGTAATGGAGTATTGATCAAAGGCGGCAATACCCTCGAAGAACTATCCAAGGTCAAGAGCATTGTTTTTGATAAGACCGGCACGCTCACTACCGGTGAGTTCAGCATTAAGAAGATCGAATACCATAACGGGGTCAGCCCAGAAGAAGTAAATGCTGTGCTTTTTCACCTCGAGCAGCGCTCCTCCCACCCCATCGCAAGATCGGTGGCAAACCATTTTATTGGCAAAACAGGGGCAGTACAGCTTTCGCTGGTGAGAGAAGAAAAAGGATTGGGGATGCTGGCGAGCGACGCACAAGGAAACGAATGGGGCATCGGCTCCTTCCGTATGGCGGGAGAAAGCTCAAAAGAGCATCATGACATTTATGTTATGAAGAATGGCGCGCTCGCAGCTACAATAGATGTATCGGACACCTTGAAGCAGAATGCGAAGGAGACAATTGCGGCGTTAAAGGCGATGGGCATAAAACCCATTCTCCTCAGTGGCGACAGGCGTTCCAAATGCGAGGAGATCGCAACACAACTGGGCATCGATGAGGTTTACAGTGAACAGCTTCCCCAGCAAAAGTTAGACATCATCTCCAAACTGGTTGCGCAACATCCTGCCGCCATGGTGGGCGACGGTATCAACGACGCCCCCGCCCTGGCGAGGGCAACCGTAGGCATTTCAATGGGCAGCGCCACACAGGTGGCGATCCAGAGTGCCCAGGTGGTGCTGCTGAAAAAGAACGACCTCTCGCAGGTAGAATTCGCTATGCGCATCAGCAAGCATTCCCTGCTTACCATTAAACAAAACCTCTTCTGGGCATTCTTCTACAACGTGGTGGCAATCCCTATTGCAGCCATCGGTTACCTTAGCCCCATGGTAGGCGCGTTGAGCATGGCTTTCTCCGATGTTATCGTGATCGGAAACTCCATACGGCTTAAAGGGAAAAGGATCTAGATCAAAGGCGTATCCCTATCACCAGGATATCATCCAGCTGTTCAGCCAGCCCCATCCATTCGGTGAGAATACTTTCGAGCCTGGCACCCTGCTCATTCGCGGTCATCGGCGAAAGCTCTGCCAGTAGTTCCCTGAAGCGGCGCGTGCGGAACTTCTTGCCGTCACCGCCCCCGAACTGATCGGCATAGCCATCGGTATTAAGGTAGATCATATCTCCTTTAGAAAAAGACAAGTCGTGGTTGGTGAATCCCTGCTCCGCGGTTTGTAATCCGCCGATCGCAACTTTGTCGGCCTTTACCTCCGTTGCCTCGGTGCCTCTTACCAGGAGCAAGCTCCTGTTTGCGCCGGCAAATTCCATTTTGCCGCCTGCAATATCAATAGAACAAAGCGCGATGTCCATTCCATCGCGGGTGTCAGACCCCGACTCATGCTGCTTTAGCGCTTCCTTTACCCCGCTATTGAGCTGCGAGAGGATCTCCGAGGGTTTGGTAAGGCCATTCTCCTTGATGATCTTGCTCAGCAAACTATTTCCGATCATGCTCATGAAAGCGCCCGGCACACCATGACCAGTACAATCGGCAACCGCCACGATCACACGCCCCCTGCTCTCCGCATAAAAATAAAAGTCGCCCGAAACGATGTCTTTGGGCCGGTAGAATACAAAATACTCCTTCAGGGTTTTACGCATCTCTTCTTCCTTAGGAAGGATGGCGGTTTGGATACGTTTGGCATAATGGATGCTATCGGTAATGCTTTTGTTCTTTTCTTCGATGATATTATTGATCCGCTGCTTTTCCCTTGATCCGCGATAGATAAAGAAAGCGAGAGAGAGAACGGCAATAAGACCAACTGCCACCGCCACAATTACGTAGCGCTGTTTCGAAAGCCTCGCCTGGTTAAGATCATTGTCCTTTGAAAGCAGCTGGATCGTTTTTTCATTTTTTTCAGTATCGTACTTGCCTTGCAATTCGGCCATTACCTTTTTGGAGGTTGCGCCCTCTATAGAGTCCTTCACCACCCTGAACTTCACGTAATAGTCATAGGCGCTCTTGTAATCTCCCATATCACGATAAAGGGTAGAAATATCCTCATATCCTTCCAGAAGCCAGCGCTTGAAGTTGGTCTTCTCGGCGTACTCAAGCCCTTCCAGGAAACACTCCAATGCTTTCTTCCTGTCCCCTTTGTCCATATACACCTCCGCAATATTGCCAAGGGTATTCGCGATCGCATTCAGATCACCCTGTTCCCTTTTCATCTTCAGCGCCTTGCTAAGGTATTCGATCGCTTTATCAAGGTCACGGGGGTTCTCATCCTTCATCCCCATGTCGTGGAACAGCTTGCCAAGGCTGTTATAAACGTATCCCTGCGTTTGGATGTCACCTGCTTCTTCGGAGTATTTAAGCGATTTTAGGTTATACTCCATCGCCTTTCCATAATTGGTCTTCTTATGGTAAACAATGGCCATATTGGAATAGATGCTGCCTATCTCCTTTGTTGCTTTCGTCTCAATAGCTACCTCAAGCGCTTTCTCGAAATATTCCAGCGCCTTTTCGTTGTTGTTGGAATTGATGTACAGGCTCCCTATATTTCGCGACACCATGAATATGCCGCGCTTATTTCCAAGCTGCTCGTTCAATTTCAGCGATTTAAGGTTATAGTCGAGGCAGCGCGAATAATCACCTTCGTGGAAATAGTAATTGGCGAAAAGCCCGTAGGCGCTGGAAAGCCCGGCTATATAATTGAGCTTCTCCGCTAAGGCCACCGCTTGCTTGGCGCAACTCAAGAGGCTGTCACGCTGACCTGTATATGAATACTCTTTCCCAATGACCGTAAGCAAGTATACCTTATTGGTATCCTCGGGCGATGCAGCCAGTACCTTTAACAGCGAATCGATCCTCTTTTCGTTCTCTACATTTCCCAGTGAAAATAAGGGCAATACCAAAGACCAGCAGAGAAGAAGTTTCTTCATAGGGACTAATTTAACGTTTTTTGCCCAACAGAGCCCCATTGTAATTCCACGGCGATCTTATAATATCTTTGCAGCGCTCCCGTTATTGGGCCCCCTATGACCGCCAAGCGCAGAAAGGTCCTCTTTATTTCCTCCTGGTATCCCAACCGCAATGCACCCACCTATGGGATCTTTATCCGCCGTCATGCCGAGGCAGCCGCACTGCACAACGATATAGCCTCGCTTTATGTATGTTCAGAAGAAGGACTGGAGAAGGATCTCGAGATCGTGGAAGCGAATGAGAATGGCATCCCTACTGTAACGGTCTACTATCGGAAAGTAAGCACTGTACTGCCCCTTTATTCCTCCTGGCTGAAAATGAAGCGTTATATGCAGGGGTATCGTTTAGGGTACGAACGGATACTGAAGACCTTTGGAAAGCCGGAACTTGTACATTGCAACATTCTATTTCCCGCGGGGCTCATGGCACTGTGGCTGAAACAAACTTTCAACATCCCTTACATCGTTACCGAGAACTGGACAGGTTATCTTCCTTCCGACGGGAGCTATAAGGGCGTATTTTTAAAACACTTCACGAGGAAGATCGCCAATAGTGCTTCTATCCTTACTCCTGTTTCAAAGGACCTTCAAAGGGCAATGAAGGGTCATGGGTTTGAACCGGAAAGCGTGATCGTACCAAACGTGGTGGATACAACACTTTTCTATCCCTGGGAAAAGAAGAATGGAACAGGCAAAACGGTCATCGTTCATGTATCGGCGCTTGATGATAAACAGAAGAATATTTCAGGGATGCTGCGAAGCATCAAAAAGCTATCGGCCAAACGCCAGGACTTTGAACTGCAAATTATTGGAGACGGAAATGACCGAAAAAAACTGGAGACGCTTGCTGCTGAGCTTGGCATCGCCAACACATTTGTGCGATTCCAGGGCCTGAAACTGAGAGAAGAACTAGCGGAGAGCTTCCGTCACGCGGGGTTCTTTTTGCTATTCAGCAATTACGAGAACCTGCCTTGCGTGGTCATCGAAGCGCTGGCAAGCGGACTGCCGGTAGTGGCGACAAGGATCGGCGGAACTCCTGAGCATATCAATGAAAAGCTTGGCCTGTTGGTCGATCCGGGTGATGAGAGCGGACTGGTGATAGCCTTAGAGCGTATGATCGACACCCACGAGGAGTATGACAAAAATCTATTGCGCCAATACGCCCTCGATCATTTCAGCTATGGAAAAGTTGGCGAACAGCTCCGTGATATCTATGAAAAAGTGTTGAGCAGGTAAAACATGTTCAAGAAAATAGCTTCCACCTTCAGCACTAAGGTGATCACATCGCTGATCAACCTGTTGATCGTTGTGATAATTTCCCGCACCATGGGCCCCGAAGGAAAAGGGGAGGCAAGCCTCATTGTTACCACCATTGCCCTGGTAATGATGCTGTGCAACATAGTTGGAGGCGCTACCCTTGTATACCTGGTTCCCCGGTATAATTTCTTCCAGCTGTTCCTGCTTTCGTGGTTATGGACATTTATTTCCTGCGCGGTGGTTTGGTTCGTCTATATTGAAGCAATGGGTATGAATTGTATCCGATCAGGTACAGGAAAGTATTGGGACGACATCATCCTTCTCTCCATTCTAAGTTCATTCTTATTGGTCAACATCACTTTATTGCTTGGAAAAGAGAGGATACTCAGCAACAACATGATCTCCCTTTTGCAATCGACCCTTAACCTTGGGGTACTTGTATTTATGGTGTACCAAATGAAGGAACCGAATGTAAGCTCCTACATACAGTCACTTAACATCAGTTTGAGCGCATGCACCGTGATAAGCCTTTTAATGATAGCCAGGCATTTCACTTCCTTTAGCATGAATGGCTTTGGGGCCCTTATCAAAGAGAGCTTCCGGCTTGGCTTTGCTAACCAGCTGGGGCATGTTATGCAATTCCTTAGCCTGCGCATAAGTTATTATCTGCTGGAAGGGGTGAACGGCAATGAAGCGGTAGGAGTATACTCCAATGGGGTCTCTATCGTAGAATCTATTTGGTTGATCACTAACAGTATTGCCATTGTGCAATACGCAAGGATCGCCAACAGTGATGACAAAACCTACTCGCAGCAGTTAACGCTGAAGCTGACCCGTTTCAGCAGCGCGGTTTGCATTCTTGCCCTTGCTGTAATGATCCTGCTCCCCCCTGGTTTTTTTATGTGGCTGTTCGGCGAGGGCTTCGGGCAGGTCAATGAAGTGATCTGGGTTTTGGCCCCTGGTGTTCTCTTTTATAACACGGGCCTGATCATCGGTCACTATTTTTCAGGGACAGGTAAGTACCATGTTAACACGGCAGGTAACTTTGCAGGCCTGATGGTAACAGCGATCGGGAGCTATTTGTTTATTGAAAGCTACAGCATCTATAGCGCAGGCATTATCGCCAGCATCGCGTACCTGGTAATGTCGTTGTATGTGATCATCGTTTTCATGAAAGAATCGCGTGCTGGCATCGGCCAATTGATCCCTTCTCCCGGCGACCTGAAAGACCTGCTAAGGGCGATGAGGGAGTAAGAGGGTTTTCGTAGATTTGTAAGGTATGTCTTCCATCAGCAAGTTTTTCCGCGCATTGGGCCTTATTATAAGCCAGCCTTCACTGCTCAATAGGGTGCTCGACGATGCGGATGTGAACCGCAAGGCAGTGATCGCTAAATACGGATTTGATAAAGGCTTACCAGCAGCAAACTTACTTGACATTGCACCGGAATTACAGGAAAGCGTTGAACCTTATAGTTTCCTCGATGGCGGATCCATCATTACCGATCTCGCACTGCTCAAAGCGCTGGCGAGAAAGAAGAACGACTGCTCTTATTTTGAGATCGGCACCTGGCGCGGAGAGAGTGTAGCTAACATTGCCACGCTTGGAGGCGAGTGCTATACGCTTAACCTTAGCGCCGATGAACTTCGCAAAAAAGGAAGCGCAGAAAGTTATGTCAGCCAGCACGCGCTTTACTCAAAGCACCTCCCCAATGTTAAACACCTCGAAGGCAATTCCCTTCAATTCGATTTCTCCCCATTCGAAAAAAAGTTCGACCTGGTGTTCATCGACGGCGACCATCATTACGAAAGTGTAAAAAGCGATACCACTAATGCCTTTCGGCTTTTGAAAGATGATACCTCTGTCATCGTTTGGCACGATGCGGGCAACTCACCAGAAGACACCCGCTGGGATGTTATCAGGGGTATTCTTGATGGTTGTCCTGAAGACAAGCGCAAACATCTGCGCAGGGTAAGCAATACCCTTTGCGCGATCTACATCACACAAGTGCTCCCCTCCTATACGATACAATACCCAACGCTTCCTGATAAGAAGTTCGAGGTGAGTCTTAAGGCGAAAAAAACTAAGCCGTAAATGGAAGAGTTCCGCGAATCGCTGCTCATTATTATTTCCACACCTATCTACGCCTTGCTCATCGGGCTGGAGTTGGGGCTTAGTTACGTGCACAACAAACGTTATTACACCACGAAAGGGCTCTTTACCAATGTATATCTCTCGGCGCTCAACTTCGGGCTCGACATCCTGCTGCGCGGCGTTTGTCTGTTTGTGCTGAATTATTTTTATCCGTTTCATTTCATGGAGATCGACAATGTTCTTCTTTATTGGGCATGCCTGCTCATCGCCGAAGACTTCCTTTATTACCTGCTTCACTATGTTGATCACTACTGCCGTCTTTTCTGGGCTGTGCACATCACACACCATTCCTCTGAAGAGTTCAACCTCACAGTAGGGTTCCGTTCTTCAGTATTTCAGCCGCTGTACCGCTTCATCTATTTTATCCCTCTTTCTTTTCTCGGCTTCAAAGGAACTGATGTTATGTTCATGTATGCCGCTACACAGATCTACGGCATATTGATCCATACACAATCGGTAGGCAAGCTCGGTTTCCTCGAATGGTTCATGGCTACACCCTCACACCATCGTGTTCACCATGGCTCCAATCCTAAATACCTCGACCGGAATATGGGAATGGTCTTCATTATCTGGGATCGCCTCTTCGGCACCTTCCAGAAAGAGGAAGAAACGGTAACGTACGGGCTCACCAATAATATCAACACGCACCACCCGGTGAAAGTTGTCTTCCATGAATGGCAAAGCATCCTTCAGGACCTTAGAAAACCTTCGCCGTTCAGCGCCAAGTTCATGTATGTGTTCGGCCCCCCTGGCTGGAGCCACGATGGGAGCAAGAAAACTTCGAGACAATTAAGGGAAGAGCTTAAAAAAAATGGTTAATGGTTGATGGTTAATGGATAATGGAGGCTCTCAATACCCAATACTTACTGCCCAATACTGGAAGAACATCGGCGGAACGCTGCTGACCTTTTTCAAGCGCAAACGCAACCGTCGTCTTTTCATTCTCACCGTCCTTTTTACATGGTACCTCCTCTGTCTCCCATCAAAACTATTTACTGACCCCTGCAGCACGGTACTAGTTGACAAAGATGGCGGCCTTCTTTGCGCGAAGATCGCTGAAGACGGACAGTGGCGCTTCCCGGGCAACGAAGAAGTACCGCTTCGCTTCAAACTTGCCATTGTTCAATTTGAAGATAAGAACTTTTATTATCACCACGGTTTCAACCCGCTTGCGTTTTGCAGAGCCATCGTTCAGAACATAAAGGCCGGCAAGATCGTGAGCGGTGGCAGCACGCTTACGATGCAAACCATACGCCTTTCCAGGAAAGGAAAGCGAAGGACCTTCTATGAGAAGTTCATCGAGATCGTTCTCGCGTCGCGACTGGAACTTTCTTCTAGCAAGAACGAGGTGATTGCGTTGTACGCTTCGCATGCTCCCTTTGGCAGCAACGTGGTAGGCCTCGACGCGGCGGCATGGCGCTATTTCGGAAGAAGCCCCAAAGAACTTTCCTGGGCAGAAACGGCAACGCTGGCAGTGCTGCCCAACGCTCCCAGCCTCATTTATCCCGGAAAAAATCACGACCGCCTTAAAGCCAAGCGCGACCGCCTGCTCAACAAGCTTTTTGCCGCGGGATACATGGATGCCGAGACCTGCGAGCTTTCGAAGCAGGAGCCGCTTCCCGAAAAACCCTGTGAGCTCCCGCAGCTTGCCCCCCACCTGCTTACCCGTGTGCTAAGCGAAGGCGGAAAGGGACAGCTTGAACATACCACCATTGACGCTCAGCTGCAAAAGCGGGTCACTGAGATCATTGAAAAACATCACCGCCAGCTTAAAGGCAACGGCATACACAATGCAGCGGCACTGGTGCTCGACGTAGAAACAGGAACTACCCTGGCCTATATAGGTAATACAGAGAACAAGGACAAGCCCGAGTTCGGAAGTGACGTGGATGTGATCACGGCACCGCGCAGTACTGGCAGCATACTAAAGCCTTACCTCTTTGCTTCCATGCTTCGTGACGGTGAGCTTCTTGCAAATACACTGGTACCGGATATACCAACACAGATCGCGGGGTACTCCCCTCAGAACTTCAACCTCGGCTACGATGGAGCTGTACCCGCCAAACGCGCCCTTGCACGATCGCTCAATATCCCCGCCGTGAAAATGCTTCAGAGCTACGGCGTGGAAAAGTTTCATTACCAGTTACGAAAGCTCGGAATGAGCACCATCGATAAGCCTTCTGACCATTACGGGCTTTCCATTATTCTCGGCGGCGCTGAAGGGAAGCTATGGGAGATCGCCGGCATTTACGCGGGAATGGCACGCACTCTTAACCACTACACGCGATACAACGGAAAATACGACCGTGCCGATTTTCATCCACCAACCTATATATACAATGAAAAGAAAAGCGCTGACCCCTCCCTTGAATCGGAGTCGATCTTTGACGCTGCCTCGCTGAAGATCACCTTTGACGCTATGGTAGAGGTATCGAGGCCCGATGAACAGGCCAACTGGAAACTGTATACTTCCTCGGCGCGCATCGCATGGAAGACGGGCACCAGCTTTGGTTACCGCGACGGATGGGCCGTTGGTGTAACGCCTAAGAACGTGGTGGCCGTTTGGGTGGGGAATGCCAACGGCGAAGGCAGGCCGGGTCTTACCGGCATCGGCACAGCCGCGCCCATCCTCTTCGACATCTTTGCCCTGTTGAAACCGGCGGGCTGGTTCGAGCAGCCTTATGACGAAATGCAGCGCGTACCCGTGTGCCGTCAAAGCGGATGCAGGGCTATCGATATCTGCAGCCCTGTTGACACCATTTGGGTACAAAAGACCGGGCTTCGCACCAAACCCTGTCCCTATCATCGTATCATCCACCTTGATGCTTCCAGCAAATGGAGGGTGAACAGCGATTGTGAAGAGGTAGCCAATATGAACCATGTATCATGGTTCGTACTTCCACCTTCACAGGAATGGTATTACAAGAGCAAGAACCCTTCTTACCGTGAACTCCCCCCCCTGCGTGAAGACTGTGCCTCCGCCTCGCTCAGCTCTATGGAACTCATTTATCCAAAGCAGGTAAGCAAGATATATGTCCCTGTTGAGCTTGACGGCAAACCGGGCCGGACAGTGTTTAAGGTGGCCCACCGCAAACCGGGTATCACTATCCATTGGCACCTGGATGAGAAGTTCATGGGAAGCACTACGGGCATACACGAGCTGGGTTTCAACCCCGAAGAAGGTGTTCACAGGCTTATCCTGGTGGATGAGGAGGGGGAAAGCCTGGAACAGGCTTTTGAGATCATCGGCAAGAAAAAACAGGGGTCTTCCTTGTAACACAACAAAAAATAATAAATTAGTGCTTGAAATCTCACAGACAAGAGGCTTATGGCAGTATACAGATTCAGGGTCACCTACGAAGACCACGAAGAAGTTTACCGGGATATTGAGATAAAGGCCGGCCAGACCTTCGAAGACCTTCACAACGCAATTCAGCAGGCGATCGCTTTCGATAATTCCAAACCTGCTTCCTTTTTCCTGAGCGATGATTTTTGGCGTAAGGGAGATGAGATCGCGCTGCGCAAACCCGAGGAAACGGAGGATGGCAAGAAGCCGCCAAGGCTCATGTCGAAATGCAAGATCGCTTCTTTCATTGAAGACCCACACCAGAAATTCCTGTACGTTACGGATCCCGGCACGAACTGGACATTTTGGATAGAACTTACCAAGATCATTCTGCAGGAGGATAAACAAGCCTACCCCCGCTGTGTTAAGACCATGGGCAATGCGCCTAAGCAGTATAAGCAAACGAACCTCCCTCCGCCCCCGCCTGATGAAGAAGGAGAAGAAGAACCAGGGGAAAAGAAAGAACCCATCTATACCGCGGAAGAAGCAGTGGAAGAAGGAGCGGAAGGCGAAAACGCGATCGTGGAAGGAGAGGACGATTTTACAGGAGAGGTCGACAACGCTGCCTTTGAAGAAGGCGGAGAAAATACCGAAGAAGATTAATGTCATCGAAAACACTGGTGGTGATCCTGGGCCCAACGGCTTCAGGAAAAACCAGCCTTAGCCTTCGCCTTGCATCTCAGTTCATGTCGGAGATCATCTCCTCCGATTCCAGGCAGTTCTTCCGCGGAATGAATATCGGTACCGCTAAACCCAGTGAAAAAGAATTAAATAGCGTACCACATCACTTCGTCGACACGCTTGACGTGAACGATGAGTATAACGTTGGAATGTTCGAGAAGGACGCACTTACGCTGCTCGGAAAACTTTTTAAAAAGCATCCCCTTGTCTTTATGTGCGGAGGCTCCGGGCTTTACATCAACGCGGTATGCAATGGTTTTGACGCCTTGCCCACTGCCGATCCCGAAGTGCGTGAAAAACTGGAAGGCATATTAGAACGAGAGGGCGTTCGAGGCCTCGCTGAACTGCTCAAGAAGCTGGACCCTGACTGGCATACGAAGGCCGACCTTTCTAATCCTCACCGCCTAATCAGGGCCATCGAGGTTTGTATGATCACCGGCAAGCCGTATTCCTCGTTCAGAAAAGGGAAGAAAGTTGTTCGTGATTTCAATATTATCAAGATCGGTCTCGATCTCGACAGGGAACTTCTTTATGAGAGGATCAACAAGCGTGTGGACAGCATGATGCTTGAGGGCTTACTGAAGGAAGCAAAAAATTTCTTTCACCAACGAGAACTAAATTCACTTCAAACGGTGGGATATCAGGAACTGTTCGCTTACCTCGAAGGCAAACACAAGCTAGAGGAAGCCATTGAACTTATTCGCAGGAATACCCGGCGCTATGCCAAACGCCAGCTTACCTGGTTCCGCAAAGACAAAGACATCCGCTGGTTCAGGCCGGAAGACGAAGAAGAGATCATCCAAACCATCAGGAAGGAATGCTCAGTATACTGAGAGAATATCTGAAGATCGAGAAAGCGATAATTAGCGTTATCATCGCTGAGTTCTTCCTGCAGCTCATCAATTCATCTTTCATGGCCATTCTCCCCCTCTACATGAAAAACGAACTGTATA
The DNA here is from genome assembly GCA_025451785.1 of Bacteroidia bacterium. Lineage (GTDB taxonomy): Bacteria > Bacteroidota > Bacteroidia > JANWJV01 > JANWJV01 > JANWJV01. Next base: position 20,226 of record JANWJV010000138.1, on the reverse strand, counting down.
CTGACGGAGAGGTAGCGCAGTACACCAAATACCGCTTCATTGGTGTACTTGTTCTTGCGGTTGGACTGGGACTATACATTAAAGGAAAAAAAATAAAAAACTTCTTTTACATATCCTGCTTTCTCGTTCCCACATTCGGATTATTTATACTTTATGCAGTCCACGCTCACATCGCATGGCTAAACTATACGGCACAAGTGTTATGGGGCTCTTCGTTCCTCTTCATGCAGGTAGCCATCATTCCTTACATACTTAGAAATTCCCGCCTCGAAAACCACACAGGCGCCATTGCGCTCAGCTATGCCACCTGGAGTCTTTCGGGAATCGTAAGCAGTGGCATCATTGCCATACTAAGCTTTATCAACCCCTACCTGTTCAGCGAAAGAGTGCTGCTCCACATCATCACGATCATGGGTTTTATTAGCATTTACTTTGTCGCCAGGATCAACATTAATGAGGTGGTACCCCCTGAATCAAAGCAGCACACACGGCTGCAGGATTTCGACTGGAAGCTGATCATCCGCTCGCTCATCCCCACATTGCTGCTTGCCGTGGGCGCCGGCTTCACAATACCCTTCATCAGTCTTTTCTTTTCCAATGTGCATCATCTAAGCACCTTTCAATTTTCCACGACTAATCTCGTAGCATCTATCCTCATAGCATTGGGGGCTATGCTCGTACCGAAGATCAAAAAACACATAGGATACCAGATAGCGATCCCTACCACGCAATCATTCGCGATCATCGCGCTTGTTCTGATGGCCACAACTCAGTATTACAGCGAGCTCAGCATTTCAGTATACATCGCAGTAGGTTGTTTCCTTTTGAGGCAGCCGCTTATGAACCTGGCGGGCCCTATGACCTCTGAGATCGTGATGAACTATTCGGGCAAGCGCAACCAGGAAATGGTAAGCGCACTCACCTCTTCCATCTGGTCGGGCTCCTGGTTCTTTACGGCCATCATATTCGGCGAACTGCGCGATAAAGGAGTTGACTACGTGAACATTTTTCTTATCACCGCGGCCCTATACACCGTTGGAGTGGTTTGGTATTACCTGCTCATCGTGGATTACAACAAGCGCAAGCGCGAAGGGTTGATCAATTAGAAATAAATAAAACTGAAGGTCCCCCCTGTCTTGTCGAACTGCATCGCCGGGGCTGGCACCTTTATGAAGCCGAAGGTATTGAGGAACGATCGCAGGAAAGCGCATTTGGTCTTGATCTTAGATAGATCGGCATCGAGCGCCAAAACGATCTTTGGCCTTCGCTCAAATAGTACCTGGTTCCCCCCCGCATTGATATAGGGAGGGTTGAATTCTCCCCCGGTCATCCCTTCAGCCCCATAACCCAACGCGAAATTGAGCCAGCGCGGGAATTTTGTATCCTCTTTCAGAAAGGAAAAAATATTCAAACTCATCCAGTAGGTTTGTCCGTTATAATCTTTGAATATCTTTTCCACCTTTCCACTCCCTAACAGTTCAGGGCGGTAGGCCGGGAACATGGTAGGATGGTAAGAGAACTTGAGGACAATACGCTGCTCCTTCCAAAGCATTTCCTGCCCGGTTGCCAGCAAGCCGCCTGTTGTATTGGCGGCAAAGTCGCCCCACGAAAAACCCCAGCCTGCAGAAAAGCCGTCGAGCACCTCTACGCCGCCCTGGTAAATAGTTCCCAACAGGCCGCCGTACAAGACAGCCTTCTTCCTCTCAACACCGCTCCACTTCAGCAAGTCGATGCCCAGCTTTCCTAAAGTATAGGAAGTTACCACGTGACCTGCCTTGTCCATTTGCAACCATTCAGCATTGTCATTGAACGAATGAAAAGAAGAGCGGGGATAATCCTTATACCATAATTCATTGAGACCAACCAATGAACCGGCACCAAGAGCCGCTTCGGAAATTACAACAGCGGTGAAGCGCTGTTTATTGAATGCGGGTGCAGGATCAAAGAAAGAACTTGAGTCCTGAGAAAACGAATGCAGCGTGAGTGTGAGTGTGAGAGCGAGTGATAAGTAACGAATACTCATCAGGACAACAGAGTTTGTTCCGCGGCCTTCAGGATAGCGAAAGCCTCTTCGCGCGTTGCCGCCTCAGCGTAGGTCCTCAGCACTGGCTCTGTTCCCGAAGCGCGGATCATCAGCCATTCGGAATCGCTGAAAAAATACTTCCAGCCATCGATAGTCTCCAATCGCTGCACTTTGTAGTTACCAAAAGCACTGTAGGCCGACTTGCTGCAGTTCTCTACGATCTTGTTCTTCACTTCCTCAGTAAGATGAAGGTCTGAACGCTCGAAGGAAAACGTTCCGGTAATGGCGTATACCTCTTTAATAAGCTCATCAAGCGATTTGCCCGACTTTGCCATGTACTCCCAAATAGTGAGCCCCATCCAAATGCCATCACGCTCAGGGATATGCCCTTTGATGGCGATCCCTCCACTTTCTTCACCACCAAGCAGCACATCTTCGGCGATCATGATACCGGCAATGTATTTGAACCCGATCTTTACCACCTGCTCCTCCAACTTAAAGTGCTGGCACATCTTTTTTACGCGCGGTGTCACCGAAAAGGCAGTGACCACTTTACCACTGTATTTTTTCTGCTCCACCAGGTATTTAATAAGTAAGAGTATTAAATGATGTGAGTCAATAAAATTTCCCTTACTGTCATACAGTCCTATCCTGTCAGCATCGCCGTCGGTGGCCAGGCCGCAATCGATCTTTCCTGACTTACGGATAAGTTCCGAAAATTCGAGCAGGTTCTTATGGATGGGCTCAGGAGCTTGTCCCATAAAACCGGGATTGTTCTCGCAATGCAGCATGGTAGTTTCGGGAAGTAAGCGGCGGATCACATTCTGGCCCGCTCCGTACATAGCGTCGTAGCCAAACTTCAATCCTGAGTTCCTGATAGCAGCAAGGTCAAAGCTCTTCTCCACATGCTCACAGTACATTCCTTCCAGGTCCACATATTCCACCAGCTTTTTATCAGCAAGGTCCTTGAGACTGAGCTTTTCGGCATCAGTTGCAGGCTTTACCGGTATAAGATCTTCTATCTCCTGAACTTTTTCAGGAAGCAAGGGTCCACCGAAATGGCCCTTCAGTTTATATCCATTATAAGAAGGAGGGTTGTGACTGGCGGTAATAATGATGCCAAGGCTGGCCTTCTTACGTAAAGTGCCAAGCGAGATCATAGGAGTGGACACATAACCTTTGGCGAGATATACTTTGATGCCCGAGTTGGCGAGGAGTTTCGCTACTGTTTCGGCGAACAGCTCACCAGCAAAACGGCAATCGTGGCCAACCACTACTGAGTGAGGTTCCTTTGTTTGCTTCAGCCAGGCAATTACACCATCGGTAACACGGGCTACGTTCTCAACAGTGAAATCTTTTGCGATAATGGCTCTCCAGCCATCGGTCCCGAACTTGATCTTGCTCATAGCATTTATTAAGGACAACAAAATTAAAATAATTCCACGAATGAAGCGTTGGCAGGATAGTTGTGGAATTTCCTAACTTTGCTTTGAGTAAAAACCTCCCGGTGGAATCACCCTTAAATTCGCTGCAGGACAATGAACTGGTGCTGAAATACAAGCAAACCGGCGACAATACCTGCGTTGGTGTGCTTTTCGAGCGTTATACCCACCTGGTGTTTGGTGTTTGCATGAAATACCTGAAGGACGAGGATGAGAGCCAGGACGCGCTGATGCATATCTTCGAAAAGCTGCTTACTGACCTCAAAAAGCATGAAATAGCCCAGTTCAAGGGATGGCTGCATTCCGTCGCCAAAAACCACTGTTTAATGTTTCTGCGCTCCAGGCAATCGGAACTAAAAAAGAAGACCGAGCTAAAAAAAGATTCCTTAGTGCTTATGGAATCCGGCGATGAGCTGCATCTGACTAGTGAAAAAGACAAAAAAGAAGTACTGCTGAACAACCTCGAACAAGGCATACAGCAATTAAAAGAAGAACAAAAGATATGCGTAGAACTTTTTTACCTTCATGAAAAATGCTACCAGGAGATCGCGCAAAGCACCGGGTATTCAATGAACGAGGTAAAGAGCTATATACAGAACGGGAAACGAAACTTGAAGATCTTCCTTACTAAACAACAATGAGCGAACACATCCATAGGCACCTTTTTTCTGATTCCGAATGCTTAACGGAGAAGCAGATGTTCGATTATATCGATCATAAGCTCCCCGTGAAGGAGCGCCACCATGTGGAGAAGCATCTACTGGGCTGTGACATGTGCTCCGACGCTATGGAAGGGCTGGAGATGGTAAAGAACCGCCGCCGCATTGCTTCAACCGCCGCGTTGGTTAAAGAGACCTTCGGCCAGAACCAGCAAGAAAAGATAATAGAAAAGAAAGCAGGTAAGCTCATCCGTATGGATTACCGTGTGCAGCTGGCCATCGCCGCCGCGGTTACCGTACTGGTTGTTTCCGTTTTCTTCCTTAACGATATGATGAGCGTGAGCAGTAAAGAAAAGATGATGGCCGACCAGATCATGCCGGTTACATCAAGTGAGAACAATGCTACCGAAGCTCCTCCTCCCCCTCCTCCTCCCGCAGATATGGACAGCATTGAGGCAGCGACAAGAAACTCAGGCTTAGTGTCCAAGATCCAAAGCAATGCGAAACCCGATGAAGCACCGCCTGTACAGGAAGAGGTCGCCAAGGGAGAAGCTAACGACATGGTAGCCGCAGAACAGGAGCCTGTTGTTAACTCTACCGCTCCTTCAGGCACCCTTGGAAATAAACCCGGAAAAGAAACTACAGGTGGCGGACTTAGCTTTGGTGTTGACAACAGTAAAGCTACCGACAGGGATGCCAATGCTGCTCGCGAAGACCTGCAAAAAAAGGATGAATTAAAGAACAAGGAAAGCGAAATGCAGCAAAGGGCTGTTCTTTCTAGTAACAATAAACAGCTGCTCGAAAAGTCAGAAGCTGATAAACTCTCTAAGGCTGCCAATGCCGATGAAAGGAAAAAGCAAGACGCTGAAAAAGCAAGAAAGGAAGACGCCGCGAAAAAAGCTGAAAAACCGTCCTCTGTAACCACCTACAGTAACGCAAGCGGTACCGGTGCTACTTCAGCAGGCACAAGCACAACAAGCACCAAACAACCGGAACCTGCCAAGGACAAGAAAGCACAGGAGACCGAAAGCCGCGACACTTATTATTCAAGTGGCAAAAAGAGCCGTTCGAAGTTCGAGAACAAGAGCTATGCTCCTGAATACAAGAAAGGAAAGAGCAGCGCTGCTCCCAAGACCAGCGGAGAATCGGCGGAGACAATGAAGACCAACACCACTACCAACGAAGGCAAGGGTGACATGATCATGCTCGACGATGAGTCCACCGCTGTGAAAGACGCCAAAGTGGAAGAGATCTATACCATTGTGGAACAAATGCCAACTTACCCTGGTGGTGACACAGAGATGACGAAGTTCATCGCAAGCAACTTCAAATATCCCGAAGAGTATAAGGACAAAGGTTTCAGCGGTTCCGTATATGTAACTTTTGTGGTTGGCAAAGAAGGCACTATCAGCGACGCGAAGGTCCTTAGAGGAATATCCGGGGCACCGCTCCTCGACCAGGAAGCACTGCGTGTAGTGAAGCTGATGCCTAAGTGGGCGCCTGGTAAACAGATGGGCAAACCTGTACCGGTTCAATACAGCCTTCCTATAAAGATCAGTCTTAAATAAGCGAGCTTAAATTTCTTTGTAAGTTTGTGCCGTACTTTTCTTACGGCATTGACAGAGCAGCAACCTTCCCCGAACGATCCTTTCGCCGCACTACGGATAAGAGAATTCAGCTATTTCACCCTTGCGCGTTTCGCGCTTGTGCTGGGCATCCGCATGCAGGCTGTGATCGTAGGCTGGCAGGTGTATAAGATCACCGGCGATGAATGGTCACTGGGGCTTGTTGGGCTTGCTGAAGCTATTCCCTTCATCGCCATCTCCCTTTTCGGTGGGCACATTGCGGATATCATCGACCGGAAAAAGATCATCATTGCCACTACTTTACTGCTTACACTTTGCACCGCGGCGCTATGGTCTTTCAGCCTCGATGGCAATGAGATGATAACACTTTATGGTGCGATGCCTGTTTACTCAGTCATCTTTGTGACCGGTATCGCGAGGGCCTTCATGGGCCCTTCTTATTTTGCTTACCTGGCGCAGATCGTTCCCCGTTCATTACTGGCCAACTCCACTACCTGGAACACCACCGCCTGGCATACTGCCGATATCGTTGGACCGGTTGCCGGAGGATTGATCCTGGCCTCTTCTACCTTACAAAATGCTTACGCAATTGACACTTTCCTGATCTTCACCTCTATATTCTTTATTCTTCCCATCAAAGCGAGGCCGATGCCTCCTGTTAACAAGCAGGAGTCGATCTGGGAAAGCCTTGGTACGGGGATCCGTTTCGTATTCGGTAACCAGATCATGCTCGGCGCATTGTCGCTCGATCTTTTCGCGGTATTGTTTGGCGGTGCCATGGCCATGCTTCCCGCTTTTGCTGAACTGCTTGAACAGGATGCGGTTGGATTCGGCATCCTGCGCGCGGCACCCGCCGCGGGTGCCATTCTGATGGCTGTTATAATGGCCTACCGTTCACCCATGATCAAAGCGGGAAGAAACTTATTCTTCTCTGTATTCGCTTTCGGCGCCTGCACCATCGCGTTTGCCTATTCAGAATATTTCTGGCTATCGGTGATATTGCTGGCGCTCACCGGTGCTTTCGATAACGTAAGCGTAGTGATCCGTCATACCATCCTCCAAATGATGACACCGGAGAACATGCGCGGCAGAGTTTCGTCTGTCAACTCTATCTTCATCGGTTCCTCCAACGAGATCGGCGCTTTTGAATCAGGCGCTGCCGCGAGGCTAATGGGTCTTGTTCCTTCAGTAGCCTTCGGTGGTGCTATGACCATGCTTGTAGTAGGAGCCATTGCAGCGCTGGCTCCGAAGCTTCGCAAGATGAAGCAGTAAAAAGCCCCGGCACAGAGCGTGCAGGGGCCAAAAAGCGCTAGATGGCTTTTTTCCGGATGAAATTAGTTCTTGGCGTTGAAGCCGAAAGAGGCACCGAAGCGCAGTCCGTTCCTCGAAGGAATAACATACGCGTTTACAGGAATGTTGAGCTTGCCCGACTTAAATGTACGGCCGAAAGCGAATACGAAACCTGTACTGAGCGCGGGTTCTCCCCTGCTGTCGAGACGGCGCTCAATAGCGTAAGGAATTGGAAGTAAAGTATTGCTGCTGTCCTTCTCGTTCCAGTCATCCTCCAGGTACCAGTGGCCATCCACATTATATACATCGGCCTTCTTCACCAGGCTTAAAGTGGGGCCGAACGCGAACTCAAGGCCATTGCGGTTGTTACGTATCCCGTTCATGATCGTGATGCTGGGAATGAACATTCCCTGGTCGAGGCCGGTGATAAGCGGGATGAACTCGAACAGCGCCTGGAAGTTCCCTTCGTTGAGGTATTGCTGCTCAAACTGGTAACCGAACTGGAACATCATCGGCAAGGCATCAAAGCCGCCGTTGCTTTTGCTTGTTGCCAATATGCTGGCCGGTTCACCGCTAAATACAGTAAAGCCCATCCTGGAGCCGCTAAGATCGAGGCGTTCCTTATTGGGGTTGTTCACCGCGTTCTCATAGTTAAAGGGCTTGGTAAGTGTAGTGAGCAGGGTTTGGTCGTTCTTACGGCCGAACATTTCGCGAAGCGTGATGCCGATCATCTTCTGAACTTCCTTGGGCAGGTTAAGGAATTCCTTCACCTGTGTCTTTTCCACCGAGGCCGAACTAACATCGATGAGACGGATAGTGATAATGATGGATTCGCCATACAACTCCACGCTGCCGCTCATCATCTTATCTGACTTCAGCACGCTGCCGATCTCCACAAGGCAAAGTTTGCCGTAGCAGTTACCGATATTCAGCTTGTTCTTTTCAATGAGATACGTTGCGTCGTAGCGGTCCATCACCTGGAAGGTGTCGAGCTTGTCGAGTTCCAGCCTGGCAAGGTTTCCCATCTGCGCTGGATCGAGCGACAATCCTTTAGAATCGAGGTTCAGCACCGTGATCGTTTTTTTTGTACTTGCCCTTGTATTTTGCGCTTGGGAGAAGAAAGGCACCACCAGGAGCATTCCTGCCACCATCAGCACGCTGTAGAAATTTTTCATTGTCGTTTTCATTGTTGCGGTTTTTATGGTTATTCCTTTTTAATTCTAGTTCGCTGATACTGCCATTGCAAGTGCAAATGCGCCGGCCAGCTTTATGCATCCTCCTACAAGGAAGCCCTTCCATGCGGCACGGCTTTTTTCAGGACGGGCTCCTTCACTATATCCTCTGCGGTACTGAGGATCCCTCAATAGCTTTTTATCGGTAACACCCTGCCCATCGGGTTTTGCTGGTGTAAGAGAGCAGGCAGTGGCACTCACCAGTCCAAGCAAGGGAACCGGAATGGAAGTAAGCGCGGCTGTCGTCACCTTTACGTTTTTGGGATCATAATACATGGCCGCGTCTTCCTTCCCTTTCTTGTAACGCGACTCCGGAGTATCGTATACCGGCTGCGCATTGCTTGCGCTTTCCTGGAAAACATATTCCTCTTCTTTAGGCGCTTCCTTTAAACGGTATACAGTACCGTTCTCAAAACGCACCCACGAAACTTCTTCCATGGGCACCGAACGGAAACCGCTGTCGCTGCGATATTTTACTTCAGTACTGCCCAGCAGAACACTGTCGGAACTCACATAACGTCCGTCGGTAAGGCGGATACCGTGCTGTGCATTGGCTGCTGTGATCAGCAGGAAAAGGGCGATGATGCTTGATAATTTTTTCATGGTCTTTTGTTTGTTTATGAAGCAAAACTAGGGCGGTGAAGCCGCCGGGGGAAACGGGTTTAGGGGCCATACCCGACAGGAAAGGGCATATTTTACTTCTTGTGGCGGAAATTGAAAGCGGAGGTCTGGCTGTTTGCATTTTTTGCAAAACAGCCGACGGAATTTGACAAATAATACGTAAACTTGTTAGGCTAAAACGGCATTTTCCAACAAATAATCATGGCTGAAAAGATCAAAAAAGAGGTAAACAAGGCGCAAGTCGACTTTATCTCGAGGATAAAGGACGTATTACCACCCAACATTGCGCTGGTAGATGAACTTGCTGACCTGCTGCAAATGAGCAACGACAGTGCTTACCGCCGAATACGCGGGGAGACAGCGCTTACCATTGAAGAGATCACACAGATCTGCAGCCGTTATAAATTATCCTTCGACGCGTTCAGCAACCAGGAAAAAGCCGGCATGGTCACTTTCAACTACCGTCCGCTGGAGAACAACGACATGCATTTCGACAGTTACCTGGAGAACATCCTTGTCGATCTCAAAAAAGTACAGGCATTCGACAACAAACAGATCGTTTTCGCGGCGCAGGACATTCCAATCTTTCATTATTTCTCCTACCCCGAGCTTACCGCATTTAAAATGTTCTACTGGAACAAGTCCATACTCGGAGTTCCTTCGCTCGATGGAAAGAAGTTTGAAACAGCGCACGTAAGCCAGAAGAACATCGATACCGCCAGGCAGATACTGGAAGCGTATGTTACTATTCCCGCTGTGGAGATATGGACAGAAGATACCGTGAACAGCGCCATCAAGCAGGTAGAGTTCTACTGGGAATCGGGATTGTTCCGGAGCAAGGAAGACGCGCTGAAGATCTACGAAGACCTGGCAAGTATGTTCCAGAAGATCAAACGCCAGGCCGAACTGAGCTCGAAGTTCATCAGCGAGGAGAAATGGGCGGAGAATGAGAACAATTATACGCTTTACAGCAGCGAGATCATGATCGGCAATAACTCTATCCTGGTTACCACCGGAAACATTAAAGCGACCTACCTTTCGCATCATACCTTCAATACCATGATCACCACCAATAATGGGTTTTGCGCTGAGACCGAAGACTGGCTGAAGAATCTCATTCGTAAGTCGGTACAGATCAGCGGGGTTTCGGAAAAGCAGCGTTACCAGTTCTTCCGGAAGATAGAGGACGCGATGGGGAGGCTGAAGGCCAAGATCGTTTGAACCCTGCCGAAATAAAAGATTTTCTTGAGGAGAAGTACGACCTGTACAACCGGGTGTCGTTCATTGAGACAGACCCGATCAGCGTTCCACATCGTTTCAGTAAAAAGGAAGACATCGAGATCTCCGCTTTTCTCACCGCCACCATCGCCTGGGGGAACAGGACGTCCATCATTAAGAATGCTACGCGCTTGATGAACCTGATGAGCGATGAACCCTACGAGTTCATCACAAAAGGCACTAGTAGAGACCATAAAAAACTTGAAACTTTCGTGCACCGCACTTTTAACGGCGGCGATGCCATTGGCTTTACGCGATCGCTGAAGAACATTTATACAAAACACGGCGGCCTCGAAAAGGCTTTCAATGGGAACGATGCCCGGCAGGCGATCATCCACTTCCGAAAACTTTTTCTTGCTGGTGAATTTCCAAAACGTGCTCACAAACATGTGAGCGACCCCGAAGCCAATTCATCGGCCAAGCGCCTTAACATGTTCCTGCGCTGGATGGTTCGAAAGGACAAGCGAGGCGTAGATTTTGGCATCTGGAACAATCTTTCAGCTTCCGCCCTCTCCTGTCCGCTGGATGTGCACTCGGGCAATGTGGCCCGCAAGCTAAAGCTTTTGAAGCGAAAGCAAAACGATTGGAAAGCGGTAGAGGAACTTGACCGGAAACTGCGGTCCTTTGATCCGGGTGACCCTGTAAAATATGACTTTGCTCTTTTTGGGCTGGGAGTTTTTGAAAAGTTTTAGCCAATCCCGGCAGCAAACCCTTCCGTATATTGGTCCATGCGCAACGCCCTGATACTTTTCCTGCTCCTTACACAAGCCTGCTTTGCGCAGCGCAAGGATAGCGCGAGCAGCAACCGCTACATAAACATTCATTACGATAACGATTACTTCAGCGCCACGGATGAGTATTATACCCAGGGCGTACGCTTAGAGCTCACCACTCCCCTATTACGAAAACCTTTTCGATGTATCTTTCCTTCTGCCGGTGTAAAGAGCATGAACTATTACAGCCTGGCCTTTGTTCAGGATTGCTTCACTCCTACCAGCATCCGCCGCGATACGGTTTTTACCGGTAACAGGCCTTTCGGCGCTATCATGTACCTGGGTGCTTCCAGGATATCTAACAATGAAGCGGAGCGCTACCGCCTGAGCTCCGAGCTGCAGGCCGGTGCCATCGGCCCCTGCGCGCATTGCAAGGAAACACAGGAAGATATTCACGCCGCTATTGGTGACATACAACCGCTGGGATGGCAGTTCCAGATAAGCCAGGACCTTTTACTGAACTATTATGTGAAATACGAATATGCTGTTGGCGTCCAAAAGAAGCATTACGACCTTACCGGTTTTGCCGATGCCACGCTGGGTACTATTTACGATAACCTTGGCGGAGGTTTTACCGCGAGGTTCGGCTGGCTCAACCCTTATTTCAGCGGCATAAGCCCTGCCAGGAAGAGAAGCGTTGAGGCGCAGGACAAGCGCCGCTACCAGTTCTATCTCTTTACCCGCACCAAAGCCCAGGGGGTGCTCTATAACGGGGCTATCCAGGGCGGAATGTTCAACAAAGGCAGTATTTATACCATTGCCCCGAAGGACGTATCGAGGCTTGTTTATTCAGGATTCATTGGCGCTGTCATTGTATTGAAGGATGTACGGATCGAGTATGCGCAGGCCTTCCTTAGCCCTGAGTTCAAGAATGGGATCTCGCATGGATGGGGACATGTAAATATAACGACGTGCTTCTGACCCCTCCCCGGCCCTCCCCTATTCGCCAGGGCGAACAAGGGAGGGAGGATACACATAATTTATTATCTTTGTGCTTTAATGAAGTTCATCTCCCCCGCCTTCCTTTATGCGCTGCTGGCGATAGCGATCCCGATCATCATCCATCTCTTTAATTTCCGTCGCTTTAAAAAGGTCTATTTTACCAATGTACGCTTCCTGAAAGAAGTACAGCTGGAGACCCAAAGCAAATCGAGACTAAAGCACCTGTTGGTGCTTTTTTCACGCATACTCGCGCTCAGTTTCCTGGTCTTTGCCTTTGCCCAGCCTTATATCCCGGCCGAAGGCACAGTGACCCGCGGAAACACCGCCGTAAGTATATACATCGACAACTCTTTCAGCATGGACGCCGTGAACCGCAACGGCACCCTGCTCGACGAGGCACGCAAGCGGGCACAGGAAATAACCGCCAGCTACAAAGCCACCGACCGTTTCCAGCTGATCACCAATGATCTTGAAGGCCGCCACCAGCGCCTGGTCAACAAAGAGGAGTTCCTTGAACTGCTGGACGAAGTGAAGATAAGTCCGGCGGTAAAAAAGCTAAGCGAGGTGCTGCCCCGCCAGCTCGACATGCTCAACAACAGCGGGGCAGAGAACAAGAAGGCCTTTTGGCTGAGCGACTTTCAGAAAAGTATTACCGACATCGATCTCCTGAAGAACGATACAACTGTAGAGGTGTTGCCTTTCCTTATAAGCGCGCAGCAAAGCAGCAACAAATGGGTGGACTCCTGCTGGTTCACAACGCCGGTGAGACAGAGCGGCAAAACGGAGCAGCTGAACGTACGCATCAAAAATCTCAGCTCCCAGGCCGCCGAGAACAATTCGGTGAAGCTGTTCATCAACGGGCAGCAGCGTACCCCTGCCAGCTATTCAATAGAGCCCGACGGACAAAAGGATGTAGTGCTCTCCTTCGCTTCACGCGAAACAGGTATCCAGAGCTGCAGGATAGAGATGGACGATTACCCGGTGACCTTTGATGATAAGTTCTACCTGTCGTTTTCAGTGGCGCAACATATTCCGGTGATGTGCATTCGTTCAAGTGGCAGTAGCAGTGCCAGTGTGGCGAGTGTCTTTAGCGATTCGCTTTTCAGGTATACCGAAAGTGAAGAAGGAAAACTGGATTACTCGGCGCTGAAGAGCAACAGCCTTATTGTTCTCAGCGAATTAAAAACTATTTCCTCGGGCCTTGCCCAGGAGCTCAGCCGCTTTGTGAACAATGGGGGCAGCCTTGTGGTATTCCCGCATCCCGAAAGCGACCTGAAAAGCTACGCCTCCTTCCTTCCCACCGTTAGCGCCGGCATTTATGAAGCAAACGACACGGCCAATACGAAGGTAGACCAGATCAATTACGAGCAGGAGATCTACAAAGATATTTTCGAAAAGCAGGACCCCCGTATCGACCTTCCTTTTGTGAGCAGTCATTTCAGGATCAGCCGCAGTACACGCAGCGGTGAAGAATCGTTGTTGAAGATGCAGAACGGACATGTGTTTCTCGCCAGGTACTCACATGGCAAAGGCAAGGTTTATCTCAATGCCGCTCCCCTTCAAACCGAATCAAGCAACTGGACACGGCACGCCCTCTTTCTCCCTACCCTCTTCCGCATCGCCATCTACAGCCAGCCTGAACAAAAACTGTATTACGTTCTCGGCAAGGACGAAGTAGTGGAAACGATCAGCGAAAGCAGCGGCACCGAGGAAGTATATCACCTTAGCGGCGAAGGCAATTTCGACATCATTCCTGAACACCGCACCGAAGCGTCGCGGACAAATATTTTCCTGCACGGACAAGTAAGCCAGGCGGGGAACTATTTGCTGAAAAAAGGAAGCACACCGGTTATGGGAGTTTCCTTCAACTACGACCGCAAAGAATCGAACCTTGAATGCTATAACAACGAAGAGTTGCTGGGACAGATCATAGAGCAAGGCCTCAGTAACTTCAGGCTGCTCGAGACCGGAGCCATGACACTCACACAAACATTAAGCGACTCGTTCCAGGATAAAAAACTATGGAAGTGGTGCATCCTGCTCGCGCTGCTCTTCCTGCTTACCGAAGTATTGTTATTAAGATTCATGAAGTAAATATGAAATAAGAAATGTGAGATGTGAAACAGTTAAATGTAAGAGGTTAGTTATAAAAAAGGGAGTTTTTAATTTATAAAATGGAAAACAAGGATTTAAAACAAAGAACAAAAGAATTTTCCCTTGAAATAGTTAAGTTTTATCGCACTCTATCACAGAAAACTGATGAGCAAATTATGGGTAAACAGTTGTTCAGATGTGGTACTTCGGTGGGCGCCAATACACGCTCAGCATTCCCAGGCAGGAGCAAGAAAGAGTTTTATGCCAAGATTGGAATTGTTGTTGAAGAGGCCGATGAGCGCTTATACTGGATCGACTTGCTGTCAGAGTCAGGCATCGTGAAGCCAGAGCGCCTGACAAACCTCAAGAAAGAAGCCGACGAACTTGTATCAATTTTTGTATCTATATATCACAAAAGCTATTCATAACAGAACCAAGGGACACAAAAAGCACCGTTTCATATCTCATATCTCTCATTTCACATCTATAAAAAAAGCCCGATGAAAATACTGCTCAAATCCGCCAAAGTGATCGACCCCAACGGACGCAATAATGGTAAAAAGTGCGACATACTAATCGAGAATGGTATCATCAAAGCACTAAAACCTCAAATTACTTCCACTCCCGACATGAAGGTGATCAGCGAAAAGAACCTGCACGTATCACCGGGTTGGTTCGATATGCAGGTGAACTTCAGGGACCCCGGCTATGAACATAAAGAAGACCTGCACAGCGGAGCAAAGGCCGCTGCGGCAGGAGGCTTTACCGGTGTTGCCCTCATGCCCTCTACCCTGCCCCCGCTTCATACCAAGAGCGAGATAGAATACGTAAAGAACAAAACAGCGGCACTGATCACCGATGTATATCCTGTGGGCACTATATCACACAACCACGAAGGCAAGGAGCTGAGCGAGATGTACGATATGCACAAGAGCGGAGCGGTGGCTTTCAGCGACGACAAGCGCGCCATTGTAAACGCGGGGCTTCTCAGCCGGGCCTTGCTCTACTCAAAGAACTTTGGCGGACTGGTGATGACCTGGTGCAGCGACAAGGACATAGCAGGCGACGGAAAGATGAACGAAGGCGTAGCCAGCACCAAACTTGGCTTAAAGGGAATACCCGGCCTGGCGGAGGAACTGATGGTAGCCCGCAACATCCACCTGGCCGAATACTGTGAGGCACCAATACACATCTCTTCGGTGAGCACCGCCGGATCAGTGCAGCTCATCCGCGAGGCAAGGGCAAAGAAGCTGAAGGTCTCTGCCTCGGTGAACGCTTACAGCATCGCGCTCGACGACAGCCTGCTGAAAGACTTCAACAGCAATTACAAGGTAAACCCGCCACTGCGAACATCGAAAGATATAGCGGCACTATGGAAAGGCCTTGCTGACGGTACCATCTCCGCCATCACTTCTGACCACGCTCCCCAGGACATCGAAAGCAAGGAAGTGGAGTTCGACTACGCCGCCAATGGAATGACGGGCCTGGAAACCATGTTCGCCCTGGCCAACACCCACCGCGGAAAAATGAAACTAGAGGATCTTATCGGCTGCATCTCTTCCGCACCACGAAAGGTTTTAGGGTTGCCGGCGGTGAATATCAAAGAAGGCGCCGCGGCCAACCTCACGCTCTTCGATCCGGACGCGAGCTGGACCTTTACAGAGAAGGATATAAGGTCAAAGTCGAAGAACACGCCGCTGATAGGGAAGAAACTAAAAGGAAAAGTGATCGGGGTGGTTAATAAGGGAATGTTGGGAATAAATATGAAATGAGAGATGTGAAAGATGAAATGAGTAGAGCTATTTTATACTTCTCATTTCATATTTCTCACTTCACATCTCACATAAAAACGATGCTTCTTGTCTTTAAAAGGTTCATTACTGAAACAAGAACGATCCTTTTTATTCTTCAATGCATGAACATTGCAAGAAAAGCAATGCTCTTTATTCTTTAATGCATGAAGATTGGAACAAAAACAATGCTTTTGATCCTTTAATGCATGAACATTAAGAGAAAAACGATCCTTTTAATCCTTAACTAGTTCAACCTTGAAACAATAACGATGCATTTGATCCTTTAATGCATGAACATTAAAACAGAAACGATGCTTTTTATTCTTTAATGCATCATCATTAAGAGAAAAACGATCGTTTTTCCTAAAGAAAAAGCCCTCTCCGCTTTCGCGAAGAGGGCTTCAATTTTGTCATCCTGAGCCCTGCCTGCCGGCAGGCAGGGAGCTCAGCGAGACGAAGGATCTATTTCACAACACTGAACCTTTGAACAGTATTACCACCTTCGGTAACCAGGTTCATGAGGTAAACACCCGTGCTGAGACCAGCAAGGTCAACCTTCACTTTGTTGTGGCCCGCGGGCATAGTGCCGTAGTTCTCTTTGTGAACCACCTGGCCTACCGCGTTGGTAACAATGATCTCTACTTTGCCTGCGTTGCTCATGTTAAAGGCAACAGAAGCATCGTCCTTGGCAGGGTTGGGGAACACACCTTCCATGGTAACACCTGAAGAAGTGTTATCCACGCCGGTGGTAATGCCTGAATCCCAAAGGATGAGGTCATCGATGGCTGCTTCCACGAGGCTGCCTCCGTTGAGGTTGCCTGTGGTGAGACTATCCTCAGCCACAAAGCGGAAACGCATGTTATTGGTGAGGGTCACATAATCTTTCACACGGAAAGCATTGCGCCTCCAGCTGGCGTCCGAAGTAAAGGTCCTTTCCACCTTCACCCAGGTTGAGCCGTTGTTGGAGATCTGTACTTCCCAGCTGTCGTTAGCGGGGTTAGCGCCTTTGTCGTTAGAATACCAGCGCTGATAAGTAAAGATGGGGTTGGTATACGTGGTGAGGTTGTACACAGGAGAAACCAGTGTGGTTTGACCCGCGTCAACGTCGTTCGTACCAGGATTGTCCTGGGGAGAGCTGGCATTGCCGGTAAAGGCGCAAGCCACACCACCGGAGGTAGTTTGAGTACCGGTTTGTACAATGGTATTCGGCTGACCGTAGGTTACATACGAATCGATCGGGATATCAATTTCCCAAACGCCTGTAGTGGCATTATCTCCCGTAGCGCCGATCACCCAGGCGCCCTGGTTCACGTCGAAGTCTTCAATAGCGATCTGGTTACAACCTACAAGAATAAAGTAAGGCAGGTTGGGATCCGCGGGCTTGTCGGCACCGGCAGGCTTCACAGCAGCGAGCTTGCCATAGATGTCGAGAAGGCCGATGTAATAACCAACGATAGAGCCGCTTACCTGCATAGGGATGGTAGCAGTGTAATTGCTGCCGCTGGTGTTGGTCATGTTTACGTTCACCCATGAGCCGGACTTGTTCACCTTGTAATACAACTTGGCATTGGCAAGTGCCCATGCGTACGTAAAGGTGATGGTGGCGTTGATGGTGATGTTGGTATTGGCCGCTACCGACTGGAGAGCGGTGTGAGTAACAGTAGCGTTCGAAAGCAGGGTGATGCCGTGCTTGGCGAACGCGTTAATGATGGCGGTTCCGTTAGGAGTGCCGTTGATGATGTTGGCGTCACCTCCGTTGGAGATGGCGTCGTCATCAGTAAGCGCCTGAACAAGCACATCCACATACAGCTTGCCTTCCTGGCCGTTGGCCGCGGTAAGCTTCGCGTTAAAGGTGGTCTTGAAAAGGTTCATCATCTTCTGGATATTGGTGCTGCCACCGCCGAAGTTAACGCCGGTATCCCACCAGGCGCCCGCGATGATCTCGCCGTCAGCATGTACTTCGCCAACAAGGTTCTGGGGATATACTTTAGGATTCACATCGTACCTCCTGATGAACACAGTAGCGTCAGCAGAGTTGAAGCCGATGCCCAGTACAGGGTTCTCGGTAATACCGCAAGCCCAAACGTCGGCATAGCCTTCGTTCATGCCGCCGTTGCCGAAGTTACCGCCGATGCTCTGGTAATACTTGTCGTTGATGCCGTGGCCATATTCGTGGTAAACTACGTCAGACACCTGGCTAAGGCAGTTACAACCGCCGCCGGCTGCGTAGAAGTTAATGGAAGTACCGTTATAGAAAGCGTTGCAGCTGCCGGTCACGTCGATGTTGGTGGGCAGCGCGTTGTCCATACCTGTGAAGGTGGGGAACTTGGTCTTCATATAATCGTGTACAATATTCACGTGGTAATAGCCGCTCAACTCACGTATATTGGAAGTGGTGAGCGTGATGTTGTTCACACCGGGGTTAAGGGTGAAGTTCTGCTGGTCGGTAGCGCCGCTGGTCATTACTTTCGACCATTTGCCTTCGGTATAAAAGTTACCGGTAACACTTGAAGTGTTAGGGAGACCCGCGTAACCAGCAAGGTCAGCATAATACGTAGCGCCCGCTACGATGCGGAGGTTGGCCATGGGTTTTAAAGCGCTGGCATTAAAAGGGTGCGTGGGGTATACCGTGCCTTTAACATACACGTCGGTATTGGCTGCTGTACCGGCTTTGGCGTTAGCGCCGTTGCCATTGCCTTTTCCGTGCATGTGCATCACGCGGTTGTCGCGGTAATACACTTCGCCGGTATTGGCATCTACAAGAGTATAATATTGAGTAGGCTCGTTGTCAGAATCTTTACCTACAACGGTCACTTCATACACCAACTTGTAATCGTTCTTCTTGAAGGCGGGGATCGGAAGGATCATCACCTGGGGATTTACATAAGAAGAAGACACAGTACCGAAGAGGCCCTTTTGAGCGGCAGCCTGCGCGGCGCCTGTTGAAAGCGTGGGGGCCACGGAGATGTTGATGTCAGAATACACGTCGGTATGGAACATGATCACCCTGCCATCCTTGGTCATTTTCACTTTCAGGTTGCTCCACAGAACGGGAACGCCCAGGTGCACCTGGTTATAGTCAACGTAATCGTAATCGTCGCCCTTAACAACGGTCTCGAAGTTGAGTTCGTTCATGGGAATATTGAACCCTGTAAGCTTGGAGCTGATGAAGTTCATCGCCCTGTCCTTCGCATCGGTACCTGAAACGGGAATGGGTGTACCGAAAGCGGGGTGCGGACGCTGGTTCTCTTCGTTGAAGACAACATACCAGGTACCGTTGGCCTGAAGGAAGCTTTGCCAGTTGGCTTTGTTACGAAGCTCTTCCTGGTAGCCCACATCGGGGAGCCTTTTGCCGTTCTTAACGAACCTTACGTCGTTGCGGTCTTCATTGTAATACATGTTGCCTCCGGCGTAAGCGCAGGATACGGCAAGCAGCAATACAGCTGACAGGGTAGTTTTTAATTTCATAGGTGCTTTTTTGAGTTATTTTTTGGGTTTATTCTCAAAATTTTTCAAAAAGATAAAGCTAAAGAAAAGGAATTCCTTTTAAAAAAGCAAATTTCTCGACAGATTGTTATACAGGGGCCTGTTTATAAGCCTAATTGCAGTCCGTCGTACGACAAAGAGATAAAGGGAGGAAGCTCTTTTTCTACCTCAGCGTGGAGGCCCAGCTGATGGCTCATGTGGATCAAATAGCCCTTTTCCGGTTTTAACTCCTGCATGAGCTCGATCGCCTGTTGAAATGTGAAATGTGAAATGTGAAACTCCTTGCGCAATGCATTCAGCACCACCACTTTTGAACCAAGGATCTTGTTCATCTCTTCTTCGGCGATAAAATTAGCGTCGGTGATATAGGTGAAATCGTTCACCCGAAAACCAAGCACAGGCATTTTATGATGCATAGCTTCAATGGGAATGAACTCTGTATCATGGATACGGAAAGGTTTGTTGCCGATGGTGTGAAGATTCACTTCAGGAACGCCGGGATATTTTTCCTCTTCGAACACATAGGGGAATTCCCTCTTGATGGCCTCCTGCACATGCAGGGTGGCGTACACTTCCATCTTTTTCTTTTGGATGTAGTTGAAGGCCCGGATATCGTCGAAGCCGGCCACATGGTCTTTATGTGAGTGTGTAAAGATCACAGCGTCCATGCGATCTACTTTTTCTCTCAGCATCTGCTGGCGGAAATCAGGGCCCGTGTCGATCACGAACACCTTACCCTTGTCTTCGATCATCACCGAAGTACGCAAACGTTTGTCGCGGGGATCCTCCGAACGGCAAACAGCGCATTGGCAGCCTACCAGCGGCACTCCCTGCGATGTTCCGGTTCCTAAGAAAGTGACCTTCATGGGATGTTCATGTATTTATGGCTCTGGAGCGATACGTTCCATTGGGGATTTTGCATGGCGTAGTCAACGATCATTGGCATCACCTCTTCCCTCCTGCTCCATTCAGGCTGCAGAAAGAGAATACATTTCTTTCCCACTTTG
>JANWJV010000137.1 GCA_025451785.1 Bacteroidia bacterium | reverse complement strand
TAAAAGCGGTCATTCCGTGGGAATCGCCTTTCTCACCGGTACGAACAATAACAACCGCCACATTGCCGGAAACACCGTGAGTAATAAAGTTTTTGGAGCCGTTGATCACGTAATGATCGCCGTCCTTTACCGCTACGGTCAACATACCGCCCGCGTCGGAGCCGGTGTTCACCTCGGTAAGGCCCCAGGCTCCGATCCATTCGGCGGAAGCGAGCTTGGGCAAATATTTTTTCTTCTGGGCTTCGTTGCCGAAGGTCATGATATGGCCGGTACAAAGTGAGTTATGGGCAGCCATGGAAAGGCCGATAGATCCGCAGATCTTGGAAAGTTCCACGATAGCGGTAACATATTCGGTATACGTAAAGCCCGAACCGCCGTATTCCTGGGGCACCAATACGCCCATGAGGCCAAGCTCACCCAGTTTCTTAAAGCATTCTACGGGAAATATCTGTGCTTCGTCCCATTCCATCATTTTAGGACGAATATGTTCATCGCCGAACTTGCGTATCATGTCGGCGATCATTCGCTGGTTCTCATTATAACTGAAGTCCATGGTCTTCGCTGCGAGTGTTTCTGTATGGCTCATAGTGTAAGGGAAGGGTGTTTTTCAATAAACCTCTAATCTACGGAATTTTTGCCAAACACACCTACTCAACGGCCAGGTAGGGCCGCAGCCTCGAATAGAGCTGTTCGCTGACCGGGGCGAGCTGCTTCAGGTCCGAGATAGAAGCAAATGCGCCATGCTGTTTCCTATAGTTCAGGATCACTTTCGCAAGAGGATACTTTATATACGGATGCTTGCCCAATTCTTCTAAACTGGCAGTATTTATATTGAGCTTCTTTACAGATGCTGTATCGAGCTTCAGTCTGTTTTTGATCGCATCGAAACGTGTTGAATCAAAACCATATACTTCAAGCAATTGTCGTGTGGAAACAAAGCCACCAAGCAGGTCACGGTACTTTACAATGCGCCGCGCAAAGGCCGGACCAATGCCTGGCAATTGATCGAGGGCTAATGTGTCGGCAGAATTAAGTTCCACAACACTAATTTTCTTCTCGGGATATTTTTTCCATTCCGGTCTTCTAAAGTGAACGGTATCTTTTCTCCTTGTTTCATATCTCTTTTTCGTTTCATATCTCAGCTTATAATCATTCTGATCATAGTTCTCAGGAACACTATCCTCAGCAGCATCCTTTTCTTCCAATTCTACTTCAACCAAAGCAAGGTCAGGAAGTTCCTGGCGGAATAAATGCGGAGCAAGTTGGAGATACAGCATGAGCAAACCGAGGATGGCCAGCAGCACGAATATCCCCCGCCTCTCACGTTTATTGAACGTGAAATAATCGCGGATGATCTGTTTCATAACAGGTTATTAACCTGTCTTTCGCTGGGTGAGGTAGTAAACGGGGATGCCCAGAAAGACGATGAGCAGCCCAAGGCCGGTGCTGAGGGGTTTGTAATACAGCAGGTCGGCACAGATGGCGAGCGCCAGCAGGATATAAAGTGCGGGAATCACCGGGTATCCGAAAGCTTTGTAAGGGCGCTCCGTATCAGGTTCCTTTTTCCTTAATACAAAAATACCGTAAATAGTAACGATGTAGAAGAGTAAGGCAGCGAATGTTGAATACTCGAGCAAAAGACCATATTGCCCTGAAAGACATAACACCGATGACCAAACACACTGTATTGTCAACGCAAACGCGGGAACTTGCTTCGCGTTGAGCACACCGGCCTTTTTAAAGAACAAACCGTCTTTCGCCATAGCATAATACAAACGCGCGCCGGAAAGGATCAAACCGTTGTTACATCCAAAAGTGGAGATCATAATGAGTGCCGCCATCATCACCGTGGCGGTATCACCAAAGATCATAGAGGCCGCCGCCGTGCCTACCCTGTCGTTCGAAGCGAACTGCATGCCTTGTCCTAAAACAGAATCAGCAGAGGGATCGCCGGTAAGGGGAAGCAAAGCGAGATAGGCCACGTTGGCCATGATGTAAAGAATGGTAACGATGAACGTTCCCAGGAACAAACTGCGGGGAATATTGCGCTTGGGATCCTTGATCTCAGCGGCGATGAAGGTCACATTGTTCCAGGCATCGCTCGAGAAAAGAGAATTGATAACAGTAGCACCCATGGCGCCCAGCAACGCGAAGCCCGCGATCGGAACTACGATCCATTCCTTTTTTTCGTTGTCGAAATAAGTGGAGCTCGCCTCCCAGGCGTTACTGAAATTCTCCGCCAGCGTTCCACTTTTCAATCCCACCGCTATTCCCAATACAATAAGCGCGAACAAGGCCAGCAGCTTCGCGGAGGTGAAAAAGAGCTGGATCGTCTTTCCTTTTTGAATTCCTCTTGAATTAACGAACGTAAGAAAGACGATAATGGCGATGGCCAATAAGTGTCCGAAGTTGAGTGTGTACGATTCGCCTATTTGAAGTATGACCCGGTTCAGTCCAGGAAAGAATACCGCGGTGTATTTAGCAAAGGCCACGCCCACCGCGGCGATCACACCGGTTTGAATAACGGTGAACACCGTCCATCCATAAAGAAAAGAGGTAAGCTGACCGAAGGCGCGCTGTATGTAAACGTATTGTCCGCCGGCATGAGGCATCATGCCCGCAAGCTCACCATAGCTGAGCGCGGCGGCAAGCGTAATTAAACCGGTAACGATCCAAATTAAGAGAAGGTATCCCGCGCTGCCCACATCGCGGGCCATATAGGTACTAACGATGAAGATGCCGGAGCCGATCATCGATCCCGCCACGATCATGGTGGCATCGAGAAGGCCCAGGGAGCGTTTGAGTTCCGTCTTTTCTTCCGTCATTATACAAGAAACAAAAAAGACGGGAATCCCGTCTTTTTTTGTTCATTTCAATTATTTCCTTGCGGCTAGCTTGAGGAGATAAACACCGATGTGGGCCACAGCCATAACTGAAGAAGTAACAAAAAGGATCATATCGTTGTCTCCTTCCTTTAATGTGAAGTGATGCAGCAGTGCCACTCCTCCTAAGAGCACGGAAAGGCTTAGTCCTGTTACATAGAGTGGTTTCAGGTTGCCTCCATTCTGATTCGAACCGGCCAGCTTACTGTGCTTTGTTCCATAAGCCATGTACAGGTCGATACCGATGAGCATCCAGATGATCAAACGTAACCAGGTATCCAAAGGGAGGAAAAGCATCATAAAGAGACATGATGCAACTCCTAGTATAGGCACCAAGGGCACCAAAGGAGCTTTGAATGCGCGAGGAAGGTCGGGTTGCTTTACACGCAGTACCCATACTCCGATACATACTAAGATAAAAGCCAGCAGTGTCCCGATGCTTGTCATTTCACCCACCACGTTGGCAGGAACAAATGCTGCAAACAGGCTCACGAAAAGCATGAACAACATGTTAGACTTGGAAGGTGTATTAAACCTCTTATGCACTTGCGAGAAAACACTCGGCAGCAGACCATCTTTTGACATTGAGAAGAATACACGCGACTGACCCATCAGCATCACCATGATAACCGAAGCATAGCCGGCAAGGATAGCGATGATAATAGCCTTGTTAAGCCAGGGATAAGCGGGTATTATTACACCGTCAGGACCGGCAGTTCCCATATGGTCGATTGCTACAGCCACAGGAGCAATTCCATCAGCACCCGCGAAGCTTGTGTAATTCGTAACACCCGTCATTACATGGGCAAACAGAATGTATAATACAGTACAAATACCAAGAGATACCAATATACCGATCGGCATGTCACGCTTCGGGTTCTTCGCCTCCTGCGCGGCTGTTGATACCGCATCGAAACCGATATAGGCAAAGAAAACTATGGCAGCGGCTCTTACCACTCCACTTATTCCGAAGCTTCCAAATTCACCTGTATTGTCCGGCAAGTAAGGAACGTAATTATCAGAGTTGATGTACCCCCAGCCAAGGAAAATGAAGATGAGCACAACGGATACTTTAAGCAACACGATAAATCCGTTCACAAAAGCAGATTCTTTGGTTCCTTTTATAAGGAGTAATGACATAAGGACCACAATAAAAATTGCTGGCAAATTGATCATGCCATGCACCACAGTACCATCTGCCAACGTAGCCGTATCAAAAGGAGACAATGTCATGGAGGCTGGAAGGTTGATATCATAATAACCAAGAAATTTTACAAAATAACGCGACCAGCTGATGGAAACCGTAGCGGCTCCAACAGCATACTCAAGCACAAGGTCCCAGCCGATGATCCAGGCGATGAACTCGCCCATGGTGGCATACGAATAAGTATAGGCACTTCCCGCAACGGGGATCATAGAAGCAAACTCAGCATAACAAAGTCCGGCAAAGGCACAGGCAATGGCAGCGATAACAAATGAAATAGTTACCGCGGGACCCGCGTTGGCAGCAGCAGCACCCCCGGTGATGGAGAACAAACCGGCGCCGATGATGGCACCTATACCCAATGCCACAAGTGAAGAGGCACCAAGCGTTCTTTTTAAACCGCCTTTTTCACCTTCTGCTTCGTCCTGAAGACCGGTAATGGATTTCTTTACCCAGAGATTTGCCATATTCTTTGTTTTTTTCCAAATATATGTACTTTTTATCCTACGGTACAAAAATACTTTAGTGTCGAAGGTGCCTCTCCATAAGAAGCCTTCTTACAGGAAGATTTTTAACTTTGGTAGGAATGAAAGGCCTGCTGCTTTCCCTGCTTATTTCATGCGTCATCTTTTGCGATACCACCGCGCAAAACTCAGTAACAAGCACCGATGGTTACGTTACTATTACAGAGGTCCCCGAACAAGGCGTTCTTCTGAAAGGACAATGGAAGTTTCACGACGGTGATGATAGCCTTTGGGCTTCTGTCGCTTATGATGACGCAGCATGGAAAAAAGACTCTACTCACCTTCGCGGCAGTCAATTCAGCGGCATCGGGTGGTTTCGCATGCATCTCCGCTTCGACAGCAGCCTCACAGAGACCCCCCTGGCGGTGGTCCTAGAGCAAACAGGAGCCTCAGAGGTATATATTAATGGCAAGCTGATGTGCGACCTGGGCCTGGTAAGCAAGAACGGCAAAGAGGAAGAGCGCTATAATCCACAGGGACAACCAATACCTTTCAACTTCAAGCCAGGGCAGGACCTGCTTATCGCTGTTCGGTATTCCAACCACAACTGGATCCGCAGCTACGACGACAACGGCAATAAGCTGCCAGGCTTTCACGTCCTCCTGGTGAATTCAGGTATCTTTTCCTACGCCATCATCGAACAAACAGCACTGGTTTCTATCGTGTCCGGCTTTTTGTTCGGATTCTTTATCGCCCTGGGCCTCGCCCACCTGTTCATCTATTTCTTTTATCGTAACTACCGTGGCAATATCTATTACTTTATTTTCCTGGCTCTGCTCTCACACTATATTCTCTTTGTATACTTTACCACCAGCGTTCACAACATGCAAATGATGGACTATTATTTCATCGTTACCAAAACGCTGTTTCCTTTCTTCTTTATTTCCATGATGGCTCTGGTCTATTCCTTTTATAAGGAAAAGTTCCCGCGCTTCATCAAGGCCATGGCGGTGGTAGCCTTGATCAACGGACTGTTCCTGTTGTTGAACATTCCGGGCGCTGCTCTCCTCCTGTTCTTTGTGTCGGTGGTGTGCACCATCGAGACCCTCAGAAGCGTGATCGTAGCAGTGATCCGCAAGCAGAAGGGTTCACGATTCCTGGCGGCCGGCGTACTGGTGTTCGGCCTGTTCATCCTCCTTGTGGCAGTGGTATCAGCGGCCACCGGAGGTTTCTTCATCCACGACAGCGGCATGGCGGGCTTCATCCTGCTAATGCTCTGCCTGCTTTGTGTAATGAGCATCCCCCTCTCCATGTCGGTGTACCTGGCCTGGAACTTCGCGCTAACCAGTAAGGACCTGGGCCTTAAGCTGCGCGAAGTAGAAGATCTCTCAGCAAAGACCCTGGAGCAGGAAAAAGAAAAGCAAAAGATACTGGAGACACAAAAGGAAATGCTGGAGACACAGGTACACGAACGTACCGCGGAGATCAACCAGCAAAAGCATATCATCGAGGAAAAGAACAAGGACATTACCGACAGTATCAATTACGCCAAGCGGATCCAGGATGCTTTCCTTCCCGCGAAGGAATTGAAGTACCGTTTGTTCCCTGATGCCTTCGTGCTCTTTCAGCCCCGCGACATTGTGAGCGGCGATTTTTATTGGTTCAGCGAAAAGAATGGCACTAAGCTCATCGCGGCAGTAGATTGCACCGGCCATGGAGTTCCCGGCGCCTTCATGAGCATGATCGGTAACGCTTATCTCAACGAAGTAGTGAACGAAAAAGGGATCACCGAGCCAGGTTCAATATTAAATGAACTGAGGGCCCGCGTGATACAGAGCCTGCGGCAAACAGGTTCCGAAGGACAGTCGAAGGATGGTATGGATATCGCTCTGCTAAGCTTTGGCGCAGGCGATTCATCAGTACGGTTCTCGGGCGCCAATAACCCTCTTTGGAAATGCAGCATGGAAAACGGGCAATGGGAACTAACAGAGTTCGGTGCCAACAAACGCCCCATCGGGTATTACCTGGGCCAGAACCTCCCTTTTGAGTCGCACGAGGTGCCCTTGAAAAAAGGAGATACTCTTTACATCTTTACCGACGGTTTTGCCGACCAGTTTGGCGGACCGAAAGGAAAGAAGCTCAAATACAAACAAATGAAAGAGCTCCTTCTCTCTATCCAGGACAAGCCGATGCAGGAACAGGAAACGATCCTTAGCCAAACCTTCAATGCCTGGAAAGGACCCCTCGAACAGGTGGATGATGTGCTGGTGATCGGAGTACGAATCTAAACAGGCAAACAGGCAAATACGCAAAAGGCAATTGCAAATTTGCCGATTTGCATGTTTGCCTATTTATTCTTCAGCTGTTTTTCGAGTATCGCCAGCCCCTCTTGGAAAGAATGTGGGTTATACCCTAACACCTTCTTCGCTTTATCAATAATAAATCCTGTACGGGGCGGACGCTTCGCGGCCTGGTTGAGGGTGTCTGACTTTATTGGATTTACAAGCGACTTATCAAGCTTCCAGAAATCGGCAACGGCATAAACCAGGTCCAGCACGCTCATGATGTCCTTGCCGGAGGTATGAAAAATGCCGGTAGCATTTTTATCAGCAGCCAGGATACAGGCATCGGCAAGGTCTTCGGCCAGTGTAGGTGAACGGAACTGGTCATCTACCACATTTATCTTTTGGCCTTTGCTGAGCGCATCCTTGGCCCAAAGCACAATGTTCGATCGGCTCATGTTATCCACGATGCCGTACACGATGATCGTACGAAGGATGGCCCAATTCAATTTGCTTTTCTGCACTACTTTCTCCCCTTCAAGTTTCGAAAGCGCGTAATAGCTGAGAGGGTTCGGTGTGTCTTCTTCGGTATAAGCAGAGCCTTTCATTCCATCGAAAATAAAATCAGTTGACAGATGGATCAACTGGATCTTTGATTGTTGATTGTTAATTGTTGATTGTTCGAGGGTGGCAACAATGTTTTGTACTGCAGAAACATTCGCCGCCCAGCACTCGTCACGCTTCGTCTCACAGGCATCCACATTGGTCATGGCCGCGGTATTGATCACTACATCGGGCTGATGCTTTGCGAAAACCCGCTCTACTTCCTCCTTGCTTTCGATGTTGAGTGATTCATAAACATAGCCCTCCTTCTTCAGCAGGCGGTTCTCTCCACGCGATGTGGCGATGACCTGCACATCCTTACGCTGAATGAGCTTATAAACGAGCTTTTGTCCTAGAAGACCATTAGTTCCTGTTACAAGGATCTTTTTCATCTATCATTCAACGATCAACAATCAAAAATCAACAATTAATCAGAGATCCCAAACGCTGGGCCTGCGGGTATGCCGGGGCTTAAAGTATTCCTTATGCTCCAGCACAAAGGCCATGATGAAGTACATGATGATGGGAGAACCAACGGTAAAGAAACTGAGGTAAATGAAATACATCCGTATGGTAGTGGCCTTGATGCCAAGTTTTTCGCCCCACCAGGAGCAAACTCCGAAGGCTTGTGTTTCGAACCAGTGTCGGATGCGGGAGATCATGGATGCTAAGATACGAAATTCAATTTTTATTCATTGCCTTCTCAAAGTTCTTGAGCCATTTCACTGCCGAAGGTATGTCCGTAAAAAAGCTGGTAGGCACAGGGGTTCCGCTTACGCGGATAAAAAAGTTGATGAGCAGGCGCTGGGCCAGCGATTTGATCACGTAGGCCTCCGCAATGGAATAAGGCGCCGCTTCGGGCTTCGACATGTATTTACGTGCTTCATTGTCAACCATGGAATACTGGCTGGCAACCACCAGCAAAAATATCCTCCGCTCTTCGCTCAGATCGCCAATGGCCTTGTTGATCACATGGATGTCCTCCACGGTATAGGTACGGTCCTTCCCGTTCAGCTGCACAATGCCATCTTCGCGCATGATAGCATCCACCTGTTCAAGCTTGATCTCCCTGGGGGCCTTTACAGTCATGAAGTCAAATATACTTAATTCTTGCTCCTCATCAGATCATTCCCTATAGCGCAATTCAAACAGCGTTTCTTATCGCAATATTCATTCTTAAGCTGCAACAAGGCCTGGGTATCGTAAGCGTTCCGGACACGAAGCCCGATCTGCTCCCAGCGGCTGATGATGCCGTTCTTCTCTGCCTCAGTTTCTTCGAGGTACTGAAAGGCACGGTCGGAATACTTTTCGTTCTTGAGATGTTTCCCATAAAGGAAAAGGAAGGGCACTACCGTATTGATGATAATGATGTCTACCGCATCCTCCCCCAGGCTGCGGCGCTTGCCCGGGGCCTTCTTACCAAAACGGTAATGGCCCTGCCAGTAATCGGAACAGTTCACGTCAAGCAATTTTCGAAGCTCTGCCAGGCTCTCGGTTTCCATAACCCGCGAGAAAAGATGAGAGGAACGGTTTACCAGTGAAGCGAATTGCGCGATACGCAGCGTAGGAAAATTGGAAGGCCGCATACGCATGAACTTCCAGAGGTGCCCGGGCATTGCGCTGAGGCGGAATTTCTTCTTAAGGAAATGATATTCGTTCTGCAGTGCGGTTGGGTATTTTTCCCTGAACGTAGTTTCCAGTAAACCCGCCTGTCCGAAGAGCAAAGCCTCGAGCTGGAAAAGATTGTCCTTATGCCGCGCAAGTATTGTGCTGGGCAGCGAACCGGCGAGCAGTTCAAAAGGATCGCCGTTCACCTTAAAGCCAAAGCTGCGGGCCATGTGGCGGTAAAAGGTCTCCTCCCAATTGTATTTGTTAATTGCGAGGCTCTCCTCTATCATGTTCGCCTTACGTTCCAGCCTTTCAGCCAGCACCCTGTCGAGCCAGCTATGAAGCGTAAACTTCGACACCTCCGCCGCCTGCCTTCCGCAAGGGACCCATGCTTTGCTCGACTTAAACTGCAGGTAACGCGAATAGATACGACCGGGGATACGGTGTTTCAATTCAAGGGTGGGCACAGCCTCTCCTCCCTGCCGGAATACCGGTTCATCTTCCTCATGAACCACATGCAGGATAATATTGTCATAGGCTTTGTTGCCCTGGTGACGATGTTTCTTCCAGTCAGAAGAGCGCGTATGCACTTCAATATTCCCTGCCCATTGCGTATCACCCAGCTTGATGCGGGCATTAAAAAAATCAGGACCGGAGTCGCTGTTGTGATCCCCCGGACGGATGATCTCCACCGGTTCGCCTTGCACAGTGCTAAGCTCTTTTGTATCGAAGAGGCGGTATTGCCAGATGTAGAAAAGAAACTCCTCGTTCATTGGTACAGATATCTAATCTGTTCCGAATTTACGAATAGCGAGTAGTGGGTTTTTCTAAAGATGCAGGGCTGTTGAAAAATAATTGGAGAACCTTTCCCGTTAGATGAATATGAAAGCCTTCCTTATTGCAACGTGCGGGTTCATCTTCGTAACAGGGATTGGATACGCCAGGACTGATACCTTAAAGGCGGTATGCAGTGAAATACATTTCATTTGCGATACAATGCCTCAATTTCCTGGAGGGGATGCTAAACTTCTTAATTATATACAAAAAAATATTCGATACCCCAGCAATGATAGTAGCACTTGCGTTTATAGCTACGGTAACGGCAGTTTAGTTATTGTCACTTTTGTTATTGACAAAATGGGTGTTCCTCAAGATTTTAAAATACTAAGAGGACCGACCAATAGCATTAACCTTGAGGTGATTCGGGTCTTAAAGACAATGCCTGTATGGAAACCGGGATATCTAAGAGGCAAACCAGTTTGCGTTCAATTCAATATACCAATTCGATGGTGCCCTATTAGATAGCGTTAAGCAGCACCGCCATCTCCTTCTGCAGCTTTTCCGCTTCTTGCTTTGCTTTGGATGCAAAGTCTTCTCCATTAGAAGCATAAATAATACTGCGCGAAGCATTCACCAACAAGCCGCATTGCTTGTTCATGCCGTATTTGGCAACCTCCTGCAAACTGCCGCCCTGGGCGCCAACACCGGGAACGAGGAGGAAATGATTGGGGACTATACTTCGAACTTCCTTGAGCATCTCGGCTTTCGTGGCCCCTACTACGTACATCATGTTGTCTTCCGACCCCCAGCCTTTCGACGTTTCAAGCACCTGCTTGTATAACATTGTTGATTGTTGATTGTTGATTG
>JANWJV010000136.1 GCA_025451785.1 Bacteroidia bacterium | reverse complement strand
GGAGTAAAGGTCTTAATGGTGTAGGTAGTGTTGCTTCCGTCTTTCATCAACACCTTCACTGAAGCGATCTGCTTCTTGGCCTTGTCGATCATGAGCTTTACGGTGTGGAACTTCTTTTTGTCAGGATTGTTGGGATACAGGTTAATGGTTTGTATCGTAACGCCGTTAGCGGTCTCTTCCTTATCGAACTTGTACTTGTATCCTTTTTCGTAAAGGGTAAAAATGGTGGAGGGGTTCAGTTCTTCGTTCTTAGTATCAGCGTTATTGATCTGCACTTCGTTGGCATCTTTTAAATAGGTCCAGGTGGTTTTATTATCGCTGATGATCTCCTGGCCTTTGATCTCCAGTTTGTATTTATCGCCTTTTATCTGGATAACACCGTTCTGTGTTTCCTTCTTCTTGTCCTTGTTCTCCATGGTCACGCTGAAATCTGCCTTTATGGTGGTATAGGCCTTGGTCTTAGTGCTCAACTCGTCGAGGATGCCTTTGGCCTTCTTATCTACAGGCTCCTGTGCTGAGCAGAGGGCAGCGATAAAAAGGGTGGAAACGGTCAGAATTCGGGTTTTCATGGCGTTTTATGCTTGTTTTTCAATGTTATTCAAAAACTGTTCCAAACTAAGGGCATCCTTGATAAGAACTTCCCTGGCTTTGGAACCTTCAAAGGGACCGATGATGCCAGCTGCTTCCAATTGGTCAACGATACGGCCCGCGCGATTGTAGCCCAATTTAAGTCTTCTTTGCAAAAGAGAAGCAGATCCTTGCTGGTGCTGTACAACAATTCTGGCGGCTTCGTTAAAGAGCGCGTCCTTGTCATTGGGATCGAACTCGTGGCTGTCACCTTCTTCCTCTCCAACATATTCGGGCAGTTTGAATGCTTCAGGATAACTGCGCTGTGAGCCAATGAAGTCAGTGATCTTATCTACTTCAGGAGTATCCACAAAAGCGCATTGCAAACGTATCAGGTCATTGCCGGTAGAGAGCAGCATATCGCCGCGGCCTATCAATTGTTCCGCTCCGCCCGAATCTAGAATGGTGCGGGAGTCGATCTTCGAAGTAACGCGGAAGGCGATCCTAGCGGGGAAGTTGGCCTTGATGGTTCCTGTAATAATGTTCACCGAAGGACGCTGCGTAGCGATGATCAGGTGAATGCCGATGGCGCGTGCCAGTTGCGCAAGCCTCGCGATAGGTGTTTCCACTTCTTTGCCAGCTGTCATGATAAGATCAGCAAACTCGTCGATCACAAGTACTATATAAGGCAGGAACTTGTGTCCGTTGTTAGGGTTCAGTTTTCTGGCGATGAACTTGGCATTATACTCCTTCAGGTTACGCACCTGTGCCTCTTTTAAAAGATCATAGCGCTGATCCATCTCTATGCAAAGCGAGTTCAGCGTATTGATCACCTTCTTGGTGTCGGTGATGATGGCCTCTGCCGAATCAGGAAGCTTGGCCAGGAAATGGCGCTCTATCTTGTTGAACAGGGTAAGCTCCACTTTCTTGGGATCCACCAGTACGAACTTGATCTGCGAAGGATGTTTCTTGTAAAGAAGCGAAACGAGGATTGCGTTCAATCCTACCGACTTGCCTTGCCCGGTGGCACCCGCCATCAAAAGGTGGGGCATCTTGGCAAGATCAGTAATGAATGTTTCGTTAGCGATGGTCTTGCCCAACGCGATGGGCAGGTCCATATTCGTGTTCTGGAACTTCTCCGAAGCCAGGATATTCCGCATGGGAACCATCTCTGGCGTTTGATTGGGAACTTCGATACCGATGGTTCCTTTACCGGGAATAGGCGCGATGATACGGATGCCAAGGGCCGAAAGACTAAGCGCGATATCATCTTCCAGGTTCTTGATCTTAGAGATACGAACGCCTGCCTTGGGGATGATCTCGTAAAGTGTAACAGTAGGACCGATGGTGGCTTTGATCTTTTCTATCTCAATGCCGTAGTCGCCGAGGGTCTTCAGGATGCGGTCCTTATTGGCGTTGAGCTCCTCGGTGTTTACGTTCACTTCCTTGCCGCCGTATTCATCCAACAGGTCGATGGTGGGATATTGGTAGGAGGAAAGGTCGAGCGTGGGGTCGTATTCGCCGAAAGGCAATTCTTCTTTGTTCTCAACGGGCTCCGTAATTTCTTCTTTCTCTTCGCCGGTTTCTACAATAAACTGCACTCCGCTTTCCGAAAGCACCAGTTCTTTGGACTCTTCCTCTTCTTCCTCCTCCTCAGTTTCTTCTTCGGCCACCACTTCTTCGTTCTTTGCTTCCTCGGTGATCTCAAGCTCTAAGGGCTGCGTAGTATTCTCAGCTACCAGCACTTCATCCTTAAAGGTATTGCCAACGATCTCCATTTCCAGTGTTCCTGTTTCCGCAGCTATGACAGCCTCTTCCTCCTTGGGTTTAAACCAGTCGAAAGAAATGTTGAAGGTAACGACCAGGAAGGTGAGCATGCTGAAGCCGATGAGCATGGCGGTGCCCAGGCCACCGATGAGGCCGTTGAGCTGCATGTTCATAGAATGGCCAAAGCCCCCGCCGGGAGAGAAGGAGTGATCATGGAACAACGCGGCAAGTGTAACCGATGTCCAGATGAGAAAGAAGAACGAATAGCGGAACGACTTGCCGAGGGGCAGGAGCGCCACACCAAACAGGATCCTTGCCCCGCATAAAAAGGCAAGACCCGCGATGAGGAATGAGCTAACGCCAAACCATTTGTGGAAGAACAGGTGTGAGAGCAGGGCTCCGAACTTGCCCAGCCAGTTATCAACACTTACTTCGGTGGCAAAGAGGGCGGAGAAAGGAGAAAGTACTTTGTCGTGGTCTTGCTCCCAGGTGAACAGGAAGGAGGTAAAAGCAATGCCCATGTAAACGGAGGCGAGCAGCAGGCTCAGGCCGCTTATCTTCTGGAAGCGTTCATTGTGGAGGAAGCGAAAGGTGTTCTTTATCCTTTTGCTGAGCGAGAGCTTGTTCTCTTTCTTTTCCCTGCGAGTGTTTTTCGGGCGCTCGCTCTTTTCTTTCGGCTCTTTTACCTCAACGATCTCCTCTTCAGGATCTTCGGTGAGAACTTTTTTTAGCTGATTTCTTGCCATGGTTTTAGACGATAAAACCAAAAGTACGAATTCCGCTATGCCGGCTCAGTGGAGAGGCAAAATGTTATGCACCGGGTATTGTGGAAAAGAAAGATCCACCTTGTAGGGGTGGATCTTGCCTGTTTTATATAGGGGTTTTATTAACGCCCTCCCTTCATTCCCTTTTGCATCTCCTCCTTGGTGGTTTCCTTGTATCCTTCGGGGATCGTGAACATATTATCGGCCACAGCCTCTTTGCTGATGGAGGTAACCGAGATATTCATCTTCATGCCATTTTTGGCGATCTGGTATTCCATAGGCATACCTTTAAAACCTTTGAAGCCATCTTCCGGCACATAGTTATTGAGCTCTTCGGTATACCATACATCCACCGGCTGGCTCTTGCCGTCCTTGTCTGTAACGGTCATTTGGGCTTTTTTGCATTTATAGCCAGCTATCGTCTTGGTTTCGTTCAGGTAAGTGATCTTAACATCAGGCGCTTTTTCTTTCGAAGCATCCGCCGCTGTTGATTTGATCATGTATTTCTGTCCCATCATATCCATGAGCGTTACCACCTCTTTTGTTTTCTGGTTGCTGATGGTGGTGTTCTTGCCCATCATGCCCAGGGTCATCTCCGAACGTGAATGATCGCCCTTCACCCAAATGGTCATGCCGCTGCCGGCCATGTATGCCGCCGCTTCAGGGGGCATACCTTCTACAGTAATGCTCATGGTTATCTTTCCTTCAAAAGAAGTTTTGGTTTGCGCGTACGACGTAAAACATCCTGTGATGGCAGCGGCCAAAAACAGGTTTTTGAGAACTGTTTTCATGGGTGAATGATTTTAAGGTTAATTATTGGAGGCTTTGGAATATCTCGTTCATGTACTCGATGGTCACAGGCTTGTAACCTTCAGGTATCTCGAACGTTTCCTCTTCGATCTCTTCTTTGGAAACTTTTTTGGCAGTGAACTTCATCTCCATGCCGTAACGATCCACCTGGTACTCCATCAGCACGCCTTCTATTTTCGAGTAGGGGCTGTTCCAGTTCGGGGTCTTCAGCTTAATATCGTTGGTGTAATAAACAGTATAGGAAGGATGAATATCGTCGGGGAAAGAAATGGTGGCCTTGAAACATTTATAGCCGGCGATCATTTTTGTTTCCTGGCTCTTTTCGATCTTCATGATCGGAAGCGCGTCATTCTCTTTTTTCAGCTCAATTGAGTCGAGCGTGAGGGTGAACTTCTTGTTAAGAAGCTTTACCAGCTGAGTGAGCGTCTTGTTCTCGGCATTCGAAATAAAAGTGGTGGTAAACATGCCCATGCCAGCAGTCATCTCTGCTGAAAAGCGGTCCTCCTTAAAACGGAAGGTCATTTTGGTAGGCGCGAGGCCTGCCATGGGGTTGTTCTGGTCAACCGCCATCGCGTCGTATTCAATAATGCCTTGGGTGATGTATTTCTCATCGGTACCGCCGCATCCGCTGAATGCAAGGGCGGCAAGCAGTACGAAAACACACGAATAAGAGCTTTTTTTCATAAGTATCTTGCGGAAATCCAAGCTCTTAACCTTGTTTTTTTACGAGCATAAGGGCAAATATATCACTTTTTCAATACCCGAGCGTTTTCAGCATCGATTTAAAGCTCTGCTCCTTGGCAAACAGCTTGGTAATGATCTCCCCGTCTTCGTCACGGTCAATGATCACATGCTTGGGCGCGGGGATAAGGCAGTGTTGAATACCTCCATAACCGCTCAGCGATTCCTGGTAAGCCCCCGTGTGGAAAAAGCCGATGTACAAAGGGGCGTCCTCCTCATCGTTGTTCTTGGGCAAAAACACCTGGTTGGCGTGTGCCTCGGCATTGTAATAGTCGAGGCTGTCGCAGGTAAGTCCGCCCAGGTTCACCCGCTGGTAATCGCTATCCCATTTGTTGATGGCCAACAGGATAAAGCGTTGGTTGATGCCCCAGGTATCGGGCAAGGTAGTGATGAAAGAGCTGTCGATCATGTACCAGCGCTCCCTGTCGTTCTGCTGTTTCTGGTCGATGATCGAATAAATGGCCGCGCCGCTTTCGCCCACGGTAAAGGAGCCGAACTCGGTGAAGATATTGGGCTCGTCGATCTCGTTCAGCTCGCAGAAGCTCTTGATCTGTGAGATGATCTCCTCGATGATGTATTCGTAATCGTATTCAAAACCCAGCGATGTTTTGATGGGAAGCCCTCCGCCGATGTTGAGCGAGTCGAGGGTAGGGCAGATCTTTTTCAGCTCCAGGTATATCTTTAGGCATTTGGCCAACTCCGTCCAGTAATAGATAGAGTCCTTGATACCGGTGCTGATGAAGAAGTGCAGCATTTTGAGCTCGAACTTGCGGTCGCCCTGGATCTTTTCCTTGTAGAACTCTACGATGTCTTTGTAGCGGATGCCCAGCCTGGAGGTATAGAACTCGAAGGTGGCCTCTTCCTCAGAAGCGATGCGGATGCCCAGCTTACACTTTGACTTTACATGCTTTTTGTAATAGTCCAGCTCGCTCATGTTGTCGAGCACCGGGATCACGTTCTTGAAGCCCTGGTTGATCATCTCGGAAATATACTGGGTATAGAGAGGGCGTTTATAGCCGTTGCATACGATGATCGTGTCCTTACTGATTTTCTTATCTTTATACAGGTCTTTGATAATAGGCAGGTCGAACGCGGAGGAGGTCTCCAGGTGCACGCCGTTCTTCAATACTTCTTCGAGGATGAAGGAGAAATGGGAGCTCTTGGTACAGTAACAATAGGTATAGCTACCTTTGTAATCCGCCTTGGCCATCGCCACATGGAAAAGCTTATTGGCTTTTTGTATCTGCGCGCTGATCTTAGGAAGGTAAGTGATCTTCAGGGGGGTGCCGTACTGCTTAATGATGTCCATCAAAGGGATATCATAAAAGTAGAGCTCGTTATCTACCACGTTGAAGCCTTCCTGCGGGAAATTAAAGGTTTGTTCGATCAGGTTTTGATAAGTGTTTTCCATTGGGAGATTGAATGTAAGTGACTTGGTTTGGTAAGTTCAGGCAAATGTAAGTAACTTACTTTGACAATAAAAGGGATAATTAAGATTTTTTGATATGAAGAACATTAAGCTGATAGAGGTAAGATCGGAGCTGGGCGCGGGTACCAACGGGGCCAGCCTGGGACCCGATGCCATTAAGATAGCGGCGCTCGATTTCGGTAGCCTTTACTTCAAGAAATACAAGAGTACCGAGATCCAGAACGAGAACCGCTTGCTCTTCGAGCCGGTGGTGAACTATTATGGCAAGCGCATCAAAGGGATCCATACCGTAACCGAGCGTGTGGCCAAGGAAGTGGAGAAGAGCTTTAAGGTCAACAATGCCTTCCCCATCGTGCTTGCCGGCGACCACAGTACAGCCGCGGGCACCATATCCGGCATACGCATGGCGTACCCCGACAAGCGCCTTGGCGTCATCTGGATCGATGCCCATGCCGACCTCCATTCGCCGTACACCACTCCTTCGGGCAACATGCACGGCATGCCCTTAGCAATTGTATTGGGGGAGGATAACATCGAGCAAAGGGTGAACAACCCTATTGAAGAGACGATCGAGTACTGGGACAAGCTCAAGAACCTGGGCGGCATTTGTCCCAAGATCAATTACAACGAACTTATACTCATCGCCACCCGCGACACCGAGCCGCAGGAAGAACACCTGCTGAAGAAGAACGGCGTACGTATCTTCCCGGTATCGGAGATCCGCAGAAAGGGTGTGGAGCGTATCGCTATCGAAGCGCTTAACCTGCTCGATAAATGCGACCTTATCTATGTTTCCTTCGATGTGGATGCTATGGATTCCTCCATCTCTAAAGGAACAGGAACCCCGGTTCCGGCAGGTATCACTGAAAAGGAAGCGGGCAGTTTAATGGTATACCTGATGCGGAGCCGCAAGCTATGCTGCTTCGAGATCGTGGAGATCAATCCTACATTAGATAAAGAGAACCTGATGGCGGAGAACGCTTTTGAGATATTGATGAAGGCTACGAACCAATTAAATAACGACTTTTAGATAGAAAAGGAAAGCCCCGCTAAACGTTCCCCTCCTTCCAAGGAGGGGACAGGCCTGCCTGCCGGCAGGCAGGGGTGGTTAATTTTAGCTTATGAATATTGAAAAGACACTAGGAGAAAAGGTAGTTGAGGCGGCAAAGACATTATACAATACCACGATCGAGCTTTCATCGGTCAGTTTCCAAAAGACCAATAAAGAATTTGAAGGCGATATTACCCTTGTGGTATTTCCCTATCTCAAAGTTTCTAAAAAGTCACCCGAAGAAACAGCCAGGCAAATAGGGGAGTTTTTAAAGGCAAATGCTCCTGAAGTAGCCGCTTATAATGTGGTGAAAGGCTTCCTTAACCTGGTTGTCACTGATAAGTTCTGGCTTGAATTCTTTTCCTCTAATCAACAATCAACAATCCACAATCAACCATCCACCACAATGGTTGAGTATTCTTCTCCTAACACCAACAAACCCCTTCACTTAGGCCACGTTCGGAACATCTTGCTTGGACATGCTGTATCGGAGATATTACAGGCGGTTGGTAATAAAGTGATAAAAGTAAACCTGGTAAACGACCGGGGTATTCACATTTGCAAGAGCATGCTGGCATGGCAGAAATGGGGCAATGGCGAAACGCCGGAATCGGCGAAGATGAAGGGCGACCACCTCATTGGAAAATATTATGTAGAGTTCGATAAACAATTGAAACCTCAGATCGCGGAACTGAAGGCGAAAGGCATTAGTGAGGAAGAGGCCGAGAAGAAAGCGCCCCTGATGTTAGAAGCGCAGGAGATGCTCCGCCAATGGGAAGCCGGCGACAAAGAAGTGATCGATCTGTGGAAAAAGATGAACGGCTGGGTGTACGATGGTTTTGCTTCCACCTATAAAGACCTTGGAACTACTTTCGAAAAGACCTATTACGAGAGCGAAACTTACCTGCTGGGCAAAGAACTGATCGAGATGGGTTTGCAAAAAGGGGTGCTTCAGCGCAACCCGGATAGCTCAGTATTTATTGATCTAACAGCAGATAAGCTGGATAAAAAGATCCTGCTCCGCTCCGACGGAACCTCTGTTTACATGACCCAGGACCTGGGCACGGCTGTAAAACGCCAGGAAGAGTTTGGTTTCGACCGCCTTATCTACACCGTGGGCAACGAACAGGACTATCACTTCAAGGTGTTGTTCCTCATTCTTAAAAAACTCGGTTTCAAATGGGCCGAGGGCTGCTATCATCTTTCTTACGGTATGGTGGAACTGCCCGATGGTAAAATGAAATCGCGCGAAGGAACGGTGGTAGATGCCGACGAGCTTATTGCCGAAATGATAAGCACCGCAAGGCAGACCTCAGAGGAGTTGGGTAAGCTGGAAGGCTTTACGGAAGAAGAGAAAGCGTCTCTTTACCGGACCCTTGGCTTGGGCGCTTTGAAGTATTTCATTCTTAAAGTGGATCCCAAAAAGAAAATGCTTTTCAACCCCAAAGAGAGCATCGACTTCAATGGAAACACTGGTCCCTTCATTCAATATACCCACGCCAGGATCCAGTCAATTTTCAGAAAGGGAGGTGTTGATCCTGGTTCAATAAAATCAACGATCAACGATCAGCAATCAACAATAACTAAACAGGAAAAGGAGCTTATTAAGATGCTCTATAATTACCCCGCTGTACTTAAACAAGCAGCTACAACCTATAACCCGGCCGATGTGGCCAATTATGTTTACGACCTCGCGAAAGAGTACAATCAGTTCTACCACGACCTCCCGATCCTTAAAGAAGAGAAAGAAGAATTAAAGAATTTCAGGCTGGCGCTTTCAGCAAGGGTGGCGGAGAAAATTAAGTCTTCAATGAACCTGCTCGGCATTGAGGTGCCGGACAGGATGTAATTACTCCAACACGATCTTCCTCGTTTCCCTTTTTTCTCCTGAAGTAAATGTGATGAAGTAGATCCCTGCAGCTTGTTTGCTAAGGTCAAGCGGGGTTTCTGTTTGCGAAGAGGCAATATTCACTACCTGTTTGCCAAGCGCATTCCAAACCCCGATCTGCCCGGGTATTTCTGTTTTTACAAGGAACTGCTTCCCTCCCAGGTTGGCAACACTCATTGCCTCTTGCCCTTTGCCTGTTTGCCCGTTTATCCCGGAAGTTCCCCCATACTTCAAAATAACCCCTCCCTGCCCCGCGGCCCAGCCATTGGTAGAAGAAGTGAAGAAAGCGGAGCGGAGGTGCTGGCCTGTGCCGCTGGTTTGTTGCGTCCAATTGGTGCCGCCATTGCTTGTTGTGCGTATCTCGCCGTTTTGTCCTACCGCCCATCCTGTTGTATTGTTGAGCATATACACCCAGTGCAGGAAATTACTTGTGCCGCTTGTTTGGGGTGTCCAGGTGGTACCTCCATTGGTGGTGTGCAGTATAACTCCTCCGTCGCCGGAAGCCCAGCCTTCGGTAAGCGAAGTAAAGCGTACCGACCAAAGTACTTGCGTTGTTCCGGTGGGTTGCTGCACCCAGCTAAAACCGCCGTTGGTCGATTTCAGGATCAACCCGTTATCGCCTGAGATCCAGCCGGTAGTGTCGTTGGCAAAATAAACCGACCACAGGTTTTGGTTGAAGCCGCTGAACTGGGAGTTCCAGTTAACACCTCCGTTCGTGGTCTTGGTGATCGCACCGCCGCTTCCAACACACCAGCCCAGGCTTGCATTGCGGAAATAAGTACACCACAAAGTGCCGCCCTGGTTGCTGTTTTGAATGGTCCAGGTCGATCCGCCGTCAACGGTGGTTCTGATCATCCCGCCGCTGCCGCAGAGCCATCCCTGCGTGGGAGAAACAAAGAATACCTCCCAAAGATCCCAGTTTACCGCATTGGGGTTCTGCGCGAACCAGTTCAGTCCGCCATCGGTGGTGGCGCGCACCGTGCCGGCGCTGCCCACAGCCCAGCCGTTGGTGGCGTTTGCGAAGAAGATGGAAAAAAGGCTTTGACTGGTGCCGCTGTTCTGGGACGTCCAGCTTTGGGCATAAGTAAAACAGGGAGAAACAAAAAGAAGCAGAACTATTTTCAGCTTCGTATTCATTGGCTAGTTTTTGGAAGTGACTTCCTTAAGAAACCTGCCGGCCCATTCGCGCGCCTCTATCTCCGAATTGAACAGTTTGGTAGGAATAGGAGGCTTGTAAAACTGTATATAGAAGTTTGCCATCAGCCGGACGGCAGTGGAGTTAACCAGGATAGCGTTGGCCAGGTGATTCTCTTTGTATAATCCTTTGCTGGCATATTCACGCGCCTCTTTGTTAGAGGTCATGTTTACTCTTGAATCGGTAACCGTGCAATAGGGTCTGCCGTTGGAAAGGCGCAAGGCCTCCGAATGGATCTCGTCAATATCCTGCAACTCCACTTCAGCCCCCTCATTGAACTTAACCAGTAAGATACCGTTCTCGTAGGTAAGTTTGCCGTTCCGTATCTCCTTCTCTTTCATGATGCAAATGAAGTAAATTTTTGTGAAATAGCAATGTGATCGTCCTTTGCTATATTTGAAGCATGCGCAGGGCTTACGCCTTATTATTGTTACTCTTTACAGGAACTGTTTATTCCCAGGATCCAGATTCCATCCTTGTCCAGGGCATGGTGCGCGACAGGCTTGATAAAACTCCTGTTACCATGGCTTCGGTGGAACTGCTCAAAGGCGATTCTATCTACTCCGGCGATGTGACCCATAATGGTATGTATATGATCGCAGGCTCCTATACGGGCAACTTTACTTTGCAGATAAGCGCAGAGGGATATAAGACCTATAAGGCTCCGGTAAACTTAACGAAAGGGAAACCACAAACGCTCAACATTACCATGGTCTGTGTAAAGTGTCCCACGGTGAAGGTC
Source organism: Bacteroidia bacterium (assembly GCA_025451785.1). Taxonomy (GTDB): domain Bacteria; phylum Bacteroidota; class Bacteroidia; order JANWJV01; family JANWJV01; genus JANWJV01. Next base: position 2,689 of record JANWJV010000136.1, on the reverse strand, counting down.
TTCGACAAGTATGATTTCAGTAAAGGCGGGTATTATATTCTTGGAATAAAATATATGGAGGGCGACCGCAGCAGGCTGGCCGATAGTATCGGGGAATTTTATACGAACGACATAGCTATTCTCAACGAGTTCAAACAAACCTGGGTTTTCCGTCAGCCCAGTCCTAAGTACGCTTGTGGTTATCATTTTAAAGTGCGGCTTTGCAGGAATGGAAAAACGCTCGAGGATTTTAATATCAATATCAATTGCAATGAGATCGTTCATAACAATAGCAGCGGCAGCGGCTATTATTATTTTGATAACAATAAGCTGCGCAGGTTCAAAGGCAGAATGAAGCAGCCATCGGGTGTATCCAAAAAGTTCAGTACCGCGCAAGAGGCCCGCGCATATTATAAGAGCATCATCAACGATTCATTGCTGATACTTGCTCCCGAGGAAGACTGGATGACTTCGGAAGGGATGTTTGCCTTTGATTATAAGTTCAAAGAAGGCTGTAAAGATTGCTACCTGAAGGATGCTGAATACCTAAGGCTCTTCAAGCAGAAGATACAACAGGCCTATCCCGGTGAGCCCTTCACTTTGGCTGAGTATGGGGGCTCTATGGAGGAGGTTACCGTACAGGTCGTTTGCAATAAGAGCCTTTACGATAAATTCACGCTTTATCCTATTGGGTTTTATAAGTGGAGAGCCTGGGACCTGGGGTATTATACTTATTGGAAGAAAAAGCCCAAATGACCCTTCGACTCCGCTCAGGGTGACGAAATGAATCTTGTCATTTTTTATAACTTTGACATCCCATGTTTGAAAATCTAACAGATAAGATCGACCGCGCCTTTAAGCTCCTTAAGGGCCAGGGCAAGATCACCGAAGTGAACGTGAGCGAAACGCTCAAGGAGATCCGCAAAGCGCTGCTGGATGCCGACGTTAACTATAAAGTAGCCAAAACATTTACTGATAATGTGAAGGAGAAGGCCCTTGGCCAGAATGTGCTTACCAGCATTTCGCCAGGGCAATTGATGGTAAAGATCACCCACGACGAGCTCGCCGAGTTGATGGGCGGTAAGAATACCGACATCAAGTTAAGTGGCAATCCCACTGTTATCCTTATGAGCGGCCTGCAAGGCTCTGGTAAAACCACCTTCAGCGGAAAGCTCGCGAATTATCTTAAGAACAAACGCGGCAAGAACCCTCTTCTTGTTGCTTGTGATATTTATCGTCCGGCTGCTATTGATCAGTTGCATGTGCTGGGCGAGCAGATCGGCGTGAGTGTATTCTCCGACAGGGAAGATAAGGACGCGGTTAGTATTGCCAAGAAGGCTGTACGTCACGCGAAAGACAATGACCATTCGGTAGTGATCATCGATACTGCCGGTCGCTTAGCGATCGACGAGCAGATGATGAACGAGATAGCCGCGGTGAAAAAAGCGGTGAGCCCCGATGATATTCTGTTTGTGGTAGATGCCATGACGGGCCAGGACGCGGTAAACACCGCCAAGGCCTTTAACGATAAATTGGATTTTGGTGGGGTAGTGCTCACGAAGATGGACGGCGATACCCGCGGCGGCGCGGCGCTCAGCATCAAGAGCGTGGTGAACAAACCCATCAAGTTCATTGGTACCGGCGAAAAGATGGAAGCCATCGATGTGTTCCATCCTGATCGTATGGCCGACCGTATCCTGGGCATGGGCGATGTAGTGACACTGGTGGAGAAGGCGCAGGAGAACTTTGATGTGGAAGAGGCTAAGAAGCTTCAGAAGAAGATCGCCAAGAACACTTTTTCCTTTAACGATTTTCTTGGTCAATTGCAGCAGATAAAAAAGATGGGGAATATGAAAGACCTCATCGGCATGATCCCCGGTGTTGGCAAGGCCATGAAAGATGTGGATATTAAGGACGATGCCTTCAAAGGCATTGAGGCCATCATTCATTCCATGACCCCCAAAGAGCGCGAGCATCCCGAGATCATCAACGGGGCTCGCAAGCAGCGCATAGCCGCCGGCAGCGGCACCACGGTGCAGGAAGTGAACAAGCTCATGAAGCAGTTTGAGGATACCCGAAAGATGATGAAGATGATGGGCAACAAGGAGCAGATGGCGAAGATGATGCGTAACATGCCTAAACGTTAGTCACCCTGAGCGGAGTCGAAGGGTAAAAATGACAATTGATGACCATTATAGACGGCAAGAAGGTTAGCGAAGAGATCCAGGGCGAGATCGCTCTGGAGGTGCAGAAGATAAAAGCCGCCAATGGTAAGATACCGCATCTTGCCGCCGTACTTGTTGGCAATGATGGTGCAAGTGAAACTTACGTGGGAGGGAAGGTGAAGGCTTGTGAGAAGGTAGGGTTCAAGTCAACACTCATACGCTTACCCGATACTGTTTCTGAAAAAGAATTGCTTGACGCTATTGCCGGCCTCAATGCCGACAAGGACATTGACGGCTTTATTGTACAGCTGCCCCTTCCCAAACATATTTCGGAACGCAGAGTAACCGAGGCCATTGCTCCTGAAAAGGACGTGGATGGTTTTCACCCGGTGAACGTTGGTCGTATGGCTTTGAGCCTGCCATCGTATTTGTCCGCCACTCCTTACGGTATTCTTCAATTGCTGGAGCGCTATAAGATCGAAACCGCAGGCAAGCATTGCGTGGTGATCGGTCGCAGCCATATCGTGGGTTCACCCATGAGCATT
>JANWJV010000135.1 GCA_025451785.1 Bacteroidia bacterium | reverse complement strand
TTGCCCATGCCGCAGAAGACACGTACCGCCTGGCCTTTCTCAACAGTGATCTGCTCCACACACTTCTCCGCCGCCCGTTCCATCAGATCGATAGACTTTACCGGCTCCTGCGCTATTGTATACGCATCGGCTTCCCTGATCTGTTGTGCTGAAAGTATCTTCATGCGTGCATCGATAATTTAGCGACGTAACTGATCACCATGATCGTTACTACAAGAATAAAATTATACATCAGTACTATGCCGCCTTTCCTGAACTTAAAGATAAGATGTATGACCAGGAACGTGAGCATGAAAAGCAAAGGCAACAATGCGGGGTAATGCTTTATGCTTTCGCTGAAATTACCTTTCAGCAGCTCTATGAAAGACCGTTGGAAACCGCAGCCAATGCATTCGATCCCCAGGTACCTCTTCACAAGGCAGGGCATCATATGTGATTCGAGCCATCGTATCATTCAGCGCGAAAAAAAAGGGCTTGCGCCCTTTTCTGTTAACGGAATTCGTTCCAGGGAAAACCCGACATTGCCCCTGAGAACAGCGTGAGGAAGAAAACGATGTACAGGATCATTCCGATCAGGCACAATATATTGAGACAAAGCCCGATGATGGCGCAGATCCTTCCTGCCTTCATGTTGTTGTAAGAAGTAAGTGTATACAGGGTAGGATTCTCCTCATATGTCTTTTTTGCCTTGCCCGAAAGCACCAATGAAATGATGCTCAGCACAAGGCCGGGGATACCGAAAAGGAAATAACAAAAGCAAACAGGTATGGAGATGATGCCCAGCACTAATACTGCTGTGGCGTTGGGGAGCGGCTGCTGACCAAAGGTCTGCTGGAACTGCTGATTGATCTGTTGAGGGTTCTGAGGGTTTTCCATGTGAAGAATGTTTAGACAAAAATAGAAAAAAGGCGTAATGAACCCGAATTATTTACCCTTTAGCTTTTCATGCAATTTCAAGACCTGGGGAAGGAGTAATTGTTCCTCATTGTTATTCAGAATATGGCCAGAGCGTTTATTGCGTTCCTCTTCGGGTAATTGATTTTTCATACGTGCCTGCACCTCTTCCCTGCTCATGCCGTCGCGCTTCATCACCCGTTCGATACGGAGCTCCTCAGGGGCAGTTAAAGCAATAACGAAATCAAGTCCTTCGTCGGAGCCCGATTCGAACAGGATGGCCGCCTCCTTAAGCACGTAGGGCTTGCCTTGTTGCTTCAATACCCAATCCTCAAAATGTTTCTTTACAGCGGGATGAATGATCGTGTTAAGCTCTTTAAGCTTCGAGGGGTCGCTGAACACGATGCCTGCCAGCGCTTTCCTGTCGAGGGTTCCGAAGGCAGCCTGTATCTTCTCCTTTACGGTCTTGTCTTTCTCCCTTATCCTTGAAGCTTCCTCATCAGCATTGTAAACAGGGATGCCCAGCTGACGGAATATCTCCGCCGCCAGCGACTTGCCGCTTCCTATACCACCGGTGAGCCCTCCTTTGAGCATTATTTTCTGAGAATAAATTCCACTTTTTCGGGACTTACGCTTAGCCCTTTCAGCCCTTCCGGAAACTCCGTGAGCTCTACCTTCAACCTGCTTGCCGCTCCTTCTCCCGCCTTATCGCAATCGATCACCGCCCTGAACATAGAAGGGTTGATCTTATCATAATTACTAAGGCTTACGCGAAACTTCACCGTTACCTTGTCGGGGAAGGTTTTGATATAATACCCCTGGGGCAGATGTATCGCCTCCAGCGGAAGCTCCAGGGTGCCTTCGGTAAACTCTGATACAGGCACTTTCACTTTCACTGTTCGCGGCGAAATATCTACTCCTGTTGCCGAGGGTTTCAGCAGTTCCGACTCCACCTCCATATTGGCACTGATGTTCTTCAGCACCAGCTTTTTTGTTTCCACGAAGGTGATCGCGTCGATGAGATGCTGCTCACCCGACACCTCTACCTGGGCGGGCAATGCCTGAAGGCTGTCAGAAAGCTGGTTCTGCCCTGCAAAGCTCAGCTCCGTATTTAATTTCACAGGCACCAGTTTCGAGGCTTTCTTGTTGTAATTGAACACAAAACTATCGGGCAGGGCCCTGGTGATATGTACATCCTGTCCCATCTGGAGGGCGATCTTTTCGGCGATACTTTGAATGGAAAGCCTGCCGGTGTTGTGAGCGCCTGATTTGGAGTCGGAAATATCTATCTGCAGCACAGGCTTTTTTTTCCAGCGCAGCTCCAGCAACGTAAAGCCGCTGGCGCGGATATCAACTTTGATCGAATCAGGCAAACGGTTGGCAATGATCTTACCTGCCGGGGGATGTGCGTATTTAACAGGGAACACCACCTGCGCGGTGTATACCTTCGACAAGGCAGAAAGCAGCCAGAAAAATGCCGCGATCAGGAGGCAAACGAAAAATGTAAATGCCTTGCTGTTGAAATTCAATTTTACTTGGGCTGTTCAGTGATGGTCACCGAAGCATCCATCGACACGGCGCTCTTTTGTATCTTGAGCTTATTACCTCCCTCTACCTCGATGATAAAAGTGGTCTCTTGTACTTCGGTGATCTTTCCGTGTATCCCGCCGATAGTGACGATCTTGTCGCCCTTCTGGATGTTCTCCATGTACTTCTTCTGGTCCTTGCTCTTCTTGAGCTGGGGACGGATCATAAAGAAATAGAACACCACCACGATGAGCAGCAGCGGAAAAAGCTGGCTGAGGGCACTGCCTCCGCCTTGCTGGGCCATTAATAATATCGATTCTTTCATATACTGGTTTTACTGGTTGCTTCGTCCGCCGAAGCCATCGCGAAGGCGGACTGGTTATTATCTTTCTTCTGGCACGATGATCTCGGCCTTGATGCTTATTACCATTGTGTTCGGCTCGCAGTTACTGATAACGGTAATGGTCTTTTCCACCTTACCTGCCTTGCCTTCGCTGTTAAAGGTAACATCTATCTTACCCGACTCCCCCGGCTTGATGGGCTGGCGGGGATATTGGGGCACCGTACAGCCACAGCTACCCTGCGCCGATGAGATCACCAGCGCGGCGCCTCCTGTATTGCTGAACATGAAGGTATGCGTTACCTTTTCACCCTGGGTGATCTTTCCGAAATCAAAGGTTTGTTCCTTGAACGCGATCACAGGGAGTGTTCCCGGATCGGCAGGGGTTTCTGATGCCGTGGCCGAATTATTCACCACATCGGTTGAAATAACATCGTCCTTTTTCTCAGGGCCGCAGGCGCTGATCAAAAGAACAACCGCCGCTGATAAAATTATTGTGCTTCTCATTTGACTACAAAACTATATAGAAAATTCGTCTCCAAATCAACAATCTAAAATCAAAAATCAAAAATTACTCGATCAAGCCCCTGCCGCTCTTCTGGAACTTACCCTGCTCCTTCAGATCGTTCACCAGCTTATCAAGCACCCCGTTGATAAAGAGCTTGCTCTTGGGAGTGCTGTATATCTTGGATATCTCAATGTATTCGTTCAGGGTCACCTTCACGGGGATGTTCTGGAAGCTCATCAGCTCGGTCACCGCCATTTTCATCAGCAGCACATCCATCAGGGCAATACGTTCCACATCCCAGTTCTTGGTCCTGTCGCCAATAAGCTTTTCGTTGTCACTATCGTTAAGGATCGTCTTCCTGAACAGCTCCGACACGAACACTTTGTCCTCCTCTTCGTCCTTGTAGAGGGGAAGCAGGGCGAAGTCAGGCCCCGAAGCCTCACTGAACGACTCCAGGGTCTTGATCACCATGGGATTCACCAGGCGGATATCGTCCGTCCAGTAAATACTGCGCTCCTCGAAGAAGTGGATCAGCATCTCAAAATCGGAAATATACTTTTTGTAAAGGATGATGACCAGGTCCTGGTCCTCTTTGTAAGAATGCTCAGGTGAAGAAAGGTACTTTATGAACTCTTCTTCTGTCCTGATGGAAGCAAGTACTTTGCGGATAAGCTCTCCTTCCTCCTGCCAGCTGATCTTGCGGTTCAGCGCTTCTTTATTGAGTTGCTTGTTCTGCCAGAGCTGGCGAATGAGCTTGTTATTGATAAAACGGGTATTGGGTTCGAGGTCCTCAGGGGTGGGAAGTTGTTTGTTCTTCCGGTCCTCGAGCAAGATCTCCGCCTGGTGACGGATCTCAGTAATGAACTGCAAAAGGTAAATGTAAAGGTCGTAGATATGGACCAGGTTCTTGAAGAGCTCCTTCTCCCCCGCTGCCATGTCTTTGTTATCGGACTGGAAGAAGGCATACAATGCCTGCATCACTTTTATCCGTAAATACCTCCTGTTGAGCATAAATTAAAAGAACTATTATTATAAGGTTCCCCGCTCTGAAGAGCGGGGCAATTCATTTCTTGGCGCGGGCATCAGCGATCCTCTTCTCCGCTATCCTGTTCGCTGCAGCATAAGAAGGGATATTTTCTGCTTTGGCTGTCTCGAATATCCTGAGGGTTGTATTGTAAATACCCTGCGCCAGCTTCATGGCTTCGGCAGGAGTAAGACCGGATATCTCTGTAGACACGTTGATGAGGCCGCCGGCGTTCACCACATAATCTGGCGCGTAAAGGATGCCTTTCTTGAGCACCGCTTCGCCGTGCACTTTCTCGTCGGCGAGCTGGTTATTGGCAGCACCGCAAATGATGGAGCATTTAAGCCTGGCAAGGGTATCGTCATTCACTGTGGCGCCCAACGCGCAAGGTGCATACACATCCACATCCCCATCGTAAACATCTGCAAGGGCAACCACCGTTGCTTTGTATTTAGCCGATACTGATGAAAGGCGCTCTTCGCTGATATCGCTGATAAAGACCTTGGCGCCTTCTTCGGTAAGGAATTTCACGAGGTGCTCGCCCACATGGCCAATGCCCTGCACCATCACTTTTTTACCGGAGAGCGAATCGCTGCCCCAACGCTCCTTGGCGCAGGCCTTCATAGCATTGTAAACACCAAAGGCCGTAACGGGCGAAGGGTCGCCGCTTTTGCCGGGAAGGCCGGTAACATGCTTCGTTTCCTTGCTTACCCATTCCATGTCCTTCGTGCTGATGCCCACATCCTCGGCAGTAATGTATTTTCCGCCAAGGCTGTTCACAAAAGTGCCAAAGCGGCGCATGAGGTTCTCGTTCTTGTCCTTTTTGGAATCGCCGATGATCACGGCTTTACCTCCGCCAAGGTTCAGGCCGGCAACAGAGGCCTTATAGGTCATCCCCCGGCTGAGCCTTAACACGTCACGGATCGCTTCCATCTCATTTTTATACATCCACATACGGGTGCCGCCAAGGCTAGGGCCAAGGGTGGTATCGTGTATGCCGATGATGGCCTTGAGGCCTGTTTCGTTGTCGTTACAAAAGACCAATTGCTCATGATCATAGGTCCCCATCTGCGCGAGCACCGGGTTGTCACCCAGCGCGCTCTCCTTTATGCTTTTCACTTCCATGAGAATGTTTTTAGTATCGGGTCCCTGTTCAATAATCTCTACCTTTGGGACACGAACAAAATTATATTTATTTTCTGATTGAAATCGCTGCGCCGCTTAAATAAATACTTCTACCGCTACCGCTGGAGGCTGGCGCTGGGCGTGGTTTTCGTGGCTTTGAGCAACTATTTCAGGATCGCCTCCACCGAATACTTCGGGAGCGCTGTTGATCAGGTGACTGCCAACAAAGGAAACGAGCTCCTGCGTTTCACACTTATCATCCTGGGCCTTGCCGCGATCAGCGGTTTTTTTCTCTTCCTCATGAGGCAAGCCATCATCGTACTGTCGAGGTTGATGGAATACGACCTCAAGAACGACATTTACAAACATTACCAGGAACTGGACCTTGCCTTTTACCGCCGCAACAATACCGGCGACCTGATGAATCGCATCAGCGAGGATGTTAGCAGGGTACGGATGTACATTGGCCCGGCCATTATGTACGTGGTAAATACCCTATTCACTTTCGCGATCACTATTGTGGCCATGCTTAGCGCCGATGTGAAGCTAACGGTATATGTGCTGCTTCCGCTTCCTGTACTTGCACTTTCGATCTATTACGTGAGCGAGCTGATCAACAGGAGAAGCACAAAGGTACAGGAGCAGCTTTCGGTGCTTACCACGCGCGCGCAGGAGGCATTTTCAGGAATACGTGTACTGAAGGCATTCGGGAGGGAAAAGTTCTCTGAGCAGCAAATGGCCGAAGAATGCGAGCGTTATCGCAAGACCAACCTTGGATTGGTGAAGACCGAGGCGCTCTTCCATCCATTCATGATCATGCTTATCGGCATGAGCACCATTCTCACCATTTACATTGGAGGGAAACAGGCATTCAAAGGCGAGGTTACCTATGGCGATATTGCCGCCTTCGTTATTTACATTAACAACCTCACCTGGCCTATCGCTTCTCTTGGGTGGGTAACATCGCTGATACAGCGCGCGGCTGCTTCTCAAACGAGGATCAACGAGTTCCTGGATACAAAGCCGGGAATTGTTTCAGGCGAAAGTACCTTAGAACCCAGGGGAAGCATCGAGTTCAGGAACCTGAGCTTTGTATATCCTGATTCAGGCATTAAAGCGCTCAATAATGTTTCGTTCAAAGTACCCTCCGGAGGCTCGCTGGCGGTGATCGGAAAGACCGGTTCGGGCAAGTCGACCCTGGCCTATTTATTAGGAAGATTGTACGATCCTACCTCAGGTGAATTGTTAATTGATAATAATAATATTAAATTATTGAATATCAAAATATTAAGAAATTCAATTTCATACGTCCCGCAAGACGTTTTTCTCTTCTCCGACACCATTTCCAACAACATTTCCTTTGGCTACACAGGCGATCCAAGCAAGCTTGATAAAGATGCCATTCAACAGGCCGCGAAAGATGCCGCCATCTACGCCAACATCATGGAGTTCCCCGCACAGTTTGAAACGCTGATCGGCGAGCGCGGTATCACATTATCAGGCGGACAAAAACAGCGCGTTTCCATTGCGCGCGCCCTTCTGCGGCCCTCTTCGATACTGGTGTTTGACGATTGCCTTAGCGCTGTTGATACCGAAACAGAGGATGAAATATTACGCAACCTCAAGGGAAGGATGCAAAACAAGACAAGTATTATCATCAGTCACCGGGTATCATCGGTAAAGCACGCCGACCAGATCATTGTTCTCGACAATGGCAGCATCCTGGAGGAAGGCAGCCATGAGCAATTGCTTGAGAAAAAGGGTGCCTACTTTGAACTCTACCGGAAACAGCTTATTGAGGCTGAAAAAAGGGACTAAAAGGGGCCTGGCTTTATCAACAAACTGTTAATTACCCCGGATTGTGATTTTCTTCAGTAAATGGGGTTCAGATGCTTAATTTTCTTCAAAAACAGCGGTCTAACAGCTTATGAACACCCCCACCTTGTCAACATTTTTAAGAAGCCAAGCAACCTTTGGTCTTTTTAAGGCGTCTATTATATCAGTTAAATGCCCGATGAGTTGTATGTTTTTGCTCACGAACATTTGACGGACCAAAAAATCAACATAAACCAACAGATAAGAGCATGGAAGATGGATTTGTAAAAAACGGAACCGACAGAGAAGAGATCTTCTCGAAGGCAGTAAGGGCTGGTAAAAGGACGTATTTCTTTGATGTAAAAAGCACCAAAGCAAATGAGTATTACCTTACGATCACAGAGAGCAAAAAACGTTTTGGTGAAGACGGAAAGTTCTTCTACGAAAAACACAAACTGTTCCTGTACAAAGAAGATTTCGACAAGTTCACTGAAGGTCTTTCTGAAGCCATCAGCCATATCAAGATACACTCTCCCATTGTTAATACCAATGGAAATGGAAACGGAAGCAACGGCCATGTGGAAGAAGTTCTTTCTGCCAATGGAAATTCATATGCCGACGTGAAGTTCGAAGACCTGGGAGCGAAATAAATTCCCTCTTTTTCATTTTTTGTCGTTAACCGGAAAACCCCTGACAGCAATGTCGGGGGTTTTTCTTTTACCTGCAGTATTGCGAAAGGTATTGCGAGGCTTCGCCGTTTCCAAGCTCCGCGGCCTTTTGCCAGTCGGCACAGGCTTGACGCGCCTGCTGAAGGTTATAATGCGCAAAGCCACGCTTGAGATACGCTTCAGAGCTGCGCGGCTCTAAAATAATGGCACTCGTGAAGTGCAGCACAGCAATTGAATCCTGTCCGGCAGCGCCGTGGAGGTTACCAAGGGCGAAATAGGCCTTGGTATACTTCGGGTCCAGCTCCAGTGTTTTGTAATAGTCCATTACCGCTCCTTCCAGGTCCTTCTTCATTTCTTTGGCCGTACCCCTGTTGAAGCAGGCGTTCACATAATCAGGCCTGATGGCAAGCGCCTTGTCATAGTCGGCAATGGAAGCATCGTAATCACGGTTTTGCGACTGCAAAGCATTACCGCGGTTATTGTAGGCCTCTGCATTACGGGCATTAAGTCGGATGGACTCGTTATAAGACGCTATGGCACCCACTAGGTCGCCTTTCATCCCTTTAGCCACTCCTAAAGCATAATGAGGATAATCCCTGCCCGGTTCTTTCTTCACCACATCGGTAAAGAGCGTCACCCCATCCTTCCATACTTTGCAGCGCATGTATGTATAGGGAATGAAAACAAGGGCGATAGCAAGAGGCAGATATTGCAGGTATGGTTTCAATGCCGCTTTATTGAACAGGAAGGCAACAATGCAGGCGAACATAAAGGAGAGGCCCACATAGGAAACATACGCGTAGCGCTCTGATACTATTGCCATGCCGGCAGGAACGATCTGCAGCATAAGCGCCGTGGTACAAACAAAGAAGCAAGCGCCAAAGATGATCTCCCTGCGCAGTTCTTTCATCCTGTGAAGGAAATACCCAAGGGCGGCAAGGAACAGGGGCGCGAGGAAGAACACCAGGGGAAGTGTTTTGCCTTCTTCAGGATACAAGTGCAGGGCGCTAAGCCCAAGCGGCGCGAAATAACGCGTGATATAGAACATCACCGAATAACATACCATAAAGAGCCTGTCGGTCATCCCGAAATGCGGTATCATATCGAGCGCGCCCACATTGCCCTGCAGGCGAATGGTTGTATACGCGAAGAACGCGGCCAGCGCAAAATGCGGCAGCTTCATAACAAGATCTTTTAATACCAGGCGCCGGTTCATATACAGATCGAGGGCCAGGAGCGTCACAGGCAATGAAATGGCGGCCGGCTTCGCCATGCAGGAGAGCACAAACAATAGCGCGCTATAGATAAAGAACCTGGTGTTCTTTTCCTGAAGGTATTTAGTATAGGCCAACAGCGACGCGAAATAAAAAAAGGCATACATCACATCCTTAAGTTCTACCACCCATGCCACGCTCTCCACATGCATTGGGTGCAAGGCGAAGATCATGGCCACCACCGCGGCTATCTCAGGCCGTGAATGCAGGCGCCTGATGAACTTATACACCAGAAGGATGTTGAGCAAATGAAAAATGATGTTGAGAAGGTGGTAAGGTACCGGGTTCAGTCCGGCGAAACGGTAAATGATGGCATGCGATAAGGTGGTAAGCGGATGGTAGTAATCGATGCCAAGGGAGAAAGAGAACATCTTTTTGACCGCAGGCAGAGAAAGCTCTTTAATGAACTCATTATTGGTAATGAACTTGCCATCGTCCCAGTTCTCCTGGAAAGTGTTGTTAATAGCAGGGATATAGGCAAGGAAGGTAAGAAGCAGGAGGAAGTACACCCATCTTTCACTGGAGAATAACTTCGCGAGCGCCTTCATCAGGGCAAATATATCAAAGGCTATGGTAAAGGGAGGGGCGGGAAATAAAAAACCCCCGGTTGCCCGAGGGTTCTTTTATCTAAAGAGATACTACTAGAAGTGGAAGTTGATGATCAACTGGCCGCTAGGTCCAGAAAGACCGGTAGACTGGCCCTGGATATCAGTATCAATTGAGAAGGTAGAGCTGCCACCGGTAGTAGAAGTAGTGGTTTTAGGTGCGTTTGAAGCAGCGTCGAACGCTTCAACAGACATTTCACCTTCGCCTGCCTTGCTGAAGCCAATGCCCCAGCCGTACTCAGCGCCTACAGAGATCTTAGGAAGTACGAAGTACTCACAGCCAATGAAGCCACGGAGGCCGAAGCTGAAAGAACCGCCTGCTTTGTTCTCAGTAACACCTGCACCTTGACCGAAGTTGTTGGTGTGAGTAGTGTTAGTAGAAGAAACAGCGTTTCCGTACTCATAAGTAGACTTTGAACCTGCGAGACCGATCCAAGCCATGCCACCGTAGTAGCCCTGGAGACGGGTCTTGCCCCTGCGCATTTCCATACCAGCACCAAGAACTACAGCGTGTCCGCCAGCTTTCTCAGAATCAGTTACTTTGATGGCGGGGTCAGTGTTGGTTACGTCATCAGTAAAAAAGTCAGACTTGGTTGACCAGTTACCGATACGGATCATTGCACGGTAAGCAGTCTTCTCGTCCTTAAACATTTTACCCATAATGCTGTAAGGCATACCGCTTACATACGCAGCGCTGGGTGAAGTAGCACCTGCGTTAGAAAGCATCCTACCAGCAAAGTTCAGAAAGGGCGCAGCATCAAAGCCAATTGCCCAGTCATCCGCCTCAGGCAGCATGGGTTCCCCTTTCTTAGAGGTCAAATCCTGGGCAAAAACACCTGCAGAAACAAATGCCATTGCCACAATCATTACTGTTTTTTTCATAGTGGTTTTTTTTAGTTTAACTTTAAAGTAGTTTTAAAATTACCGGTGCAAAGATATAAAATTGTGAGCTGATACGTGGTTGTTAACAAATTGTTACTTATTAACAAGAAAATGTTAATATCCTAGGTCTTTTTCCAGGCTTTTTCCTCTAAAAGAGGCACAAAACGGAACTCCCCAAATTCGTCGGTCTGGAAGTCGGAAGGCCCTTTTTTGATCACAGAGGTCATTATTTGCACTTCCCCTTCACCCAAAGGTATGACCAGGATACCCCCGATCTTCAACTGCTCAAGTAAAGCTTCAGGAATGAAGGGGGCGCCCGCAGTTACTAACACTTTATCGAAGGGCGCGAAGGTGGGAATGCCCTTATATCCGTCGCCATAGAAGAGCTTGGCGGAGGTATAGTTCAGCTGCTGCAGGAGGCGCTTTGTTTTGTCGAACAGCTCCTTTTGACGCTCTATACTGTACACCTTAGCCCCCATCTCCATAAGAACAGAGGTTTGGTAGCCTGAGCCGGTACCTATCTCCAACACCTTCTCCCCTTTCTTCAGCTGCAGAAGCTCCGTTTGGAAAGCTACCGTATAGGGCTGCGATATGGTTTGACCGGCCCCAATAGGAAAGGCCTTGTCCTGGTAAGCGAACTCAAGAAATGCGTTGTCGAGGAACAGGTGACGGGGAACGGTTTCGAGCGCTTTCAGCACCCGGGCATCAGAAATACCCTTTTCTTTGATACCTTCCACCAGCTTTTTGCGCAGGCCTTTGTGCCGATAATTGTCTTCCGGGAGCATTTTTCGAGGTGCAAAATTAGGAATTAAAGAAGTACTGGCCCCGGCTGTTCATGTTATGTTATTAAATAAATTATTTTTGCCTGCCCTCATTCGGAAAGCATGCAACTCCGCAGGCAGAAATAGGGTCTTAATTATCAATCGGTTTACAAGGAAGGGTTATGATAAAAATAGGCGTGTTGGGAGCGGGGCACCTGGGTAAGATACACCTGCGGCTTTTAAAGGAGATCCCTGAGTTCCAGATCACCGGGTTTTACGACCCCGACAAAGCAGCTACCGAAGCGGCTGAAAAAGAATACGGCGTTAAGTCCTTTGCTTCAATTGACGAACTCATAGCTGAGTCGGACGCTGTTGACATCGTGACTCCCACCGTAACCCATTTCGATTGCGCCTCCAAAGCGCTCAAACGGTCGAGACATATCTTTGTGGAGAAACCACTTACCAGCACCACCGAGGAGGCCAAGCGTTTGATGTCGCTCAGCGCCGAAGCCGATGTAAAAGTGCAGGTGGGTTATGTAGAGCGTTTCAATCCCGCTTTCATAGCCGCAAAGAGCTATTGCTCCTCCCCTATGTTCATTGAGGCGCACCGCCTGGCGCAGTTCAACCCGCGGGGTACTGATGTTTCGGTAGTGCTCGACCTGATGATACACGATATCGATATCATCCTTAGCCTGGTGAATTCAAATATCAAGAAGATAAATGCCAGCGGTGTAGCCGTTGTAAGTGAAAGTCCTGACATTGCCAACGCGCGTATAGAGTTCGACAATGGCTGTGTGGCCAACCTCACCGCCAGCCGCATCTCCATGAAGAACATGCGTAAGTGCAGGCTCTTCCAGAAAGATGCTTATATCTCGGTAGATTTCCTTGAGAAGAAAACGGAGGTGATACGCCTTAAGACCGTAGAAGGTGAACCTGAGCCACTTGCCGTTACCATAGAGCTGCCCAATAACAAAGGCATTAAGCAGATCTATTTCGAGAATCCCGCAGTGGAGAATACCAATGCCATCAAAGAGGAACTGAAGGCCTTTGCCGCTTCTATCAATACCAATAGCAAGACCATGGTAACGATCGAGGATGGCTATAAGTCACTGGATGTTGCCTATAAGATCATCGAAAAACTGAAGGTCACCTCCGATCTTTCAGAAGCTTCGGCCTGATCCAACAACCATGAAGCCAATAAGTAAACATATAATTTATATAATTTCATTAATAATCTCATTATCAATATTTTATTCGTGTGAGATAATTAACCCAGCAGAGCCTATTCCCTCCTATATTCGCATCGAAAAGATCAACCTTCTGGTGACCGATACTTCTTCTTCAGGACAAGGTACCCGTTCGCATAAACTTACCGACGCATGGGTGTACATTGACGATAACCCTGTAGGCGCCTTTGAGCTACCTGTTACTTTTCCTGTTCTGTATTCGGGGAACCACCGCATCACCGTGAGGGCAGGCATCAAAATGAACGGCATCTCCTCCACCCGCACGCAATACCCATTCCTCACCAGCTTTACACAAGATGCCGATTTGCAATCGGGCGGCACAATAACGCTTGATCCCACAGTAAGCTATTTCAGCAATACCATATTCGATTGGATCGAAGATTTTGAAGGCTCAGGATTCAAGTTCCTGAAAAGTCCGCACGGCACCGATACTGTTATCAAGACCACTACTGTTTCGAGCGAAGTATTTGAAGGCCTTAAAAGCGGCGCCACGGGGCTTGACGGCAGCCACGGACTTTTCGAGGCCGTTTCTTCTACGGCGCTCAACATCCCAAAGAACACACCGGTGTTCCTGGAGATGAACTACCGCTGCAACCAGGAGTTTGCCGTTGGCGTTTATGCCTCCAACTCTAACTCACCGCTGGTGAGCCTGTACATCAACGCGACAGATGACTGGAACAAGATCTATGTAAACCTTTCTGACGCGGTAAACACCACTGGGTTCAACCCACCCTTCACCTTTTTCATTGGCATGGCAAAAGATGCCAATGTAGCGGCCCCTGTATTGTACATCGACAACCTGAAGATACTCCACCTCTGACCTTAACGAAATGAACAGAACGGCACAGGTAATAAAATACGTGGCCGGTGACCTCCTCACCGCTGCCGCCGCCTGGGCATTGCTTTATATCTTCCGAAAGACCAATATTGAGCCTGAGAAGTTCGGCATTGACATTCCCCTTGAATTTGGCAAGCAGTTCTGGTTCGGCCTCATCGCTATTCCCTTGTTCTGGCTCTTCCTCTACTACCTCGCCGGCACCTATAAAGGCGTTTATGGCAAATCGAGGCTCAGGGAACTTGGACAAACCATGCTCATGAGTCTCCTGGGCGTAGTAGTTATCTTCTTTGTACTGCTGCTCGATGACGCGGTGGTATCGTACAAGACCTATTACCAGACCTTTTTCACCCTGCTCCTTCTCCACTTCGGGCTCACCTTCACCGTGCGCTTCACCATCACCAGCATCGCCAACCGCAAGATACACAAGCGGCAAATGGGATTCAATACTTTGCTTGTAGGAAGCAATGAGAACGCGCTGAAGCTCTTCAACGAACTGGAGTCGCAGCGCAAATCATCGGGCAATAAGTTCATAGGCTTTGTGCATGTAGATAATAAGAACGGCTATTCACAACAACTGAAGGAGCGTTTGCCCCACGTAGGCGAGATGCGCGACATACGCAATGTGATCAACGACAAGAAGGTGGAACAGGTGATCATCGCCATCGAATCGTCAGAGCATGAGAACATAGGAAAGATCATCAACGAGCTAAGCGATTACGGAGGTGTGATAAAGGTGATCCCCGATATGTACGACATCCTATCAGGCTCTGTAAAGATGTCCTCCATCTTCGGCGCGCCGCTCATTGTCATCTCCAGGGAGTTCATGCCGGCATGGCAGCAAAGTTTCAAGCGGCTTTTCGATATTGTTATTTCACTCTTTGTACTCACTGTGTTCTCTCCTGTTTTTATCATCGTGGCCATCCTCGTAAAGACCAGTTCCAAAGGCCCTGCGCTCTATAGTCACGAACGTATCGGCTGGCATGGAAAGCCATTCTTTATTCACAAGTTCCGTTCGATGCATACCGATGCCGAAAAGAACGGTCCCGCGCTTTCGAGCAAGACCGATCCGCGCATCACACCGCTGGGCAGGTTCCTGCGTAAGGTACGCCTCGACGAGATCCCTCAGTTCTACAACGTTCTCATTGGCGAAATGTCTATCGTTGGGCCGCGTCCTGAAAGGCAGTTCTTCATTGACCAGATCATGCAGTCGGCACCGCATTACAAACACCTGTTGAAGGTACGGCCAGGCATCACCTCCTGGGGACAGGTAAAATACGGTTATGCCGAGAATGTGGAGCAAATGGTGCAGCGGCTCAAGTACGACATCATTTACATTGAGAACATGAGCCTGTATATCGATCTGAAGATCCTCATCTATACGGCGATGATCGTTATACAGGGAAGAGGAAAGTAATTTAGGATTTGGGAATAAGGAATTAGGATTTATATTTGATTCATGAAAAAAGTAGCAGTTATCGGATCGGGCACCATGGGAAATGGCATTGCTCACACCCTCGCGCAGTTTGGCTATAGCGTTGCGATGATCGACATATCGCAGGACGCACTTACAAAAGCACTGGGCACCATTGGGAAGAACCTTGACCGTATGGTGACGAAGGGAAGTATTACCGAAGACGACAAGAAGAAAACACTTGGCAATATCAGCACCTTTACAAAGATCGCCGATGGTGTTGCGGGTTGTGAACTGGTAGTGGAAGCCGCTACTGAGAATGTGGAACTTAAGCTGAATATATTCAGGGAACTTGATAAGGTGTGTTCGCCTGAGACCATCCTTGCCTCCAACACATCTTCTATCTCCATCACCAAGATCGCTGCTGTAACGAAACGGGCCGATAAGGTGATCGGTATGCATTTTATGAACCCTGTACCGGTAATGAAGCTGGTAGAAGTGATCCGCGGCTATTCAACTTCTGATGAAGTTACTAGCTTGATAATGAACCTTTCACGTAAATTAAATAAAGTTCCTGTTGAGGTAAATGATTATCCTGGTTTCGTCGCCAACAAGATCCTTATGCCGATGATCAACGAAGCCATCATTACTCTTCACGAGGGCACGGCCGGAGTAATGGAAATTGATACTGTAATGAAATTAGGTATGGCACATCCTATGGGGCCGCTGCAGTTGGCCGATTTCATTGGACTGGACGTTTGCCTCTCCATCCTGAGAGTATTGCACGAAGGTTATGGCAATCCGAAGTATGCTCCTTGCACTCTGCTAGTGAATATGGTTACCGCCGGGCACCTGGGCGCCAAGTCGGGCACAGGATTCTACTCCTATACGCACGGCACGAAAGACCTGGTGGTTGCTGACCGCTTCAAGAAGAAAGAACTGGTATAGTTCTTACTTCATTTGATCTTTTAAGCGCTCCTGGTCAGCGATACGTCCCTTAAGGATACTGATGTAACGGGGACTCTCTTTATCGCCATTCTTGAAAGACTTATTTGCCCAATCGAGCGCAGTCTCCAGTTTACCTTCTTTTTCAGAGGCAAGCGCCATGTTATAACAAGCTCTTCCGGCTACTTTACGATCGGCATTGCCGGTTTCTTTCTGCCAGAGCGCGATAGCGTCGTTCCAGTTACCCCTTCTCACGAAGTAAGCCGCGTCAGAGAGATCGTCGCTGCCTTTCTTGTAGTACGAGCGGCTTACGTTGATCCACATGGGAGCGATACGGTAGCAGTAAAGGTCGCCGGCATGCTGCCCGGTGCTCTTCACCGCATCCCTTCTCCAGGGCAGGCCTGATTCAGCAGCCTGGGGAGTAGCTCCTTTGCTGTCGAAGCCGCGGTGAGCCTCGGAGCGGTGTTCGTCAATGATCTTTTCATTCTTCGCGTCGTAGATCCTCCAACCGCAGGTAAGGCGCATCTCGAGAGAGGCGAGGTATTCAGGGACCTGGCTCTTGGAGCCGTCCTTATTGGTAACTGTTACAGGCCTCGTATCGCGGTGCATCCTTGAGTCAGAGTCGAACGCTTCGAGCGCGATCACAGCGTCCACTTTGTTCTCTTCACATATCTTCTTCACATCGGGCCATGATAAAGGCTGGGGGAATACAGAAGTACCGGTACCTTTCAGGTTGAGGCCCGCGGGCTGCACCACTTCGTAGCGGGGTGTACGGGCCAGCGCGGTACGCAGTCCGAAGATACATTCCTCAGCGCCTTCCTTATCAGCACCAATGCCTTCGCCACTGAAAATACCTTCCACCACGTTAAGGGTCTTGTTCTCCTTATCGGGACGGGTACGGTTCACGATGGCCACTTTCTGGATATGCTCCGGAACAGTAACATCGGCGGGCTTCAATACCTGTAGACCTGTAGAGGTCATCTTACAGGAAGCGAGGAAAGAAATAAGAAGGGTCAGCAGTAAGTAGAGGTTCCGGTTTTTCATATCATGGTTTTTGAGGCGCATTTACAAAGCCTATGCCAAAACTACGAAAATCGAAATTGTACGAATTAACGAAATACGAAAATGGCTATTTTCGCATGAAAAGATTAGCTTTGTTTCAAAACAGCGAATATGCGTCTTAGCTCACTTGCATTTCTCAGTATTCTCCTGGTTAGCCAGGCAGTGGCCCAATCAGCCTTTACAGGCAAACCCCAATACCTGATCGCCACCAAAAGGGCAGGCATCCCATTGGGCACCATTACCGTGGAACTCTTCCCTACTGTGGCGCCCAAGCACTCCAATAATTTCGACAGCCTGGTGAGCAAGGCGTTTTACGACAGCACCGCCT
This sequence comes from Bacteroidia bacterium, assembly GCA_025451785.1. Lineage (GTDB taxonomy): Bacteria > Bacteroidota > Bacteroidia > JANWJV01 > JANWJV01 > JANWJV01. The sequence goes on along the minus strand of JANWJV010000135.1, from coordinate 1,967 downwards.
TTCACCGCGTGATCCCCGGCTTTATGATACAGGGTGGCGACCCCAACTCAAGGCATGGAGCCAAGAGCACCTGGGGTTATGGCGACACCAGCCAGCCTACAGTGCCCGCTGAGTTCAGCCCCATCTCGCACCAGCGCGGCATACTTTCGGCCGCAAGAGATACCGGCATCAACAGCGCTAACTCGCAATTCTTCATTTGTGTAGCTCCCGCTACCTGGCTCAATAACCAGTATTCGGTTTATGGCCGGGTGGTGAATGGAATGAATTGGGTTGACACCATTGTGAGCGAACCCCGCGACGGCAATGATTGTCCGTATAAAAAGATAGAGATGTTTGTGACCTACCTCGGCTCCAACGACAGCTTATGCCCGGTGCCCGTTCTTAACGACCCCTATAACAACCAGTACGGAGTGAACAACAACAAGCAATTGAAATGGAATGCTGTTCCTGGCGCGATCATGTATTATGCTGAGGTCGCCACCGACTCCAACTTCACCAATAAGTTTCTTGCGAAGAAAGCCGCTCTTCCGTATGTTGTTGCCATAGGATTACCTGCCAATACCACTTTTTACTGGAGAGTGTGGGCTACCAATGGCGGCAACGTCAGCGCCTTCTCTCCTGTTTGGAAGTTCCATACCAATTTTGTGGGACAGGCTGAGCTCAATGCCTCCAATGGTTATGAACTGCAGCAGAACATTCCTAACCCGGTAAGCGGCAAGACTACGATAAAATATGTTTTACCTCAAAAGGAAAAGGTGGTGCTGAAGCTGCTCGACATCAGTGGCCGTGAATTAGCGGTGATGGTAAACGAAGAGCGCCTGAAAGGCGAGCACGAAGTGGTTCTCGATCTCAGCAAATATGCCGCCGGGGTTTATTTCTGCTCTATGGAAGCCGGCGAGTTCAAGGAAATGAGGAAGATGGTAGTTGAAAAGTAACATTGCTTTATAAGATCCCCCAATGAAAATCCTAAAAACACTGCCTTTGATCGCAGGATCGCTCTTGCTTTCATGTATTTGTTACTCACAGGAGTCAAGAACGATCAGGCTTAATGTTTCAGACACTGTTACTTTGAAGACCACACAGATCATTTATGAGATAACTATAGGTAATGGCGATGATTACCTTGGACTCAGGTATTCAAAGGACAAAGAAGAAGTAGAGGCCTTGCCGCCAATTCCGGAGATCACGAAGATGCTCGACAAGGAAAAGTTCAAATACAGTATTTCGCCCAACGACAACTATACCATAGCACAACTGCCGGTTTCCACAGAGATCAGCGTGGTTCTCCCTAACGAAGCCGAATTAACAAAACTGGTGGCGGTCTTCAAAAACCAAAAGGGTGTAACGGGTAAGATCAAAGACGTAAAGTACGAGTCGATGGATAAATACCGTGACAACGTTTATGCCTCCCTGTATGCTAAGGCAACAAAACAGGCCGGACAGCTGGCTAAGCTTTCCGGAAACACGGTAGGCAAACTTATCGCGGTATCGAATGCAGGTAGCGAAGGGAACTCCTGGTACGACCTTTACAAGCAAATGATAAAGGAAATGCCTTATAGCAAGTGGTTTGCCAATACGGATATATCCCGAAGAACGGAAGAAGTACAGATGACCTTTGTGTTTGAGTTGAAGTGATCTGAAATTCAATGAACCATAACGGATCCCGCCCCGTCCGCAAATGAAAAAGAACTTTCCACTCCTTCTTTTTTTCCTTTCTTCCTCTCCCCTTTTCTCCCAGTACGACCAATGGACCTGGATGAAGGGCAATAATACTACCAACCAGTTACCGGTGTACGGCACGCAAGGCGTTGCCGCGGCCACGAATAAACCCGGCTCGCTTTACGAAAGCGGCGAATGGACCGACGCGCAGGGAAATTTCTGGCTCTTCGCCGGAAGTGACAATACCGGTTTTCGTAATGATGTTTGGAAGTACGACCCCATCACCAATATGTGGACCTGGATGAAAG
>JANWJV010000134.1 GCA_025451785.1 Bacteroidia bacterium | reverse complement strand
TTAAGTTCAAAGCGAAACAGAGCGAGTTCAAGAACTTCCTCTCGCTGGTGCCTGCGGTGTACACCAAAGACTTTGCTTCAGTAAAGACCTCCGGCAAACTGGCCTTCGACGGTTTTGTGAAAGGAACCTATAATGACAAGACGATGCCTGGTTTCGGAACTAAAATACTTATCACCGATGCCATGTTCCAGTACCCATCGCTTCCCAAAGCAGCAACCAATATCGATGTGGATGTGAACATCAAGAACGAGACCGGTGTTCCCGATAATACCATTATCGATATCAATAAGTTCCATGTGGAGATGGCGGGTAATCCCGTGGATGTGAAGATGCATGTTTCTACCCCGGTTAGCGACGCTAACATAAACGGAGTGGTGCTTGGTAAAATAAACCTGGCAACGGTGAAGGATGTAGTGCCGATGGAGAAAGGTTCTGATCTTAACGGCATGATCACCGCCGATGTGAAGATGGCGGGCCGCATGTCTTCGATCGATAAAGGGAAATACGAGGAGTTCAAGGCAGAAGGACAGCTTAGCGTGCTGGACATGAACTACAAGAGCAAGGATACTCCTTATGATATGCTTATCAGCAAGATGTACCTTAACTTCTCTCCGCAATCGGTGGAATTGGGTGCCTTTGATGCTAAGTTGGGCAAGAGCGATATCCAGGCTACCGGGAAGATCGAGAACTTTCTGCAATACTTCTTCAAGGAAGAGCTTCTTAAAGGCACCTTTAGTATGAGTTCGGGTCTTATGGACCTTAATCAGTTTATGAGTAGCGACTCTACTGCCGCTGCTACTGCAACTGCCACTGATACCGCGTCCATGTCCGTAATCGCAGTGCCAGGCAACATTGATTTCACCATGAGTGCCGATATTAAGAAACTCATCTATACCGATCTGGAGATGAACGATGTAAAAGGCGGCGTTACAATAAAGGAAAATAAAGTGGACCTGAGCAACCTTAAGATGAACACCCTTGGCGGAAGTATGACCGTAAACGGCAGCTATGCTACTGTTGATGTTAAGAAGCCGAAAGTAGATTTCAAACTTTCTATCGCCAATTTCGATGTAGCACAAACCTCTAAGACATTTGTAACCGTGCAAAAACTTGCGCCTGTTTCTAAATACACCCAGGGCAAGTTCAGCAGCGATCTCGATTTCAACGCATCGCTTGATGGTAAGATGATGCCTGTGATGAACACGCTTACCGGCGGTGGCGAACTTCATACACAGTCAGTAACTGTAAGCGGCTTCGAGCCAATGAACAAGCTGGCAGACGTGCTGAAGCTCGATAAGTTCAAGAAGATCAATTTCTCTGATCTTGACATTGACTTTAAGTTCGAGAACGGCCGTGTCAAAGTAGATCCCTTCGATTATAAGTCAGGCTCCATGACCGGCCAGATGGCAGGTTCCACTGGCTTCGATCAAACCATTGAATACACGATGAACCTTGCCATTCCCCGTTCGGAGTTCGGTTCCCAGGCCAACGCGGTGCTTAATAACATGGTGGCGCAGGCCAATAGCAAGGGAGTTGATTACAAGATGGGAGACAAGGTGAACATCGCGGCTCTTTTCGGGGGAACGGTGATGCAGCCAACGGTAAAGACGAACCTGAAGGACGATACTAAAAACCTCGTGGCCAACGTTACTGAACAGGTGAAGGAGAAAGTGGTGGAGAATGTGAAAGAAAAAGCCAGTGCTGAAGCTGAAAAGATCATGAAGGACGCGGAAGTCGCTGCTGCCAAGGTACGCGAAGAAGCGAAAGTGCTTTCGGAAAAGACAAAGACCGAAGGTTACGCTGCTGCCGACAAACTGGTGAAAGAAGCTAAGAACCCTATCGCTAAGATCGCCGCCGAGAAGGCCGCTGATAAAATGAGGAAAGAAAGTGATGAGAAGGCTGCCAAGATAGTTACGGAGGCGGATAAGAAGTCGAACGATATTCTTGCCGAAGGACGAGCTAAAGCCGATAAGTTGAAATAAAACCGTTCAGAATGAGGAGGAAGTGGGGAATAGTTGTTTTAGTATTTGCCTGCGTTACAGGAAGCATTTACGCGCAGAAGAAGGACGGCAAGCCGGAACGTCCGGCCTCCTGCCAGGAGATAGACGACAAGGACGCGGTAAAGGCCTTTGAAGAGGGTATTGACCGCAAGAAGAACAAAAAGGAGGCGAGGGTGGCCTTCCTCGAAAAGGCGCTTGACCTGGTGCCCGACTATGTGGACGCGAACTATGCGCTGGCCCTGGAGAAGATAGCCACCGCAAAGCTCAACAGTACTGCCTTTAAACCCGCCGATCAATATTTCTTAAAGGTTATCGAGACCTGCCCCAAGTACCATTCCGATCCCTATTACTTTCTTGGTTTCAGCTTTTACGAGCAGGAGAAGTACGCTGATGCGATGAAATACCTTAAGAAATTTCTTGATTTTGTTGATGACGATGATAAGAAATTCTCCAAGGACTATGACTTCTATTCAGTACAGGCCAAGGACATGATGAAGTATGGTAAGACCTATGATGATCTTGCGAAGATGCGCTCCAACCCGGTTCCTTTCGATCCCAAGTTGGTGAACGGCATCTGTACCCGCGATGATGAATACCTCGCTACTATTTCACCTGACAACGAGCTGGCGATGTTCACACGCCGCAAGCCCAAGGTCAGCAAGGACCAGGTGTTCCAGAGCGCAACACTTATGGAGGTGTTTTCGTTCAGCGAACGAAAGAACGGAAACTTTGACGTTGGCAATGCCATGCCCGATCCTTTCAACAGGAACAATAACGAAGGCGGGGCGAGCATCTCACTCGACAACCGGCATATTTATTTTACGATCTGTAAAGACGAAGGAGGAAGCCAGCTCAACTGCGATATCTATTACTCTGACTTTGTAGATGGTAAATGGACCGAAAGCAGGAAAGTTCCGGGACTGAACGACCCGGTGTTCTGGGATTCACAGCCCTGCATCGCTGCTGACGGGCGCACGCTTTTCTTCGCCAGCGACCGCAAGGGCGGCATAGGTGAAATTGATATTTACAAGTCAGTGAAAGATCCTGTCACAAAGATGTGGAGCACCCCCGAGAACCTTGGCCCCAAAATAAATACCAAGGGAAAGGAAAAGTCGCCTTTTATGCACTCCGACAGTGAGACACTTTATTTTTCTTCCGACGGGCATCCCGGACTGGGAGGCTTTGATATCTTTTATATCCGTAAGAACGAAAAAGGAGAATGGGATGATCCGAAGAACATAGGTTTTCCTATCAATACCGAAGCCGATGACCTTGGCTTTTTCGCCAGCACCGATGGCCATCATGGCTATTTCGCTTCCAACAATCCAAACAAGACAAAGGGCCGCACCGCCGGGGGATATGATGTTTATTCCTTCGAACTCTACCAGGAAGCCCGTCCGCAGGATGTCGCTTTTATCAAAGGCAAATTGGTGGATGAGATAGGAGAGGGGCTTAAGGGCGCTTCCATCGAAATAACCAATATGAAGACCAAGGAAAAGACCACGGCGGTAGTCGACAGTTTTACCGGACAGTATGCCGCGGTGGTGAGCCTTAAGAAGAAAGATGATATCATGCTTACGGTGAAGCGCGATGGTTATGCCTTCAACTCGAAGGTCATCTCTGTGAAAGAAGTGAACAATACGGAAGGGCTGAAGCCTATGAACCTCGATTTTAATGAGCGTCCTGTGCTTCCCGGTGAAGCATACACACTTAATAATATTCAATATGCTACCAACTCAGCAGAACTGTTGCCTGAGTCGAGGGTGGTCATCGATGGCTTTATAGAGTTCCTGAAAGAATATCCCAATATCACCTTCGAGATACGTGGTCATACCGACAATGTGGGTAATGCCGCTTCCAACCTCGCGCTCTCTACCGACCGTGCTTTTACCGTAAGGGCCGCGCTTGAGCAGGGTGGAATACCTAAGTCTCGTATTATTGCCTGCAGGGGTTATGGCGCCGATAAGCCCATTGAGAAGAACGATACAGAGGATGGACGTGCCAAGAACAGGCGTACGGAGTTCTTTATCGTGGATAAATAGGGATTAGTACTTGCCCTTGATCTCCCGGAGGTCCTTCTTCGCCAGGCGCAGCACTTCCCATTCGGTTTCGAACAACACCTCTTCCTGACGATTCTCCACGACCCTCCCTTTGTAAATATCACCGTTGTTCATCACCGCGCTGTTCAGCGGTTTCTCTTCGTTGATCTTAGAGCCCGAACGAACTTTCTCCGCCATTGTGCACATCATATCGTTGATCCTGGCCCGGGTATAGTTCTTCTTTTCAATGCCGCCGTTCTTTAAGCGTATGTCGATAAGGAATTCCCCATTCTTTTGCTCGTAAATGCGGGCTGACAGAAACTCTTTACGTGTATAGTTGGAAAAAAGATCGAACCGGTCTTTCTCCAGTGAATCAATGTTCTCGCCGGTGTTTGCGCAAAGAATGATGAGCTTTGAACCTTCGGGGCCCGTCTCGTCTGCATACATGAGTGAGTCGGTCTTCATGTTCTCCTGGTTGATGAGCAATTGGTAACGCAGGTAATGTTCTTTGGTAAATTCCTCGCGCACTTCTTTCTTGTTTGCCATTACCATCTTGGCATATACCGAACCGTTGTTCATGTCCTGGTAAAATTTCGCGCTGCCAAACTCCTTTGCGGTCTGGAATGGAAAGATGTTGTAATGCTTTTTTTCTTTCGCGTCTATCTCAGTGCCTACCTTCCAGCTAATGCACATCAACCGTTCGTTGGAAGGTTTTGCCGCCTCCTGCGCGAAGCAGGGAAGGGCAAGGACCGTTACTATGATCAATAACTGTTTACGCATGCTCCATGTTTTTAGCTTCTCTTTTCTCTTCAGGAAGCGGGGCCTCTTCCATATCATCCAGCTTGCTGATGTCCATAACACGCTTGCCATTGGCACCTACTGAAAGCATTCCCGTAAACTTCTTTCCCCAAAGTATCTCTTCTCTGAAATAGGAGGTGCGTGAATAAATGGTCTGAGAAAAGGTATCATCAAAGCCTTTAAGCAGGATGATGAACTCGATGTCAGAATTCGCCAGTTCTTCTTTTGTGATCCCCCATAGCGGGCTTTTCTCGTCGATAGGATGGACTACCGTCCAGTTCATAGGGAAGAAATTGATCTTGCTTCGCTCCAAAGGCATTGCTTCGAATATGCGGTTGCCGCTCTTCTTGTCCGTCATTGAAACCACCACTTCAGCTTCCACCTCAATGAGCTGGTTGCTGCGTTTGTTCACCATCCGGAACATAAAGGCCTTTCCATCTCTGTAAGGTGCTATTACACCGTTCTTGCTGAACAGGATCTTCGCGTCGGGCCGCGAAACCCTCGCGTATAAAAGACCGGTTACCAGGGCGAAGCCCAGAAGTCCGATCATCGATTCAATAGCGGCGATGGTACTGGCAAGGGTGCCCACAGGGGCTGTTCGTCCATAGCCCAGCGTGGTAACTGTTTGAGAGCTGAAAAAGAACATGTCAAGGAACTGCTCGAACCAGGTTTGGCCTCCTACACCGGTAAAGTTCTCCGGCCCTGCCATCATGTACAGGAAAGCAAAAATGATGTTGTCGGCTACGTAGAACGTTAGCAACAGGGCGCCGAACTTACCCCATGACATGGAGATAAGCGAGTGATATACTTCAGAGGTACTGAACCTTGAGATCCCGGTTCGCTCTACATTAAAGCTGCCGTCCTTGTTCAGGCCCCGCGCGGCCACCGGTCCGCTTTTTACTCCCAAACCCAGGTCGCGGTTCTCTTTCTGGCTCATCCTTGGCTTCGTTTTTGTTAAGCCCTTAAAAATACTAACTTAGTACATCTTAAAACCAAGCCCATGAAAAAATTAATACTGCTCTCCGCAATCTCCTTTCTTACCCTTCCGGCCTTAAAGGCACAGAATACCACCCAGGATGAATACAACTGGATGGTGAACGGCTATAAGCTGATGGTAAGCACCGGCGGTGAAATGAAAAAGGGATATTACTTCTCCCCAACGGATGAGTTCACTGATTCCTGGACCGGCTACAAGATCACCTATAAGGTCATGAAGCGTGAGTTCGACCAGAGCCTGGCCGGCTTCCTCATCATCCTAGCACAGGACACCAAGGTGCCTATTTATTTCTGTATGCCTGCCATGTCAACCGTGGATAAGAAAAGCTTTTCGTTCCCTGCACTGTCAACTGACTTTTACCAGGCGGTATGGGCGCTCGATGAAACCTCCAAGAACCTCTTTGTGGCCTCTCTTTCAAGGTATCTCATGATGGCCAGCACCAAGATGATCACGAACAAATAATTTGCGCTAACAAAATTTGTTTACATTTGTCGCATGAAATTATCGCTCAAGAAACGCTACGATTATTATTTCAGGAACACCGTTCCGGAAATGGGCGTTTATTGACCGTATAGATAAATACAAGCAATAGCGAGCCCGGTTCCGGAAGGAACCGGGCTCTTTGTTTAATATAAAAATGAATAAGAAGATGTTACAGCAGAACTATGCAGCTTACACGGAAGAAGACTTCCTGGTATGGAAAACGCTCTTTGAGCGACAAATGATCAATCTCTCAAACACGGCAACCTCGGCCTATCTCGAAGGGATAAACAAGATCGGCTTCAGTGCCGGTCGCATTCCTGATTTCAGGGAGGTGAATAAGGCGCTGGGATCGCTCACCGGTTGGAGCCTGCAGGCAGTGCCCGGTATTATACCTGAGAAGGAGTTCTTTGAGCTGCTTCACCAAAAGAAGTTCAGCGCCAGCACCTGGCTGCGCAAAATGAGCCAGCTCGACTACCTGGAAGAGCCCGACATGTTCCACGATGTGTTCGGCCATGTGCCCTTGCTCACCAATCCTTATTTCTGTGGCTTCTTCGAGAAGCTCAGCCATATCGCGCTGAAGCATAGCAACAATGCCCGCGTGATCGAAATGCTGGGAAGGATCTATTGGTTCACAGTGGAGTTCGGGTTGATCAGGGAAAAGGAAGGATTGAAGATCTACGGTGCGGGTATAATGTCATCCGCAGGCGAAACAAAGTTCTGCGTAAGCGATAAGCCTGCGCATCTGCCTTACAATGCCAGAAAGGTAATGAACACAGCCTTTTTTAACGACCGGATACAGGACAAATACTTTGTGATCGATTCTTTTGAGCAACTGTACGAGTCAGTAGGGGAGATACTGCTTGTTGTAGAAGAGGAAGTACAAAAAGCGGAACGCGTTTACCTGGATATTATCTATTGAACAGGATATGCATATCCAGGATGGTGTCGGGGACAGTTAGTGTCTTCTTAAGCCCGGAAGAGTTGAGGTCGTAGCTGCTAAGCTTTTTTAGTTCAGCGATGCAAACCTCGCCGTTCACTTCATCATAGCGCAGTTTAACAGCGTTCACACCGCTAAGCCAGGTGATGAGGCTGTTGTTGCTGTAAGTGTATTTGTAAATAGTTCCGTTCGTATAGGCCAGCAGGTAGGTATCTGAATTTACCTGTGTAGCGGCCGCAAGAGTTCCCGCTGGCAAAGTACGGTTCCAGAAGCTGTTACCGCTTACCGTATAGATCTCCATTTTGGCCTGGCCACTGGCATTGCCAAAGAGGTAAACATTATCGGCGTCCTTCGTAAATAGCTCGGTAACGGTTTCCGGGATAAGGGTTTCCTGTTTGCCCACTCCGCTGCTGGAATAATAGACCACCAGTTTCCGCTGAGAGCTGGTATAGTCTTTTTGCTCCTGCAGCAGGTAACTGCCGGAAACAAAGCTCTTCAAGGGGTAGTAGCCACCGCTGGGAGTAGTGAAGTACCGAGTGCTGCCATTCTGGTCAAGCGCTTTTACCTGGCCGCCGAAATAAGAGAGGTAGTTCGATTTTTCATCGCTCGAAACACCTGTGAAATAAGGATTAGAACTTCCTATATAGGGAACCGACCATTTGATGCTATGCCCGGCCAATTCAATAGCCCTGTGGTCTCCTGTATAATTCCCAGCAAGGTACAATTGCTGGTGCCAGGAACTGATGGCTGAACCAGAGAAGTCGCCGTTGAAGCTGCCTACCTGTTGCTGACTGTTGAGGACAGAGTCGGCCTTCGTAAGGCCCAATTGCGATGAACTTAACTTGGTGATCACGTACACCGCTTTGCGCTTCTTAGGCGCTTCACTGATGGATATCTTCTGGTAGGCATTTACATCCAGGTTGTCGGCATTCGTGGCGGAGATCCATACGTAATAGGTTCCGGAAGTAAGATGGATGTCGTAGATATTGTAGGTGAAAGCTATGTGGGTGACCGGCGAAAGTGGAATGGTGCTCATCACCGGGACCATCTGGTCGTTCACGATCCCGATCTTCAGGTCAGTGATCGCTGTGGCAGAGTAAACATGAGCCGAGATCTGTATGTTGTCGAATACGGTGTAGGTGGCGTTTTCGAGCGGGGTATGATACTGAACGGTTGGGGGGCTGCCTTCTTCCTTCTTTTTGCATCCGCTAGAAAATAAAGAAACAAGCGACACAAAAACAAGGGTGTTGAAAAACATTTTTTTCATCCGTACTAAGGTACAAAGAATAATTTTTCTGGCCCGAAAAGGCCCGTCATCGCTGGCTTTCCGCCTTTATGATGCTTGCCCGGAGGCCTTGTTAAGAACTTGTTGATTGGGGTTTTGATAACTTGCTTTTGCAAGCCATCCGATTTAAGTATTTTTGTGCCCATGGATAAGCCGCAGAGCAAAACAAACACTACCAGCCGTACCTCCCTGAGCTCACACATCAAGGACCAATTGCTGGAGATCGGCAAGCTACCGCCCCAGGCCGTTGACCTGGAGGAAGCTGTGCTCGGCGCGCTCATGCTCGAAAAGGATGCGCTCACCAATGTGATCGACATCCTTCAGCCCGAGGCTTTTTACCGGGATGAGCACAAGCGTATCTTCTCTGGAATTCAGCGCATCTTCCAGCGCTCCGAACCCGTGGATATCCTTACGGTAACGGCTGAGCTTAAGAAAAGCGGTGAATTGGAGATCGTAGGCGGCGCCTATTATATCTCTCAGCTTACCAACCGCGTAGCCTCCTCTGCCAACGCTGAGTTCCATGCAAGGATCATTCTCCAGAAACATATCCAGCGTGAACTCATCCGCATATCTTCCAAAACCATCAAGGACGCTTACGAAGATACCAGCGATGTGTTCGACCTCTTAGACAGTGCCGAAAAAGGGCTCTTCGAGATCTCTGAAGGCAATATTCGTAAGAACTACGATGAGATGAGCACCCTCATCAAGAAAGCCATTGATGAGATAGATGCTGCCAAGCAGAACGCTACCGGTATGACCGGAGTGCCCAGCGGCTTTACGGAGCTCGACAGGGTAACGGCAGGCTGGCAGAAGTCTGATTTGATGATCATGGCTGCCCGTCCCGGCATGGGTAAGACCGCTTTCGTGCTGAACATAGCACGCAACGCAGCTGTTACATTCAATAAACCCGTAGCTTTCTTTACTCTTGAGATGTCATCCATTCAGCTCGTGAACAGGCTTATCGCCAGCGAGACGGAACTACCCTTTGATAAGCTGAAGAAAGGCACCCTCGCCAACCATGAATACGAGCAGCTCCACGCCAAGATCGTTCACCTTGCGGAAGCACCTCTCTATATCGACGATACCCCCGCGCTTTCCATCTTCGAGCTGCGCGCGAAGGCACGCCGCCTCAAAGCGGAGAAGAACATTGAGATGATCATCATCGATTACCTGCAGCTTATGACAGCGGGTGTGGACATGAAGGGCGGCAACCGCGAACAGGAGATCAGTACTATTTCCAGGTCGCTCAAGAGCATCGCCAAAGAACTCAATATCCCCATCATCGCGCTTTCACAGCTCAGCCGTGCGGTAGAGACCCGCGGCGGCACCAAGCGCCCCCAGCTTTCCGACCTTCGTGAATCGGGTGCTATCGAACAGGATGCCGATATGGTAATGTTCATTTACCGTCCCGAATACCACGGCTTTACTGAAGATGAAAGTGGCAACAGCACCACCGGTATGGCCGAGATCATCATTGCCAAGCACAGGAACGGCGCCCTTAAGGATGTGCCGCTGCGCTTTATCGACCGCCTGGCCAAGTTCGTGGACGCGGGCAGCGGCGGCGACAGCTTCGAACAAAAGCTTTCCAACAGCTCTCTCAGTCCCGATGATTCCTTCGGCGGCAGCAATAGCGGGACCATTATCAAAGGCTCGCGGATGAACGACATCGACGAAGAGCCCTTTTAAAAAAACACATCCAATCGTCAGCCTGAGCGGAGTCGAAGGTCAATTAGTATTTAGGGCATACAATTTGTAACTTTGCCTCTACGTTTACGTTATTAAGCGTGATGCGCAAACTTGCCCTCATAATCACTTTACTTATTGCAGCACAGGCCGCCAGGGCTACTTATATCCTGCTGCCTATGGATGAGGCACAAAAGAACCACCTTAAGTCCTACGGTGTGGCCTTTTGGGTGCTCAAGAACGACGTGGAGATACAGTGGCTGCTTAATTACCGCGGCGGCAGTTTCATGATGAAGGACAACAAGACCATTCAAAACGAGTGCAATATACGAGGCGTTACCTATGAGCTGATCGCCGACGCTCGTGCTACCGGCATCCTGCAGGAGATCGCCAATCCCGAAGTGAACATGGACGCCATCAAGCTGGAGAAAGCTCCTAAGGTGGCAGTGTATTCACCCAAATCAAAGCAGCCATGGGATGATGCGGTAACCCTGGTGCTTGCCTATGCTGAGATCCCCTATGAAGTGGTATATGACGAAGATATTGTGAATGGTAAGCTTCCACTTTACGATTGGCTGCACCTGCACCACGAAGACTTTACAGGCCAGTACGGAAAGTTCTGGTCAGCATACAGGGGAGCTGCCTGGTACCAGCAGCAGGTGAGGGAGACCGAAGCCAGCGCGCATGCGCTTGGGTTCAATAAGGTTTCGGAGCTCAAGCTTGCCGTTGCTAAAAGGATCAGGGATTTTACCTCTGGAGGTGGCTATCTTTTCTCTATGTGTTCAGCGCCCGATTCCTATGATATTGCCCTTGCGGCGGAAGGGGTAGACATTGTTGAAAGCATGTTTGATGGTGATCCCGCTGATCCTGCTATGAACAGCAAACTTGATTACAGCAAATGTTTTGCCTTTAAAGGCTTTAGTGTAAGCACCAGTCCGGCAGAATACGCCAAGTCAAATATTGATACGTATGGTACTAGGCGTCAACGCTTTGGAGTGAATAAGGAGAATGATTACTTTAGCTTATTTGAGTACTCGGCCAAGTGGGATCCGGTGCCAACCATGCTTTGCCAGAACCATGCGCAGTTGATAAAAGGTTTTTGGGGACAGAGCGTAGGATGGGACAAAACCTTTGTAAAACCCAATGTATTGATCATGGGGGAGAACAAGGCTGCCAATGAAGCCCGTTATATTCATGGCGACTATGGTAAAGGCACTTTTACCTTCTACAGCGGCCACGACCCTGAGGACTATGAGCATAGGGTAGAGGATCCACCTACTGACCTGGCGCTTCACCCTAATTCAGCCGGCTACCGCCTTATCCTGAACAACATTTTGTTCCCCGCTGCTAAAAAGAAGAAGCAGAAAACTTAGAATTTTTTATTGAGCAATTCCTCAAGGCTGCGCATCTCGTCGCGTAGTCGCGCGGCTTCAATGAAGTCCAGCTCTTTCGCCGCGTTCTCCATTTGCTTTTTTATCAATGAGATCTGCTGCTTTACCTCGTCCTTTGTCATGTATTGCACCACTGGGTCGGCAGCGCTGCTAAAGCTCTCCGGTTCTATATAGGCCTTGGCGATCTTTCCGCTGCTGTTCACTACGCTCGACTGACCAAGGATACTTTGTCTGGATTTTACAAGGGGCTCGGGCTTCAGGCCATGGTCAAAGTTATAGGCGATCTGCTTCTTCCTTCGGCGCTCCGTCTCGTCGATGGTCTGCCGCATGGAGTCGGTCATCTTATCGGCATACATGAGCACTCTGCCGTTGATATGCCTTGCGGCCCTTCCGGAAGTTTGTGTAAGTGACCTCGACGAACGTAGGAATCCTTCCTTGTCAGCATCAAGGATAGCTACAAGTGATACTTCAGGAAGGTCAAGCCCTTCTCTGAGCAGGTTGATGCCCACAAGCACGTCGAAAAGCCCAAGTCGGAGGTCGCGCATGATCTCCACGCGTTCCAGGGTGTCAACATCCGAATGGATATAACGGGAGCGAACACCCAGGTTGATCAGGTATTTGTTAAGCTCTTCGGCCATTCGTTTGGTGAGGGTTGTCACCAGCACACGCTCGTCGCGCTCCACGGTCTTTTGTATCTCTTCCAGCAGATCGTCCACCTGGTTAAGGCTGGGCCTCACCTCAATGATGGGGTCCAGCAGGCCGGTGGGACGTATCAGTTGTTCCGCTACAATGCCTTCTGACTTTTCCAGTTCGTAATCAGCGGGCGTGGCGCTTACGTAGATCGTTTGCGGCATCAGCCCCTCGAACTCTTCGAACTTCAGGGGACGGTTATCCATCGCGGCGGGCAATCGGAAACCATATTCCACGAGGTTTATCTTTCGGGAGCGGTCGCCGCCATACATGGCCCTTATCTGTGGAAGGGTGGCATGGCTTTCGTCGATCACCATCAGGAAATCATCAGGAAAATAATCGAGCAGGCAAAAGGGGCGATCGCCGGTCTTGCGACCGTCGAAATAGCGGGAGTAGTTCTCAATACCTGAACAGTAGCCCAGCTCACGCATCATCTCCAGGTCATAGGTCACGCGGTCTTCCAGGCGTTTCGCCTCCTGGCCCTTGCCGATCTCCTTCAAATACTCCAGCTGCTTTACCAGGTCGTCCTGTATAAGGTGGATCGCGCCCTTTAGTGTGTCGGGCGAAGTAACGAATATATTGGCCGGATAGATATTTACGCTTTCCAGGCTCTCCAGCTTTTTACCGGTCGAAGTCTCGATGTTCTCTATCTCTTCGATCTCGTCGCCGAAGAAGTAAACTCTCAATGAATAATCAGCATACGCCAGGTTGATATCCACAGTATCGCCTTTCACCCGGAAATTGCCCCTTTCAAAATCACCTTCTGTCCTCGAATAAAGGCTGGTAACCAACTGATGCAGGAACTTGTTGCGGCTGATCACGTCACCGCGCTTTATGTGAAGCACATTGTCACTGAACTCCTGTGGATTACCGATGCCATAGATACAGGACACCGAGGAGATCACGATCACATCGCGGCGTCCCGACAGGAGGGAAGAGGTGGTGCTCAGGCGCAGTTTCTCGATCTCATCGTTGATGCTCAGGTCCTTTTCGATATAGGTATTGGTGGAAGGGATGTACGCTTCAGGCTGGTAGTAATCGTAATAGGAAACAAAGTACTCCACCGCGTTCTTAGGGAAGAACTGTTTGAACTCACCATACAGCTGCGCCGCAAGGGTCTTGTTATGGCTCAGCACCAGGGTGGGTTTCTGTACTTCGGCTACTACATTGGCGATGGTAAAGGTCTTGCCAGAGCCCGTTACACCCAGCAGGGTCTGGTGCTGTACTTCCTTACGTATGCCTTCCGCCAATTGCCTGATGGCCTCGGGCTGGTCGCCGGTAGGCTGAAAATCGGCGGTGATGCTGAATTCCATGGGATAAAGATACAATGTTCAGCTGCTTTCATCGTGAGAAAAATGTTCCCCTGAATGATACCACTTTTCTGTACCATCGTGACGCCATGCCTTACGACCCGGCGTAGCGCGGCCCGGGAATGGTTCTTGCCCAGGGCCCTTATGCGCATCGCTACAAGGCAAGACAAGGCGCTTGTTACGGGGATACTCTGCGAAAGTTTCGCAGGCAACTCTCATTTCAAATTCATCCTAAGAAAAAGCAAACCGGAAAAACGCCTTCGTGAATTGGCAAGCTACGCCTTTGATTATGGTCTTAAACGTAATGCGGTTCTTATCACTTCCGACGAGGCGGGTGTGGCCATCGTCTATAAGTACAACCAGGGTGGATATCTCTCTGATCTTTTACAAACGACGCGCCTCGTGATCCGTGCTTTTGATATTGGTAAACTGCCTCAGATCATCCGCCATGAAAAAATGTTAAAGGCAAAGCGCCCTGTCAGCGGAGAGTTTCTGTACTTCTGGTTCTTTTGTGTAAAGCCTCAGCGCCGGGGACGCTCAGCACCCAGGGAGATAAGGGACTATATGATCAAGCGCTCATACAGGGAACAATTGCCGGTGATCGCAGAAACAACGGCAGAGCGTAACAAACTGCTCTTCGAAAAGTTCGGCTTCAGGGTCTACGACCAGTTAGAGAACCGCCTTAACAACCTTCATGTATGGTTCCTCGTCCGTCTTCCTGATCTAGCCTCAGATACGTCATCCTGAGCCCTTCGGCTTCGCTCAGGACAGGCTTGCCGAAGGACCAATAAAAAACCCTGGTATTTACCAGGGTTCTATTGTCATTGCGAGGAGGCCGTTAGGCCAACGAAGCCTGCCTGGCGGTAGGCAGGCAATATCAGATCACTTCACGCTCTCCACCACAGCCTTGAAAGCCTCGGGGTGGTTCATTGCGAGATCGGCCAGCACCTTACGGTTCAGGTCGATGTTCTTTTTGTGGATCTTGCCCATGAACTCAGAGTAGCTCATCCCGTAAGGACGAACACCCGCGTTGATACGCTGGATCCAGAGACCGCGGAAATTACGCTTCTTGGTCTTTCTGTCGCGGTAAGCGTAAACAAGTCCTTTCTCAAGGATGTTCTTCGCTACTGTTAATACGTTCTTTCTTGCACCCCAGTAACCTTTGGTTTGTTTGAGGATCTTCTTTCTGCGGGCTCTTGAAGCCACATTATTGACCGACCTTGGCATTTTGTTTTTGTTTTTTGGTGAGAAGCGCCACGACTGAAGTCATGGTCTTGAAGCTCGGCACCTGGTTCGACGTTGGTTGTTGTTTAGATAAGCTCTTATTTACCTACGGTGAGCATCAGGTTAACCCTGCTCTCGTCGGTCTTATGCACGAGGGCCGCATGGCCTAGCGCGCGTTTTCTCTTGTTCGATTTTTTGGTAAGGATGTGGCTCTTGAAAGCTCTCTTCCTCTTTATTTTACCAGTTCCGGTGAACTTGAATCTCTTCTTAGCTCCGGATTTTGTTTTCATCTTAGGCATTTTCTCTCGTATTAAATTTTGATCTTACTTCGTTTTTTTAGGAGCGATCATCATGATCATCTTCTTTCCTTCGAGGAGCGGCAGCTGTTCTGCCTTTCCAAATTCTTCGAGCTCGTTGGCGAAGCGGAGGAGAAGTATCTCTCCCTGCTCCTTGTAAACGATCTCCCTTCCTCGGAAGAACACATATGCTTTCACCTTCGCGCCATCCTTCAGGAACTTCATCGCATGGTTCTTTTTGAAATTGAAATCATGCTCGTCTATATGCGCCCCGAAACGGATCTCCTTCACGATCACCTTCTGCGTCTTGGCCTTCATCTCCTTGGCCCGCTTCTTCTGCTCGTAGAGGTATTTCTTGTAATCAATTACCTTACAAACAGGAGGATCGGCAGTAGGAGCGATCTCTACCAGGTCAACTCCTTTTTCATTGGCGATCTGCAAGGCCTTCTCGATGGGGAATACGCCCCCTTCTATACCTTCGCCCACCACACGTACTGTTCGTGCTAAGATCTTTTCATTGATCTTGTGAGCGTCTTCTTTTTTCTGAAACCGTGGTCTTGGAAAAAACGGCCTGGGCCTTGGTGTGAAATTCTTAGCTATGTTAACCTCCTGTTTTAATGTTTAACTTATCATTAGTTCCGCCTCGATCTCGGCCTTTATCTGCCTTGCAAATTCTTCAATGGTTACGCTTCCTTTGTCTCCCTCCCCGTGCTTACGTACGGCTACCTTGTTTTCATTCACTTCTTTCTCACCAACTACCAGCATATAAGGCACTTTCTGGAGCTCGGTATCGCGTATTTTTTTACCTATTTTTTCGTTCCTTTCGTCAACGAGGCCGCGAATATCGTAATTATTCAGCAATTTCAAAACTTTTTTGGCGTAATCGTTGAACTTTTCGCTAATGGGAAGTATGCTTATTTGCCTGGGTGTGAGCCACAAAGGGAAGTTGCCCGCGTAATGCTCGATCAAGAAGCCGATAAAGCGTTCATGCGTTCCCAGCGGTGCCCTGTGTATGCAAATGGGCGTTTCCAGCTCGTTTTTGGCGTTTCTGAAGGTCAACCCAAAGCGGGCGGGAACCGCGAAATCCACCTGGTTGGTGGCCAGGGTAAACTCCCTGCCTATAGCGCTCCAAACCTGCACGTCTATTTTGGGGCCATAAAAAGCCCCTTCATCCGGCACCTCCACGTATGGTATTTTTGAGTCTATAAGCACATTCCGTACCATGTCCTCGGTCTCCTTCCAAAGCACCGGGTTATCCACATATTTCTTGCCCAGTTTGCTGGCTTCATGCGTGGAAAAGCGCATCACGTATTTGTCGATACCGAAGATCTTGAAATATTTAAGGTACATATCGTTCACCGCCCTGAACTCATCGGCAAACTGTTCTTTGGTGCAATAGATGTGCGCGTCGTTCATCTGCAATGAACGCACGCGCATCAGGCCAAAGAGCTCACCCGATTGCTCATAACGATAACAGGTACCATACTCAGCAAGGCGCACAGGAAGATCGCGGTAGCTGGGATTCAGCGTCG
>JANWJV010000133.1 GCA_025451785.1 Bacteroidia bacterium | reverse complement strand
CCGTTACCGTTACTGTATACGTGCCCGCTATTAATCCTGTGGCGGTCGATGATGCCTGTCCGTTGCTCCAGCTGAAGGTCATCGCTCCTGTACCGCCTGAAGCTGTGGCTGTAGCCGATCCGTTGTTGCCGCCGTTGCAGCTTACGTTCGTTTGAGTGCTGATGCCGGCGGAGAGAATAGGAGGTTGAATGATTGTAACTGTTGCAGTAGCAGTACAACCGTTCACATCTGTTACGGTAACCGTATATGTACCTGCGGTAAGTCCTGTGGCTGTGCTGTTTGTTTGACCGCTGGGCATCCAGGAATACGTAATGGTTCCTGTGCCTCCCGAAACGGTAGCCGATGCAGATCCGGTTCCGCCGTTACAAAGAATATTGTTTCCGCTTGCGTTCACCGTTGGTCCTGGCTGACTTATCACAGCTACCGAAGCTGTCTTCGAACAACCGTTAGCGTCAGTGACCGTAACGGTGAATGTTCCGGCGCCAAGACCCGTTGCCGTTTGGTTGGTTTGTCCGTTGTTCCAGCTATAGGTGTAAGGCGAAGTTGCGCCGGATACGCTGGCGGTGGCGGTGCCATTATTATTTCCGCAAGTGGCAGCTGTTGAATTTGCGGTAAGCGAATTATAGGTGGGGAATATCGTTACAAGGCAGGTGCCGGTAGCAGCTGTGTTTCCATTCGCATCGGTTACAATACACGAGTAGGTGGTACTTACTGTCGGGCACACGTTGTAAGGTCCGGGCCCGGTTCCGATATTGGGGGTCCAGTTGTAAGTGTAAGGTGAGGTGCCGCCGCTCACGTTGACCTGGACCTGCTGACAATTGCCGAGACACATTTTGGTACAAGCGCCTTGTATGTTTGCCGTCATGCTGTTGCAATTGATGACGGTAACTACCGCGGTTGTAGAGTCTTTGCTTCCTGTGCAATTGGTGATCACCAGTTTCACCGTATAGGTTCCGGGGGTATTAAATGTATGTGTAGGATTCGTAAGAGTTGAAAGGTTCAGCGCGCCCGAACCGGGATCGCCGAAGTTCCAGGAAGAAGATTTTATTTCGTTACATCCGGGTGTGCTGGTATTGGTAAATGAAACCGCCGCAGGTGCGCAGGCATTGTTAGGGTTGAAGGTAAAGGAAGCAATGGGTTTGTCGGGAACGTATTTCCAAACATCGTTGAAGTCGCCGGGAAGTCCGCCGCCGATGAACCAAAGTTCGTTTACATTGGGCCTGCGGTACGCAAAGTTGCCGCAGCGTGCGCCGGGCATATTGGTAGCAGCAAACACTCCCTTGGTTCCGTAAACACCGGCCTGGCCTGTGAGGTTAGAGCCGCTAACCCACGTCCAGTTATTGGTGGCAATGCTATAGCGCCAAAGGTCGTTGTGGCTGTTACCACCCCAGAGCCAAAGGTTTCCGCAGTCATCGGTCCAGCGTGCGCGTTGTTCATACAAAGCGGGTGGGTTATTGGTTGCTGCGGCAACGCATTTGGTGCCGTAATTGCCTGCTGTATTTCCAGAGCCTGCAGCTCCCTTCATCCACGTCCACATATTGGTGGTGGGATTGTATTTCCAAAGGTCATCGTATTGGCCCGCGTTACCACGCGATCCGAAGATCCAGAACATACCGGCATTGTCTTCCCAGCTCGCGTAGTTCATCCTTCCGCCAGGAACGTTGGCCGCGGCGGCTACACCCTGTGTTCCATAAACAGCTGCGCCGTTTACCAGGTTAGAGCCGTGGATCCATGCCCATTGGTTGGTGATCGGATCATATTTCCACATGTCGTTCAGGTTACCGTTCTGAGCAAGGCCGCCGAACATGTAAAATTTGTTGTTAGCATCTACCCATCCTGCGTCGGTCTCGCAGCGGGATGCCGGCCAGTTGGCGGCGGCAAACACACCGAGCGTTCCATAAACACCTGGCTGTCCTGTAAGAGTAGGGTTACCGCCCATCCAGGTCCACATGTTCGTAACGGGATCATACATCCACATATCATCGAGCCATCCGATAGTGCCTACCGAGTTATAACCATAGCCACCAAACATCCAGAACTTATCGTTATTGTCAACCCAGCTTGCGGAAGCAAAAGCGCGGCCGCTGGGGTAGTTGGCTGCGGCAGCAACGTATTTAGTTCCAAAAACACCTGATGAGTTATTGGTGTTGGGGCCTTTCACCCAGGTCCACATGTTGGTTACGGGGTCGAACTTCCAGAGGGCAGCGCCATAACTGGAGAAACCACCAGCGCCCCAATGCCAGAAATTTCCTTGCTGGTCGGTCCACTCACATCCACCTTCGTAAAACGCCCCGGGCTTATTGGTGGCTGCGGCTACTCCCTGCACTCCCCAGTTAGCCGCCTGGTTGGTGAGGTTGTCGCCGGCCATCCAGGCCCACTGGTTGAATTGGGCGGTAGTTCGGAACGAAAAAAGAAGCAAAAGGGAAAGAAGAAGAAGGGGGCTAGTCTTTTTCATGCTGGGGGTTAGGTGATTCATTATTCAGACACCCGTTCCTGTCCAATAGTTGCAGGAAGGAAAAGGTTTGTCAGAACTTAAGCTTCAAATCTATGGTTTCCGAGGCGAAATGACAAGCGGCGAAGGAACTTTTATGAGTAAGTTATCCACTTTTCCGATGAATTGCGGAAAACGTCCGACGAATTTGGATTCTTTTACGAAAGTCCTATTTTTGCTCGTGCCCTTCTATATGAGAAACCTGGTCGTTTTCTGTTTCCTTTTCCTGTTTGCGGTGCCATTAGCTGGCGCGCAACCCACGTGCAGGATCGATAGTTTGCAGGGCCTTCTTTCTTCGGCAAAGGATACACAACGGGTAAATATCCTGAACGCGTTAAGCATCAATTACCGCATGTCGGGCCAAAACAAGAAGGCCATGGATTGTTCGCAGTTGGCGCTCGACCAAGCGAAGAAGCTTGGCTTTAGTAAAGGTATTTCACGAGCATACACCAATATGGCGGCATCTTTTACTGCCACCAGCACTTATTCATCGGCGCTGGAAAATCACCAGGAGGCCTTGCGCATAGACCAGGAGCTGGGCGATCAGAAGTCGATGAGCACTTCTTTGATCAATATTGCGGGTGATTACCAGGGGTTAGGTGACTATGACAAAGCAATGGATTCCTTCCTGCGTGCGATGGAGATCTGCCGTAAGACCGGCGATAAGCAAGGCATTGTAAACTGTGACAACGGTATTGGACATATTTATTTTCGCCAGGGTAATCTGGAGAAAGCATTGGATAGATATACACAGGGAATGCAGATGGCGGAAGAGGTGCAGAACAAGGATATAGTAGGAGGGAGTTACGTGAATATGGGAAACGTGTTGAGCAAAATGGGCGAATATGACAAGGCCTTGAACTACCACGTAAAGGCGCTTAAAGTATTTGAAAATATAGGGCAGAGAAGAGGTATTGCGGTTACTTACAACAACATCGGGAACATTTATGGAAGACAGGGCAACTACACGAAAGCAAGGGAGATCTACGGGAATGCCTTGCGTATGTATGAAGATCTCTCTGATCGCCAGGGCGTAGGGATCACCAACCTGAACATCGGCTGTGCGTACATGGAAGAAAAGCGATTCAAAGATTCAGAGACCTGCCTGAAGAGAGCCATGGGAATATTTAACGAAAAGTCTTACAAAGAAGGGTTGCGTGAGGTCTATTCCTCGTTGGCCGATCTGTACGGAAGGGAAGCAAAATACAAAGAGGCGCTGGAGTATCACCGTCTTTATTC
Organism: Bacteroidia bacterium; assembly: GCA_025451785.1. Classification (GTDB taxonomy): domain Bacteria; phylum Bacteroidota; class Bacteroidia; order JANWJV01; family JANWJV01; genus JANWJV01. The sequence continues at coordinate 23,060 of JANWJV010000133.1, read as the reverse complement.
TTCAATGAAAGATACCCTGTTCAATGCAGAGAACAGTCGTTCAATGGTTAGGATGCAATCGTTGTATGAAACACAACGCAAAGAGAAGGAGATAGAACTGCTCAAGAAGGACAAAGACATTAAAGCGCTTCAGCTTGCGCAAAACGAAAGCGAGGCGAGCACGCAGCGAACGACGAACATCACATCCGTTATTGTTATTGGTTTGCTGCTCGTACTTGCATTTCTCTTTTACAGCAGGTACCAGGTAAAGCAGAAAAGTAATTTATCATTGTCAAAGGCGTACCTGCAGCTGGAGCAGAAGAACAAGCAGATCACAGATAGTATCACCTACGCGCGCAGGATACAGGAAGCCATTCTCCCGCCTGATGAAATAGTTAAGAAGCTGCTTCCTGACTCATTTATTCTTTATCGCCCGCGCGATATTGTGAGCGGCGATTTTTACTGGCTTGAGAAGAATGGTGAGAAGATCATTATCGCGGTGGCAGATTGTACAGGGCACGGGGTGCCCGGAGCTTTTATGAGCATGATAGGGAATACTTTGCTGAACGAGATCGTGAACGAGAAGCACATTCTTGATCCTGCCGCCATTCTTAATGAATTGAATGCGGGAGTAGCAGCGGCACTGCACCAGAAGCAAGGGAGTGCCCTTGTTCAGGATGATGGAATGGATATTTCGCTTTGCGTGATCGACATGGAAAGGGGAGAGGTGGCTTTTGCCGGAGCAGGGCAGCCGCTTTTTTTTGTAAACGGCAATGGCCCGGAACGAATACCCGGTGATTCATCTTCCATCGGCGGAACTTTTGGGAAAAAAGCCGCGAGCTTTACCAGCAAGAACTTTCAGCTGAAGAACGCCTCGGTGTACTTGTATACAGATGGCTATGCTGACCAGTTCGGAGGGGATAATGATGAGAAGTTTACCTCGAAGCGTTTTGAGAATCTTTTGCACTCGTTAAGTGGCCAAAGAATGGACGAGCAGCGGATGGCTATTGAGCGTGAGTTCGAAGCCTGGAAAGGGGAGCGAAAACAGGTGGATGATGTATGTGTTATTGGTATAAAAATATAATTTATAACTTATTAATTACCAATAACATAATATATTTTAGCTCCATTAAAAGTTTATCACTATTATTTCCTCTCCAAATTCAGCCGATTGCAACCTTATTATAAGGTTTGGTGTCTTGTAATTGCTTGCAAAAAAATTAATGGTTAATTTTATGCGCCCCAAAAACTTTCCTATGGCAAAAAAACTTTGTCTTTTTTTCCTTGCTTTAAGCAGCTTCGCGATGGCTCAAGGTCCCGGAAATGCTCCTAAGAGCTGGACGGTTGATCCGTTCGAGCACAGGGTATTTATTGAGAACAGGGGGCAGTTCAACGGCGGGGACGAACTGAAGAACTCTACCATTTACTACGGGGTAGAGAACATGGGAGTGAAGATCTACTTCACGCAAAAAGGGCTTACCTGGAGATACGATCGTCCCGAGATCAGGAAAGAATCCGAAAGGAAATTCAAAGACGGTATTGAGGAGGAAGACGGGCACGAAGAGGAGGGCGAGGTGCTGACCGACCTGATTCACCTCGAATGGCTGGGCTCTAATCCCAATGCTTCCGTGATAGCGGAGAATTCGGTTTCGCAGTATTACAATTACAGCGCTGGAAAAGACTACAGCAAGGATATTAATTTCGTAAAGGCCTATACACGCCTTTTGTACAAAGACATTTATCCCGGCATCGACCTGGAGTATACGTTCTCAGAGCAGAACGGCAAGAAGGGCATGAAGTACGTTCTGTTCGTGAAACCTGGTGCCGATGCATCGAAGATCCGTATGCGTTATAGCGGTTCTAAAGGTATTTCGATCGACAACAAAGGGAACATTCACGTTGGAACAGTACTTGGCGATATTATCGATCATGCTCCTGTTAGTTTTTATCACGGCTCGAACATTCCTGTAACCTCCGCTTTCGAGATCTCAGGAAAGGAAGTAGCCATTAAGCTTGGTGCTTACGATAATAAGCAGGCACTGATCATCGATCCCTTCACCGTCAATCCTAACTTTACCTCGCAGAACAAGGCAATGGATGTGGAGCACGATGCTGCAGGCAACGTGTATGTGTTCGGCGGCTGGCAGCCGTACAAGCTGATGAAGTACACTCCCGGCGGAACGCTTACCTGGACGCTCAACACACCTTATACTGGCAATTACTATGGTGATCTTTCGGTTACCAATAACGGTGTCGCATACATTACAGCTGGCCACAATGGTTGTGGTTCTTTGCCAAGCATCTCTAAAGTAACGCCGGCAGGCGCTATCGTTTGGAACAATACCATCGGTTCCTGTATGGAGTTCTGGTGTATATCGAGTAACTGTCCGGGCACGAGCATCGTTTCAGGCGACTCGTTCTCGCCTCCCGGCGGAAGACTTTCCAACATCGATACAACCAATGGCAACAGGGTAGGGTCGGTGCAGGTGACCACCGGCGGCAAGGACTTCAGGGCAATGTGTCTTGCGCCCAATGGAAATTTTTATGTTCTAACCACCGATTATTCTCCTCCCCACAATCTTGTTGGGCTTACACCAGCTTTCACTACCATCTTTAATGTTACCAGCGGACATACTTCCGGATATGGAGGCACTCCAGCCTGGTCGAACGGTAACATCGCGGGTTTCAACGGCATCACCGCTAACTGCAGGTATATCTATCACTTTGACGGCCTTACGGTTTGGAAGCGCAACATCAATACCGGTGCGCAGATCAGTACCGTTGCAAGTGTACCCTCAGGATCGAAGGATGCCTGCCAGGGTGTAGCGGTTGATGGCTGCGGCAACGTGTTTATTGGAACCACCAACTCGGTGCTTAAGTACGATTCAACACTCACGCTTCTTACCACTACTGCCACAACAGGCGTAGTTTATGACGTAACGATGGGCCTCAATGGTGAGGTTCTTGCTTCCGGCTTTGGCTTCTTGTCCTCGCTGGCCATCTCTACCACCAATTGCCAGTCGGTGAACATCAACACCACCAATGCAAGCTGTTCCAATCCCGGTACGGCTACTGTGGTACTTGGTGCTACCGCTTGTGCGGGTGCTTATACTTATTCCTGGACCCCCGGCGGTCAAACCACGCAAACAGTTACTGGTCTTACGGCCGGAACGTATACTGTAAACATTAAAACTCCCAATGGCTGCGGAGTGAACAATACTAATTACACTTTCACCATTACCGGCGGCGGTGGCGCCAGCCTTACGCTTAACACAAGCCAAACCAATGCTTCCTGCCAAACGCTTGGCAGCGCAAGCGTAACTGCTACCGGTGGTACCGGCGCGCTTACGTATAGCTGGAATCCCACGGGACAGAACACGCAGAACGCGACCGGGCTGAGCGCGGGCACTTATACAGTAACGGTTACCGATAATACCGGCTGCTCCGGAACCAAGAGCGTAGCCATTACCAATAACGGCGGAGGTTTAACCGCAGGTATTAGTACTTCGGGCAATGTGAATTGCAACGGGGGCAATAACGGTACGGCCAGTATTACGGCTTCCGGCGGTACGAGCCCATATACTTATACCTGGAACAATACTCAAAATACCGCGAACGCCACGAACCTCAGTGCGGGAACATATACGGTTACCGTTACCGATGCGAATGGTTGTACTCAAACGGCAACGGTTACCATAACACAACCAACCGCGCTTACTTCCGGTATTTCTGCGAGCGCCAACCCTAATTGTAATGGCGCAAATAACGGATCAGCTACAGTGACAGCCGGCGGTGGCACTACGGGGTATACTTATTTGTGGAGCAACGCGCAAAACACAGCCGCGATCACTGGACTAACAGCTGGAACATACAGTGTGCTAATAACCGATAATAAAGGCTGTACTTCAACCGCTTCAGTTACACTTACGCAGCCCACGGCGCTTGCGATCAATACTTCAAGTACCATTGCGAATTGTGGACAGTCGAATGGTACCGCAGGTGTTACCGCCTCGGGCGGAACAGGAAGTTTCACCTACTTATGGTCGGCGGGAGCACAGGCTACCGCTACTGCTACCGGGCTTAGCGCAGGAACTTATACCATTACCGTAACCGATGCCAATAACTGCAGTACCAGCAAAACGGTTGCGGTGAATAGCACCAATGCTTTGAGCGCTTCTGTAACCGCAACTACCAATGTGAGCTGCTTTGGCGGTAATGACGGCACCGCTTCCGCTACTGTTACCAGCGGCTCGGGTACCTTCACCTATGCATGGTCACCCAATGGAGGCACAGGCTCCACCGGTACAGGCCTTAGCGCAGGAAACTATACGGTGACGATCACTGATAATAACGGTTGTACCGGCACTGCCAGCACACTGGTGACAGAGCCGTCACAATTAACGCTCGGTGTTACAGGAAACGCTGTGTGCGGCGGACAGGCCGCTACGCTTACAAGCACCGCCGGAGGAGGCACTACAGGCTACACTTATTCCTGGAGCAATGGTCAGCTTACCGCTTCGGCCACCAGTAACTCGGCAGGAACCTATACGCTTACGGTTACAGATAATAAAGGCTGTACCGCCACCGCTACCGCTGTGGTTACGGTGAACTCAGCACCGGTGATCACGCTTACGGCTAATGATACGGCGGGCTGCGCGCCGCTTTGTGTGAACTTCAGCTGCACTACGGCAAACATCAATTCCTGGAGTTGGGATTTCGGCGACGCGGGTAGCGGTAGCAGCAATACTTCAACGCTGCAAAACCCCAGCCATTGCTTTAAGAGCCCGGGCGCTTTTACTGTAACACTAACTGTAACGGATAATAACGGGTGTACCGCAACACTTACCAAGACCGCCTGGATAAATGTTTATCCCAATACTGTTGCTGACTTCAGCGCCTCTCCCCAGCCCACTACGGTTCTTAACCCCAACATTACGTTCACCGATATGAGCACAGGGGCCAATACCTGGAGCTGGAACTTTGGTGAGTCTTCATCTGGAAGCAGTAATACCTCTTCGTTGCAGAACCCTGTTCACACCTATAAGGACAGTGGCTGCTACAACGTGCAGCTCATTGCTGACAACCAGTACAATTGTCCGGATACCGCTGAGAAAGTGATCTGCATCAACGGAGATTACGAGCTCTTCGCGCCCAACGCGTTTACACCGGATGGCAGCGGGCTTAACGATGTTTGGAACGTAAAAGGTATTGGTATCGATCCCAGTCATTTCAAGCTTTGGATATTCGATCGATGGGGTAACCTCATTTTCGAAACTTCCGACCTTTACCAGGGCTGGAACGGCAAGGCGAACGGAGGTAAAGAAATAGCTCAGCAGGATGTATACGTTTGGAAAGTAGCTACCCGTGATTTCCTTGGCGGGAAGCACTCCTACATTGGGCATGTCAGCCTCGTGCGATAAGCAAAACATTATATAAAAAAGAAAGCCGCAATTTGCGGCTTTCTTTTTTCAGGGAGTGATCCCGCTGGGATTCGAACCCAGGACCCCTACATTAAAAGTGTAATGCTCTACCAGCTGAGCTACGGAATCGATCCACACTTTTCCTTAAAAAGGCGTGCAAATATAAAAGCATTATTCGTTTATACAAAGGACTTTATTTTTTTATTTGTTATTTTGGAGCTCGATATGAAGGTATTTCTTACGGGATATATGGGGTCAGGAAAATCGACCGCCGGCAAGAAGCTGGCGAAGGAACTGGGTATGGAATTTACCGACCTTGACGAATACATCGAAGAGCAATATGGCAAGACCATCTCCGCGATCTTTGAAGAGGAAGGAGAGGAGAAGTTCAGGGCCCTTGAGCACAATTACCTGAAGGTCCTGATGAATACTGATAACAGGGTGATCTCCACCGGCGGCGGCACCCCCTGTTATTATGGCAACATGGAGCTGATGAACAGCAATGGCGCTACGGTTTACCTGAAGATGAGTGTGAACGCCCTTGTGCAGCGCCTGCTGAGCGCAAAGATCAAGCGCCCGCTGATAAAGGACATGTCGGAGAGCGACCTGCGCGCTTTTGTGTCGGCCAACCTGGAGAAGCGCGAGGATTTTTATGCGATGGCACACTACCGTATTCGCGCGAAAGACCTGAAGCCAAAGGAACTGGCGGCATTTATCAGAGAAAAGCTTTGACAGGATGCTGAAGAAGGTACTTCTGAAGGCTTGGAGGATCTTGTGGAAAACGGCGATGTGGTTTCTTATCATCAGCGTTTGTTCCGTCATCCTTTTTCGCTGGGTGCCAATTCCTCTTACTCCGCTCATGCTGATCCGCTGTGTAGAGCAGAAGATGGATGGAAAGGAGATGAGGCTCAGCAAGGATTGGGTATCCTTTGATGAACTGTCGCCACACCTGCAGCTGGCGGTGGTTTGTTCGGAAGACCAGAACTTTCTGAAGCATTACGGGTTCGATTTTGAAGCGATCGAAAAGGCGGTGGATCATAACGAGACCCACAAGCGTAAGCGGGGCGCGAGCACCATAAGCCAGCAAACGGCAAAGAACGTGTTCCTGTGGCCCGGAAGAAGCTGGATAAGGAAGGGTTTTGAGGTTTACTTTACGCTGCTGATAGAGACCTTCTGGAGCAAGGAGCGCATCATGGAAGTGTACCTTAATGTGATAGAGATGGGCGATGGGGTATATGGAGCGGAGGCGGCTTCTCAAAAGTATTTCCATAAGAGCGCAAAAGACCTGTTAAAGAGCGAGGCCGCTCTTATTGCCGCTGTGCTTCCCAACCCAAGGAAGTGGTCGCCCGCCAAACCAACGGCTTTTATTAGCCGCCGCCAGGCTTGGGTGCTCCAGCAAATGGCCTTTTGGGGAGGCGTGCTGAAGTACAGGGAAGAAGAAAAAGAGGCTCCTTCCACAGCAAAACGGAAGCGCAAGTAAGAAATTAGCATCAACCTGCCATTTTTGTATTACATTTGCACGAATTTTACCTGCATTGCTTTATTACGCAGGGGCACTAAAATTCGCCAGCTATGCCATCAGATTCCGAAAAATTCCTGGGTGAGGGTCTCACCTATGACGATGTTCTATTAGTACCCGCCTATTCTGAAATACTTCCAAGAGAGGTTGATATAACCACTCAGTTTACCAGGGGTATTCGCATCAATACGCCTATTGTTTCGGCAGCCATGGACACTGTTACCGAGTCAGCGCTTGCCATTGCTATTGCACAGGAAGGAGGTATCGGGGTGCTTCACAAGAACATGAGCATTGAGCAGCAGGCCGACCAGGTGCGCAGGGTAAAACGCTCGGAGAGCGGTATGATACAAGATCCGGTAACGCTCCTCGTGAACTCAACAGTGGGCGATGCGCTCAACCTGATGAAAGAGTTCAAGATCGGCGGCATTCCTGTTATATCAAAGGACAAAAAGCTGGTAGGCATCGTGACCAACCGCGACCTCCGTTTCGAAAAGAGCATGAAACGCCCGATCAGCGAGGTGATGACAAAAGAGAACATCATCACCACAAAGCAAGGGACCGACATGAAGAAGGCGGAGGCCATTCTTCAAACACATAAGATCGAAAAGCTGCCAGTGGTGGATAAGGACAATGTGCTGGTAGGCCTTATTACTTACAAGGACATCATGAAGGTAAAAGTGAGACCCAATGCTTGCAAAGATGAATTGGGAAGACTTCGTGTGGCAGCGGCCGTTGGCGTTACACATGACGTGCTCGAGAGGATCGGCGCCCTTGTCAGCTCTTCGGTTGACGCTATTACGATCGATACTGCTCACGGTCATTCTAAAGGCGTTATCGAAACGCTTAAAAAAGTTAAAGCTGAATTTCCTGATCTGCAGGTGGTAGTAGGCAATATAGCTACCGCAGAGGCCGCACAATTGCTGGTGAAAGCCGGCGCTGACGGAGTGAAGGTGGGCATAGGTCCCGGCTCTATCTGTACCACCCGTGTTATTGCGGGGGTAGGGGTACCGCAGCTGACAGCTATCTATAATGTTGCGAAAGCTATCAAAGGCAAAGGAGTTCCGGTGATCGCCGACGGCGGCATCCGTTTTACGGGTGATATTGTGAAAGCTATTGCCGCGGGCGCGAGCACGGTGATGGCAGGGTCGCTTTTTGCGGGAGTAGAAGAAGCACCCGGCGAAACGATCATTTACGAGGGACGCCGTTTCAAGTCCTACCGTGGTATGGGCTCTATCGAGGCCATGCAAAAGGGTTCGAAAGACCGTTATTTCCAAGATACTGAGGATGATATAGCCAAACTGGTACCCGAAGGTATTTCAGGAAGGGTTCCTTTCAAAGGCACGTTGGCAGAGGTGATCTACCAGTTCATTGGGGGCTTGAGAGCCGGAATGGGCTATTGCGGTGCGAAAGATATTTCGAAGCTCCAGGAAGCAAAGTTCATCCGCATCACTTTTGCGGGAATGAAGGAGAGCCACCCGCATGACGTTTACATTACACGCGAGGCTCCTAATTACAGTCGTTAAGGTTTATATCTGAGCGCGAGCTTACCTCCCAGTACTGCGGCTGGAATGTAAACAGCTATGTCAGCCACCCAAAACCAACCTGGGTAGACCTTTACCATTATCAATGTTGCGATCCCTAGTGCAAGAAGAATCGCACCTGTGATAACTGCGCTGTTCATTCGCTTTTCTGTACTTACTAATGCAGCTACCAATCCTGCAATCAGAGAAGCTAAAAAGTGTGCAAAAATAACAACCAGCAACGCTCCATCAGGAGTCATTTTCATTAGTTCTTCCAATGCCCCAGGTTTGGAAGGGTCAAAGCCGGTGGGAGGTGGGTATAATGAAAAATTTATACGCTCTGCCTGTTTGATCAGGATGAAGCTACTGATCAGTCCGAAGATGACCCCTAGTGCGTTTCTGAGTGATTGCATGGGGCAAAGTTAAAAATTTGACAGATAAATTATTTTTCTCTATTTTTGCTTGGTTACGCATTTTTCATGCGTGATGCATAAATTTAAAAGACCCATCCTATGAAAAAACTATTCCTCCCTCTCCTCATTTCATCGTTTCTTCTTATTTACTCTGGCAGCAATGCTCAAACGACCTTCAACTATACGGGCGCTGTGCAGAAATATGTGATCCCCACTTGTGTGGCCTCTGTGACCATTGAGGCATGGGGATCAGAAGGTGACAGTGTGATCGAACAATATTCTCCTTTTGTGGTGTTGGGTGGTAAGGGTGGTTATGCAAAAGGTACGCTCAGCGTAGCGCCTGGCGATACGTTGTATGTGTATGTTGGAGGCATGAACAAATGGAATGGTGGTGGTACTGGTGGTTATGGAACCCCGAGCACAGGTCAGGGTGGTTTTGCAGGTGATGGAGGCGATGCTTCTGATGTGCGTCATAACGCCCAGGGACTTGCTAACCGTGTGATCGTTGCCGGCGGCGGCGGCGGCGGCGGACGACACTATGTTAACGGAAGCTGTGTTCCCTGCGGTGTAGGCGGACCCGGCGGAGCCGGTGGAGCATTGATCGGTTTGAACGGAACCGACGGATGCTGTAACGGATATCCTAACCCCGGTAGCGGCGGCATTGGTGGTAACCAGAGCAGCGGTGGTGCCGGCGGCACTACTACAGGAGGTCCTCCCGGAACAGCCGGTGTCCTCTGGAAAGGAGGCGACGGCCCCAATGGAAACTATGACGTAGCAGGCGCAGGTGCAGGCGGCGGATATTATGGCGGCGGCGGCGGCGCAGGTGCTGCATCAGGCAATGGTAAAGCCGGCGGAGGCGGAGCCGGAGGATCTTCTTACGTAGGAACTCTTACAGCAACAACTACCACAGCGGGTGTTAAGAAAGGCCTCGGCAGGGTGATCATTACGCAGAACGGTGGCGTATCAGTTACCGCTACACAAAGCGCTATCTGCTCAGGAAGCTCTACCACCATTACCGCTGCGGGCGGTGTTAACTACAGCTGGAACCCCGGCGGTGCTACTACTCCCGCGATCACAGTATCACCTACTGTTACTACAACCTATACAATTACAACTACCGGCGGAAGCTGCAACGGCACTAACGCGATTACTATTACAGTGAACCAGTATCCCACCATTACAGCTACCGCGAGCCAGACCAGTAACGTTTGCACCGGTACTGGTGTGACCCTTACCGGCACCGGCGCTACCAGCTATACCTGGAACCCCGGTTCAGCTACAGGATCAAGCGTAGTGGTGAATCCTACCGGAACAACCACTTATACGCTCAGCGGTACATCTAACGGTTGTACCAGCACCAAAACAGTTACCATAAGCACTATTCCCAGCCCCACAGTTACTGTTACAGGCGGCACTACGGTTTGTGCCGGTGACTCAGCAACGATCAGCGCCTCCGGCGCAAGCACCTATACCTGGCAGCCCGGCAGCATGACCGGCAGCAGTGTTGTGGTGACTCCCGGTTCAAGCACTACTTATACGGTTACCGCTACTGCCACCAACGGCTGTACCGCTACAGGAACCGTTACTGTTAATACTACACCCAAACCTATCGTGAACGTGGTTGGCCTGCAGGTTATCTGCCAGGGCAAATCGAGCACCTTGACTGCCAGCGGAGCGCAGAGCTACAGCTGGAGCACAGGTGCTACCACACAGAGCATTATTGTTACCCCTACCGTAACAACTTCTTATACTGTAACAGGTTCGGTTGGTTCCTGTAAGAACACGAATACCGTAACGGTAACAGTAAATCCCGCGCCGGTACTTACCACTACTGGTAACCTCAACGTGTGTTTGGGCGACAGTACAACACTTACCGTTTCTGGCGCCACCAATTACGTTTGGAGCCCCGGTTCCTATACTACTTCCTCCATCACTATCATGCCCACCACAGCAACCACTTATACCGTTACCGGTAACAACGGTTCCTGTGTTGGTTCATTGACCCTCGGCATTACCGTTGCGCCCAAGCCTGTTGTATCGGTTAGCGGCAGCGGCACTTCTGTTTGTTCAGGTACTTCAGTAACCCTTACCGGTGCGGGCAACCCCACCTCCTGGAGCTGGAACCCTGGCGGACAAACGTCGAGCTCAGTGACTGTGAGCCCCACGATCACCACTATTTATACGGTAACCGGTACTATTGGCAGCTGTACACAAACAGCTACCATACAAGTGGGCATTAACTCATCACCTGTAGCGAACCCAGGACCGAACCAAACCATCTGTATCAACTCCAGCACCCAGCTCTTCGGAACAGGTGGTGTGGCTTACAGCTGGTCGCCCTCTACAGGCCTTAGTTGTACTACCTGCCAGGTGCCGACAGCCAATCCCACCATCACCACAACGTATACACTGCAAGTAACGAGCAGCAACAGCTGTACCAACACCGCAGCGGTAACGGTAACGGTGATCTCCTGTGTGGGCATCGAAGAGAATTCGCTGGTGAACAACTTTAACATCTATCCGAACCCGAACACCGGCCTCTTTACGATCGAAGCTGATTTCAAGAGCAATAGCCAGGTGAACATTCAGCTCAGCAATATGCTGGGTGAAACGGTACAGTCGATAGAGAATGACATGCTTACCGGTTCTTACCGTAAGGAGGTCAATATACAAGACCTGCCCAAAGGCATTTATTTCCTCATCATACGAGGTGATAAGAGCCAGATCATCAAAAAGGTGATCAAGGACTAGTGTAAGAACATACATTATCAAAGCCCCCCTTGGTTAAACCAAGGGGGGCTTTTTTTATTCGATCTGTTAAAAATTGTTAAAGCCATAACCAGGGGCGACCTTGCTTCGTCATATTTTTTGATTGGTTTTAAAAGAATAGCTACATTTGCTACCCTTAAAAATCTAGCTTATCTGATTATGAAAAACCTGACAAAACTCAGCCTTGCTTTATCCTTTGTTCTTTGTGCTTCTGCTGTGCTTAACGCACAGGGGACCGACCCCGTTCTTTTGACCGTTGGAAGCAGCAAAGTGACCAAATCGGAATTTGAGAACATCTACCACAAGAACGGTACTAAGGAGGACCTGGGAAAGAAGGAATCAGTGGATAAATACCTCGACCTTTTTATCAATTTCAAGCTGAAGGTACGTGAGGCTGAAGAGTTGAAGATGGACACCAGCAGCTCGTTCAGGGAAGAAATGAAAGGATACCGCAGGCAGTTGGCCCAGCCGTATATGACCGACAAGGACGTGAACGAGAAGCTGTTGCAGGAAGCGTATGACCGCCTGAAATGGGATATCCGTGCCAGCCACATACTAGTAAGGTGCGAAGAAAACGCCCTTCCCAAAGACACCCAGGAAGCCTATACCAGGATCAGTATTATCCGTGCATCGGTAACAGGCGGTAACCCTGCCGCGCTGATGAGCAATTATGAGAAAATGGTGAGGGCAAGCCTTAATAAGAGCTCCACCGCGCGCGACAGCGGCGAAGTGAACCTGAAGATTGCCGGCCTGAAGGCCATGGTGGCATCAGTTGCCAAAGAGTCGGCTGCTGAGCGGTTTAATTCGGCGGCAAAGCAAAACAATATTTCCGATGACCCCGGTGCCAAAGACAATGGCGGCGACCTTGGATACTTTACTTCCATGCAAATGGTATATCCTTTTGAGAACACGGCCTATAACACTGCCCCGGGCGAGGTATCGATGCCTGTTCGCACCCGTTTCGGTTATCATATCGTGAAGGTGACCGATAAGCGCGCTGCTCAAGGCGAAGTGCTGGTAGCTCACATCATGGTAAAAGCACCCGATAATCAAACCAGGCAGGATTCTGCTGCTGCCCGCCAGAAGATCGACGAGCTTTACGGCAAGGTGAAGAAAGGGGAGGATTTCGCGGAGCTGGCCAAGACCTATTCTGATGACAAACCCTCGGCAAGAAATGGCGGACAGATGCAGTGGTTCGGTACCAATCGCCTTCCTTTCGAGTTCGAGCAGGCTTCTTTCGCGTTGAAGAACAAAGGCGACTATTCAGGAGTGGTACGCACTAAGTACGGCTGGCACGTTATTAAGCTGATCGACAAGAAAGGTGTTCCTACTTTCGAAGAATCGAGAAACGATCTCAAGAGCAAGATCTCAAGAGATTCACGCTCGCAAAAGGCCAAAGCCTCCCTTATCTCAAGGATCAAGATGGACTATGGTTTCAAAGAAACACGCGCAAAGAAGAACTTCCCTGCGTTGGAAGAATGTTACAAGATACTTGATACCAACTATTTCCAGGGCAAGTGGTCGGCAGCAAAATCGGCCAGCATGAGCAAGCCGCTGTTCAGTTTGCAGGATAAGCAGTACACACAAGGTGACTTTGCCAAATACCTGGAGAGCCACCAGACCGTGCGCCCTAAGACCGATGTGCCGATGATCATCAATACCATGTACGATCAATTCGTTAATGAAACATGTTACAATTACGAGGAAGCCCGCCTCGACCAGAAATTCCCTGAGTTCAAGGCCCTGATGCAAGAGTACAGGGATGGCATCCTGCTGTTCGAGCTCACCGACAAAAAGGTTTGGTCGAAAGCGATCAAGGATACCACCGGTGCCAAGGAGTATTTTGCAAATCACAGGGAGAGCTATCAGTGGGGAGAGCGTGCTGACGCTTCGGTATATACCTGTGCCGACGATAAGATCGCCAAGCAGGTTCATACGCTGCTCGCTCAGAAAAAATCGGACAAGGACATTCTTGCCGTGGTCAACAAGGACTCACAGCTTAACCTCCAGGTGGAGACCAAGCTTTTTAGCAAGGGTGAGAACAAGGCCGTAGATGCTAACTGGAAACAAGGCACTTCAGCTGACAAGAAGGAGGAGAACAAGGTGAGCTTCGTGGTAGTTCGTAAGATGATGAAACCCGGCGCCAAGGAGTATTCAGAGGCACGTGGCCTGGTGACGTCCGACTACCAAAGCACGCTTGAAAAAGCCTGGATAGAAGAGCTTAAGAAAAAATATACCGTTTCTGTTGATAAGGAAGTTCTGTCGACAGTAAAATGATATTAACGAATGCATAGCGGCACGGACCTTCCTTTTTTTCTGAAGCTATGCATTCCGGTTTGCGCTCTTTGTTTTATATCGTGTTCGCAGGGAAACGAGCCTTCCCGTGAAGGGGCGCTTGCAAGGGTCTATAATTCCTATCTCTACGCTTCCGACATAAAGGATATTGTTCCGGTTGGTACCAGCGGCGCTGACAGCGCCGTGCTGGTGAAAAAGTACATCAACAACTGGATCCGTGAAATGCTGATCGTAAAAAAGGCGGAGGACAACCTGGGGGAGGAAGAGAAGAACGTTAACAAACAGCTCCAGGACTACCGTAATTCTCTTATAGTTTACTCCTATGAGAAGGCACTGGTGAACCAGCAGCTTGATACGGTGGTGGGGAACGAAGAGATAGAGAAGTATTACAACGATAACCCTTCCAATTTTGAACTGAAGGATAATATTATAAAGGTGCTGTACATCAAGGTAAGCCGTAAAGCCCCCTCGCTCGAGAAGGTAAAAAAGTGGTACAAGTCAGATGTAGAGAAGGACCGTGCTTCGCTCGACAGCTATTGCCACCAGTTTGCGGAGAACTACTACCTGGATGACAATACCTGGCTGTTGTTCGACGACCTGCTGAAGGAGATCCCTATTGAGACCTATAACAAAGAACTGTTCCTGAAGAACAACCGTTACGTGGAAGTGCAGGATTCAACCAGCTATTATTTCCTTAACATCAAAGGATTTAAAATAAAGAACAGCCTTTCGCCGTTGGCCTTTGAGAAAGAGAATATCCGGAACATCATACTTAACAAGCGAAAGCTGTCGCTGATCACCAAGATGAAGAACGATGTGTATGACGATGCGCTTTCCAGTAAAAAATTTGAGACCTACTATGAATAAGAGACCCTTTGTGCTGATACTTTCCCTGATGCTGGTGCTTACTGCCTATGCGCAGAAGACCCCGCCGGCGGTGGACAAGGTGATCGCTGTAGTGGGCAGTTCCATTGTGAAGCAATCGGAGCTCGAGAAGGAATACCTTCAATATGTTGGCAGCGATATGGATGTGACAGCGAACACCCGCTGCAATATACTCGAAGAGCTGATGTACCAGCGCCTGCTGCTTACCCAGGCGAAGAAGGACAGCCTCGAAGTTACCGAGGGGCAGGTGGACCAGGAGATCGAACGCAGGATGCGTTACTACCTCATGCAGTTCGGTTCGGAACAAAAGTTCATGGATTTTTACGGGAAGTCGATCGAGGATTTTAAGAGCGATATCAGGGAAGACATTAAGAACCTGCTGCTTTCCCAGAAGATGCAAAGCAAGATCACCGAAGGTATTACTGTAACGCCCTCGGAGATCAAGGCCTATTTTAACGGTATTCACCCTGACAGTGTTCCCTTCATTAATGCCGAGGTGGAGATCGCGCAGATAGTGAAGAAGCCCTTTGTGAGCCAGGAAGCGAAGATGTACGCGAAGGAGGAATGTGCCAGGTTGAGGGAGCGGGCATTGAAGGGCGAAGACTTTGCCGCGCTTGCCGCGCTTTATTCCGATGACCAGGGCTCAGCTCAGAAAGGAGGTTTTTACGATAACATTGGCAGGGGGCAGTTCATGCCTGAGTTCGAAGGGGTGGCCTTCGCCCTCAAGGAAAAGGAAATATCAAAGGTGTTTGAAACAAGTTTCGGATATCATTTCGCGCAGCTCATGGCCAGGAGGGGTGACCTGATCGACGTAAGGCACATATTAAAAATGCCCAAAACTTCTTCCGCTGATCTTCAGAAGGCGAAGTCGTTCCTCGACAGCATTTACCAGCGTGTTTCTAATCCGAAGGATTCACTTTCATTCAGTGATGCCGCGGGTAAGCTTACGGATGATGAAGAAGGCCGTGGCACAGGTGGTAAGATATTGAACCCGCAGACCGGCAACTCCCGTTTTGAAATGGACGAGCTTGGCCAGGTGGACCCTACGATCACATTTACCATTAACAAAATGAAAGTGGGTGAGATCGCTCCTCCCTCGCCTACACGAACCCGTGACAATAAGGAGGCCTATCGTATCCTTATGTTGGTGAGCCGCAGCGAGCCTCACAAAATGAACCTCAAGGATGATTATCAGCGTATCCAGGCCGAAGCGCTGAGCGGCAAGCAGCAGAGGGCGGTCAACGCATGGATCAAGAAGAAGCTGGGCGGCACTTATGTGCGCGTTGCCGATGAGTATAAAAACTGTAAATTTGAGCATGGCTGGATGAAGCCTTAAGCAATGAACTATAAATCAGACGTAGAAGCAGTTGATGCCTTTGTAGGCAAGTACAATGAGCTCGGCGACGAGATCGGGAAAGTGATCATTGGACAGAAGGGAGTGGTGAAGGATGTGCTCATTTCCATTTTCAGCCGCGGCCACTGTTTACTGGTGGGCGTACCCGGGCTGGCGAAGACCTTGCTTGTGAATACCATTGCCGACGTTCTTGGCCTCAGCTACAACCGTATACAGTTCACCCCCGACCTGATGCCTTCTGACATTACCGGCACGGAGATATTGGGCGATGACCGCGCTTTTAAATTCATCAAAGGTCCTTTGTTCGCCAACATCATTCTTGCGGATGAGATCAACCGTACGCCGCCGAAAACACAAGCCGCATTGCTGGAGGCCATGCAGGAAAAGACCGTGACGGTGGCCGGAAAGAAATATGTTCTTGCAGAGCCTTTCTTTGTGCTCGCCACTCAAAATCCCATTGAGCAGGAAGGAACCTATCCTTTGCCTGAAGCCCAGCTCGACCGTTTCATGTTCAATGTATGGCTCGACTATCCTGCTTATGAAGAGGAACTTGAGGTGGTGAAGAACACCACTTCCGACCATAAGGTGGAGCTGAGGAAAGTGTTGGGCGCCGACGAGATCAGTTATTTCCAAAACCTTATCCGCCGCATACCTGTTAGTGATAATGTAATGCAGTATGCTGTAATGCTTGCCTCGAAGACACGTCCCAATACAGCGCATGCCATCGAATACAGCAATAAGTATCTTTCATGGGGAGCTGGCCCGCGTGCCTCTCAGTACCTGGTGCTGGGGGCAAAATGCAATGCCGCCATCAAAGGGAAATACTCGCCTGATATCGAAGATGTGAGGTCCGCAGCGACAGCGATCCTTCGCCACCGCATCGTACGGAATTATAAGGCCGAAGCCGAGGGTATTACAGTAGAAGCCATTATCGGGAAATGCCTGGAATAGGCAGGTAGTGCAAGGCTCAGGAAGCCATTTTCCTTTTTCTCATCAGTTTTCTCAGGATCATCAGCAGGATAAGCACCGCAGGCGCTATGATGACCCAGGAGCCGATCACATTGATCTGCCCTTCGTAGTGGAATTCCTCGCAGTAAATGCTGAGCGGCTGTCCTTTTACAGGTTTAAGTTTAAAGGTGGCAACTCCTTTGTCGAACGTGAGGTTTTGGTTCTCGCCGTTAACGATGAAGTCGAGGGTATTGTTGCTGATGAGCAATTTGGTATGCTCGGGGTTCTTGAACTTAAGCTGTACTTCAGCTTCTGAAAAGGAGAATACCCAGTTGGGCATCGTTACCTCAATATCGCCGCTGCTGATCCTTTCGATCACCAGGCCCTGGTCCATGTGTTCTATATCCTGGTCTTCGATCCGTCCAAAGAGGGAAAAAGAGGAGAGGAGGAGGAGGAGTAAGAGTGGGGCCTTCGGCAGGTGTTTCATAGGCTAATAAGGGCAAAGATAGAAGAAAATTTATCTTATAACAGGGTTTATTTTGGAGCCTTTTTAAGCAGAAAAAAGGCCAGCGCCCCATAGAGGAGGTTGGGGATCCATACGGAAACGAAAGGCGATACCAGGCCGCTGGCGGCAAAGGTGGTGGAGACCTGCATGAAAAGGATGAACGAAAAGGCGATCAGCAGGCCGATGGCCAGGTGAATGCCGATGCCGCCCCTTACCTTTCGGCTTGCAAGCGACACGCCGATGAGCGTAAGGATAAGCGTAGCGCAGGGGAAAGCAAAACGCTTGTACTTTTCTATCTCGTAATACTGAAGGTTGTCCGCGCCTTTCATCTTTTCATCGTGGATATACCTTCCCAGGGTGAAGTAATCCATGGTCTCAATATTGTTGAGCTTGCGTCCGAAATCGCGCGGGTGGAAGTTAAGCGTAGTGTCCATCTCCGCCCCATTCACCATCACTTCTTCCATCTTGTTGATGTAACGTACGGTATAGTTCATGATCTTCCATTTGGAGCGGGTGCTGTCCCAGCGTATGAGCTCGGCCATGAGCTTGTAATGCAGTTTACCGCCTCCGATCTGCTCGAGCGAGAACTTGATCCCTGTATTGGTCTCGTTAGTGTATTTCTCCATGTAAATGAACGAGCCCGGAGCTATCTGGCGGTGAATGTGCTGGTCCTGGTTACGGAACTTGTTCTTGATATAGACCTCCTCAAAATCGATCCTGCGCTGGTTGGCATTAGGGATGAGGAAGTTGCTGAGGTACATGGAAGCCACCGCGATAATAGACGCGCCGATCATATAGGGCAGCAGCATTCTACGGAAGCTTACGCCGCTGCTGAGGATGGCCACGATCTCGGTACGGGAAGCCATTTGCGAGGTAAAGAAAATGACGGAGATGAAAGTGAACAGCGGGCTGAACAGGTTGGCGAAATAGGGGAGGAAGTTGAAGTAGTAATCCACTACAATGGCTTTCAGCGGCGCTTCTTTCTGTATGAAATCATCGATCTTTTCGGAGATATCGAATACAATGACAATGACAAGTATGAGAGAAATGGCGTACACGAAGGTCCCCATGAACTTACGCAATATGTATAGGTCAAGCTTCTTCATCATATCGATCAGAGGCGGCGTGTGACTTGTTCTACCATGGTCTTTTTCCAACCGCTGAAGGTCCCTTCGGCGATCTTTTCCCTGGCTTCTTTAACGAGTGCCAGGTAAAAGGCCAGGTTGTGGTGAGTGGCGATCTGGGCGGCGAGTATTTCCTGCGAATGGTTCAGGTGGCGGAGATAGGCTTTTGAGTAGGTTTTGTCAACAAAACTTGTGCCCTCCTCATCGAGGGCGCTGAGGTCGTCCTTCCATTTTTCATTGCGGATATTGATGATGCCCTGCCGTGTGAAAAGCATACCGTTCCTCGCGTTGCGTGTGGGCATCACACAATCGAACATGTCAATGCCCAGCGCGATGCTCTCCAGGATATTGGCAGGTGTTCCAACACCCATCAGATAACGTGGTTTGTCGGCCGGAAGTATGGCGCAAACCTCCTCGGTCATCGCGTACATCTCTTCGGCGGGCTCGCCAACCGATAAGCCACCAATGGCATTGCCCTCGCGGTTGAACGAAACAATGGTCTCTGCTGAAACTTTGCGCAGGTCCTTGAAGGTGCTTCCCTGAACTATTGGGAACAAGGCTTGAGAATATCCGTATTTGTCTTTCGTGGAATCAAAACGGTCGCAGCAGCGTTTGAGCCAGCGGTGCGTAAGGTCCATCGACTTTTTTGCGTAATCGTATTCGCATGGATAGGGCGTACACTCATCGAAGGCCATGATGATGTCGGCGCCAATGCTACGCTGTATGTCCATTACACTTTCGGGGCTAAACACGTGAACAGACCCATCGATGTGCGAAGTGAACTTCACTCCTTCTTCAGTGATCTTGCGTTTGTCGGCCAACGAATACACCTGGTAACCGCCGCTATCGGTAAGAATAGGCCTGTCCCAGTTAATGAACTTATGCAAGCCTCCCGCCTTTTCCATCAGTTCGATGCCAGGACGCAGGTACAAGTGATAGGTGTTTCCAAGAATGATCTGTGCCTTCACATCTTCAACGAGGTCGCGCTGGTGGATGGCCTTCACGGTACCCGCGGTGCCTACCGGCATGAAGATGGGCGTTTCGATAACGCCGTGCGCTGTCTCCAGTCGCCCTGCTCTTGCTTTCGAATGTATGTCGGTATGTTCTAAAGTAAACAACACAATGCCTGTGTCCCCTGTTTTGATTGTTAATTACTTTGTTTAAATCCTGCCAAAGATACTATTAAGGGCAAAATGGCTTCGGGGTACTTTTGCTGCAAGCCAAACGAGATGAATTTCCAGCACCCCGGGACTGAAGAGATCCTTTTCGGAATTTTTGCGTTTGCCGTGCTCCTGCAGCTCTGGTATTACCTTGGTGTATTCAGCCGCCTGGCCTTTTACAGGAAGAAAAGTTCCAGCCAGGCATTCCCTCCAGCCTCTATTATCATTTGCGCCAAGAACGAGGACGATAACCTGGCGGAATACCTTCCGCTGGTGCTTACACAGGACTATCCTGATTATGAAGTGGTGGTGGTGAACGACTGCTCCTGGGACAATACCGCGGATGTGCTGAAGGAATTCGCCGGAAAGCACCCGCACCTGAAGGTGGTGACGGTGAAGGAGGATGAGAACTACGCGCATGGTAAAAAATTCGCGGTGATGGTGGGTATTAAGGGCGCGAAGAACGAATACCTTTTGTTTACCGATGCCGATTGCCGGCCAAACAGCAAGGATTGGCTGAAGCACATGATGAGCAATTACACCGAAGGGACCGAGATCGTACTTGGTTACGGGGCTTATGAGAAACGTCCGGGACTGCTGAACCGGCTGATACGTTTCGACACCTTTTGTATCGCTGTGCAATACCTTTCCTGGTGCCTCGCCCGCCGCACCTATATGGGGGTAGGCCGTAATCTTTCCTATAAGAAATCATTGTTCTTTAACATGCGGGGCTTTGCTTCCCATTACCATATTGAATCGGGCGATGATGATCTTTTTGTAAACGAAGCGGCTACCAAAAGAAACTCAAAGATCGAGATCTGCGTAGATAGTTTTACGGTGTCAAAGGTAAAGACCTCGGTAAGCGGGTGGTTCCGCCAGAAGCGGAGGCATGTTACTACCGGGCCGCTTTATAATTTCAGGACGAAGTTCCGTTTAGGAATGCTTGGAATCAGCCAGTACCTGTTCTTTGGATTATTCGTTACTTTGCTGGTAATGCAGGTGCAGCCGGTGATCGTGCTGAGCGTGTTCGGGTTTCGCCTGTTGCTGCAAATGATTATCTTTAAGAAATCGATGGATAAACTGGGAGAAAAGGACCTCCTGTTACTGGCGCCGCTGTTCGAACTGTTGCTTTTGTTTTTTTACCCGGCCCTGATGATATCAAACCTTTTTTGGAAAAGGAATAAATGGAAGATGAGATAAGCAAGCTTACGGACAAGGGCCAGTACGATTACAAGCTGGTGAAGCTTGCCCTTGATAAGGGTGATCAGAAGGCCTATGCCGAGTTGCTCGACCGCTACCGCGAGTCAGTTTATTTCATGCTACTTAAGATGGTCAACAATAAGGATGACGCGGAAGACCTGACCATTGAAGCGTTCGGTAAAGCATTCAAGCGTCTGCACCAGTACACTCCTAATTTCGCGTTCAGTACCTGGTTGTTCAAGATAGCCTCCAATAATTGCATCGATTTTATCCGCAAACAAAAAAAGAACACGTACTCCATCGACAAGAGCTTTGAGAACGATGAGGGCGGTGAGATGAGCTACGAGATAAAATCAGAGGGACTGGACCCTGAGCAAAAGATCATCAAGAAGCAAAAGATCAAACTGATGCGCGGCGTAGTGGACAAGCTGAAGCCCCGCTATAAGATGTTGATAGAATACCGTTATTTCCAGGAGATGAGCTACGAAGAGATCTCTGAGAAAATGGACCTGCCCCTGGGCACAGTGAAGGCCCAGTTGTTCCGTGCCCGTGAGTTCCTCTTCAATATCCTTAAGAACTCAGAAGGGAAGATATAATGGATGACGCGAACCTCATCTCCGGTTACTTTCCCAACCTGAGTTCGCAACAGCTACACCAATTTGCCCGGCTTGGTCCCCTTTACAGAGAGTGGAACGCTAGGATCAACGTTATTTCACGCAAGGATATTGAGCTTCTTTACGAAAGGCATGTATTGCATTCGCTGGGCATCGCCAAAGTGATCTCGTTCGCTGCGGGAACTTCTGTTCTCGACATCGGCACGGGCGGTGGCCTCCCGGGGATACCGCTTGCTATTTTATTCCCAGAAGTTCGTTTTCACCTTGTTGACTCCACCGGGAAGAAAATCAAGGTGGTGGAAGAAGTAGTTAAGGCGCTTGGTCTTAAGAATGTGAAGGCGGAGCAGGCGAGGGTAGAAGAGATGAAAGGGAAATATGATTTTGTACTGAACAGGGCAGTGGCTGAGTTCCCTAAGCTTTACGACTGGGTAAAAAATAAATTCCTGCCGGAGAACCGTAATGAGATGCCGAACGGAATATTGTGCCTGAAAGGCGGTGAATTGGGCGAGGAGTTGGAACCTTTTGAAGGCCGCGTGCAGGTGTTCTACCTGAAGAAGTATTTCAAAGAAGAGTTTTTCGAAACCAAGAAGGTGGTATATATGGCAGTTTAGTCGTTAAGCCGGTAGATCTGGGTGGGCATCTTTACCACTTTACCTTCTTTAGACCTGGCTTTGATGTTCTCAATGTAAAAGGTGGTGCCTTTTGTCGCCTTCATCATTAGCTCGCATGCGTTTTTGCTCAGCCGGTTTCCCAGGCAGGAGTCGCTGATCAGTGTTCCTTTTCGCTGGAATGTATAAACGAAACTCACTACGCTGGGGTCGAGTTTAAGTGCGTTAGTGCTGTCTTTCTTAAAGCTGGCCCTTGAGAGGGCAATAGTAGGGTCCTTTTTAGGAGCCGGCTGGGCCTTGGGTTTTTCGGTTTGTGCTGAACAGAGGATCGTGCTGAACAGGACGGCGATAAGAAGAAAGTTTTTCATAAGGCAAATATAATTATTTGGGAGTATATTAACTAAGCTCGAACTGCAATTTACTGAGGCTGCGGTACAGTCCGTTCTCACGGGCGATGAGTTCCTCGTGCGTACCCGTTTCCACCACCTTACCTTTATCTATTACAATGATCTTATCGGCCTTGCGGATGGTGGAAAGACGGTGCGCGATAACGAATGAAGTGCGGCCTACCATTAGCTTGTCAAGCGCTTCCTGTACCAGGCGCTCCGATTCAGAGTCGAGAGAGCTGGTGGCCTCATCGAGGATAAGTATAGACGGGTTCTTCAACACAGCTCTTGCGATAGCGATGCGCTGGCGTTGTCCGCCCGAAAGTTTCACGCCGCGTTCACCCACCAGCGTTTCAAATTT
>JANWJV010000132.1 GCA_025451785.1 Bacteroidia bacterium | reverse complement strand
GCGCCATAAGCATGCTTGTACAAAGCCATGTTCACTTCATTGCCCATAAGGTCATAAAATTTCACAGTACAGGAATTGGGAAGGCCTTTGAACTGGAAAGCTTCGCCCAGTTTCACGGGGTTCGGATAAATATTCACTTCCAGCGTTTCTTGTTCGTCAATAGAAGTTGTTCCGTTGGGATCATATTCATAAAGATCTTTCCTGGTTGTATTCGCGTCCGAACCGGTTCCAAGATATCCTTTCGTTCCAATACCAAAGCCTACTGCATTTTGCCTGGCCGTGCCGCTAAAGTTGGCTTTCTGTGTCCAGGTGTTTCCGATGGGATCGTATTCCCAAAAATCATTTAAGTAACCGCCCGCATAACCCGTTCCGATATAGCCCTTCGTACCGATGCTAAACCCAACGGCAGCGTAACGGTTCTGCGTACTAAGGTTGGCTTTCTGTGTCCAGGTATTGCCGATGGGATCGTACTCCCAAAAGTTATTTCCGTTGCCGGTACCGATATATCCTTTGGTTCCGATGCCGAAACCCACCGCATTGTCGCGATTACCGCCGCCTACATTTGTTTTTTGTGTCCAGGTATTGGCAATGGGGTCGAACTCCCAGAAGTCTTGCATAGCAGAGCTGCCGAAGCCGGTGCCGCAGTAACCTTTGGTCCCAATAGAAAAACTCACCGCCGAAGACCGTATCCCGGTAATGCTGGCTTTCACCGACCAGGAATTCAAAGTAGTATCGTATTCATAAAAGTCGGCTTTATTGCTGCCGTCGTATCCGGTGCCAATATAACCCTTGCCACCGATGGCGAAACCCGTAGCCAGTTGCCTGGCGCTTCCGGCGAAATCAGCCCGCTGCGTCCAGGTGTTTGATCCCGGTTTATAAGCCCAGAAATCTTTACAATAATTGAAACCTGCATCCAGACCGGTGCCGATATAGCCTTTATCGCCGATAGAGAAACCAACAGCGCCCCAGCGGGCAGCGCCGGTGAGATTTGCTTTGGTGGTCCAGGTTCCCTGGGCGGAAACAGTTCCGGCAAGGATGCTCAGAAAAAGGGTCAGTTTTTTCATACTACAAGTTTTTTATAGCGCACCCGTTGCGGAGTAACGTCTCCCAGGCGTTTTTTCTTGTTCTCTTCGTATTCACTGTAACCGCCTTCGAACCAGTACACTTGCGAGTCGCCTTCAAAAGCGAGGATATGCGTACATACCCTGTCGAGGAACCAGCGGTCGTGCGAGATGATCACCGCGCAGCCGGCGAAGTTCTCCAAACCTTCTTCCAAAGCGCGAAGCGTGTTCACGTCAAGGTCGTTAGTAGGTTCGTCCAGCAATAATACGTTGGCTTCTGATTTCAATGTCAAGGCCAAATGCAAACGGTTTCGTTCACCACCCGAAAGCACTCCGCACTTCTTACCCTGGTCAGGACCGCTGAAGTTAAAGCGGGAGATATAGGCGCGGGCAATGATAGGCCTTCCGCCTACCAGGATATGTTCCTGCCCATTGCTGATCACATCGTAAACAGTTTTGTTGGGATCAATGTCAGTATGTGCCTGGTCAACGTAACCGATCTTTACCGTGGGTCCTATCTTGAACTTCCCTTTGTCTGCCTTCTCCTGTTCCATGATCATGCGGAAAATGGTGGTCTTACCGGCGCCGTTCGGACCGATGATGCCAACGATGCCCGCGGGAGGCAGTTTGAAGTTGAGATCTTCGTAAAGCAGTTTCTCGCCGAAGGCTTTGCTCACTTTATCCGCTTCGATCACATCGTTGCCCAGTCGGGGACCATTGGGAATGAAGATCTCGAGCTTATCTTCTTTTTCCTTCACATCCTCACCCATCATCTTTTCGTAGTTCTGCAAACGGGCTTTTTGCTTGGCCTGGCGGCCTTTGGCGCCTTTGCGCACCCATTCCAATTCGCGGGCAAGTACCTTCTGGCGTTTGCTTTCGGTCTTCTCTTCTTGTGCTAAGCGTTTTTGTTTTTGTTCCAGCCACTCGGTGTAATTGCCTTTCCATGGAATGCCTTCACCGCGGTCGAGCTCCAGGATCCAGCCCGCAACATTGTCGAGGAAATAACGGTCGTGCGTTACGGCGATCACCGTGCCTTTGTAATTCTTGAGGTGCTGCTCCAGCCAGTCTACCGACTCAGCGTCAAGGTGGTTGGTAGGTTCGTCCAGCAAAAGGATCTCGGGTTCTTGTATCAATAAACGGCAGAGGGCCACGCGGCGGCGCTCACCACCCGAGAGGTTCTTCACAGGCGTATTGCTCTCGGGGCAGCGCAATGCTTCCATCGCTTGCTCCAGGCGGTTATCGAGGTTCCAGAGGTCGTGTTGTTCAATGAGGTCGTTGAGGCGGGCCTGGCGGTCGATAAGCTTTGCCATCGCATCGTCGCTCATGGGCTCGCTGAACTTGTTGTTCACCTCTTCATATTCTTTCAGGATGTTCACGTGTTCTTGCGCTCCTTCACGCACCACCTCCAGCACGGTCTTCTTGTCATCGAGCACCGGTTCCTGTTCCAGCATACCTACGTTAAATCCCTGGGTACGGTGCAGTTCGCCCTGGTAGTTTTTATCCATGCCGGCAATGATGCGCAGCAATGTTGATTTACCGGAGCCGTTCAAACCCAGGATGCCGATCTTGGCCCCGTAGTAGAATGAGAGGTAAATGTCTTTCAATATTGCTTTCCCGGTGTTGAGCGTCTTGCTCACATTCACGAGTGAGAAAATGATCTGTCTTCCTTCTGACATGGTACGGATAACGAATTAGTACGAATTTACGAATAGCGAATCTCTGCGAATATAGAAAAAAAGGGTGTAGGTGAAGGGTTTAGGGAGAGCTCAACTAATTAACATAGTATGTGCCCGGAAGGTATCCCCAGCAGCAGGGGTAGGCGCAGTTATAAAGGCTAAGCATAAACTGATCCTGCTTTAATTGTTCCTGCATCTCTTTCATTTGCTTCTGTTCTTCTCTATAAAAGATCTCCATGTATCTAAGGTCTTCGCTGATCTTGTTCTCTTGTTCGTATTTTTCATAGGGTTTTATCGCAGCTTCGATAGCGTTTTTGGAAGAAGCCGAAAGACTGAGGCTCAATTTGGTGTCGGTGCCTGTTTCAAATTCCTTAAGGGCCAGGGCCGGAGCTTCTCCTTTGTAAGCAATGGCAATGGCAACCGCGGTTTTCTTTTTGGGCATCAGCATTTGTTTCTCCTGATCATTTCCAACATAAAAACTGGTTTTGTCGGTAGGGTTCAGGCGGTACAGGCTTTTAATGGATGTATAAACCACATAGGTGTAAACACGATCGTATTGGTTGCCATTGTCAACAAGGATCTCCAACGGCTGCGGGCCCCATTCCTTAGGTTGTGTTCCAATATCAACGTTCAGCCAGCCCGTCTCTGTCCAGTCGAAGCCATACGTTTCCATCCTGTACTTTTCGCGTTTCCACAAAAGGTCTTTGTATTCCGCGACGGCCTGCACGTATTCGGCACTTTGTTTCTTAATCTTGATGGTTCCCTTTTTCGCTTTCTCTTCCAATTCTTCTTTTACCTTTTTGAGCTGCTCCTGGTAATAGGCCTTTAATAATCCGGCAGCGGCGCCGCCTTTTACATTGCCGCGGCGCTCAGCGCTGAATTTTTTAAAGATCTCCTGAAAATTAATATGGATGTCATCCTGATTATCACATAGACCCGCCCTTATGGCAACGAGGCTATCAGCGATCCAAAGGTCCTTGTCAAGATTATTTATGTAGATGGAAATTAATTCGCGATCGCAACTCAGAAAGATCTGCTTTAGCCTGGTTTCAAATTCACGGGTAGCAATAAAGGTGTTTTGGAATTTTTCGGATCTGAGAACCTGTACGCTTGCCGGGTCTATACCACAGCTCCAGCAACCTATACTGTCAAAGCTGCCTTCGCTCTCAAGTCGTCCAACTTCAGCTCTTCCGTATCCTGGTCTGGCGGTGTCTTGTTTGGGTTTAGTTTGCGCTACATTGAATGACTCTTCTGTATATTTTCCATCGACTACCTGTTTATTCTTATTGTAGTAAGCCTCATTGAATCGGGCGCCTGAATATACGTTCATTTGGTACCCAGCTTCCCTGGCAGCTGCTTCTTCAGCTAATCTCATAAGTAAGTCGTCGTGGTCCTTGTCGTTCAAACTGAAATAAAGGCTATCGACTGTGGCGTCGCTGATCTGCTTATTGTATAAGGCAAGCATGCCTTCTCTAGCTGCTTTTCTGAAACCATTAGGAAGAAAGTCAAGGGAGTTGATATCAACGGTAACCAGGTAGTTGTCCAGTTCCTTCGGTTCCACCCAGTTCATATTTCCGTTCTCGTCTCGTATTCCTTTGTAGGCCATCATTCCGGGTTTGCGTTCTTCGGTTGGAATTTCGATGTGCACGGGAATGTCTTTATTGATGCTAAGCTGCTCTCCGTTTGCGGTCGCGTTTAAATACACCATGCCCCCGGTTTCAAGCAGTTTTCCATCGGCGGTTGTGTTGAGGTTGGAAAGAAGCATGTCGGCAGCATTCAGCGCTTCCGCCATTTCAACTTTTACCTTACCTTCAACAATGTTGCCGTTGCCATCTTTGAAACAGCCCTTCGGAAATACGATCACTGTTCCTTCCTTTCCTTCCAATACATTGTCCTTGTCAGCGTCCAGTTCAAAATCCTGGCTGGGGACCATTGTTGCCTTGAAAGGATCATTAGCGCTAAGCTTGCTGGTTGGAGGCAGCTTTTCGGTGCCGCAGCGTATTAATGCAATTGCGAACAGGAAAACGGAAATTAAGAGGAGGGGCTTTTTCATTCTTCAAAGATAATTCATAAAAGAACTATCATCGTAACAACTGCAAAAATCCGTGCCTGTTGTATTCTGTACCGCTTTTTGCTTTCGCCTTCAGCACGTAATAATAAACCCCCTCGGCACATTCGATCCCGCTGGTGCTATGCCCGTCCCAGCCTTGTTTGATGCGGCCGGCCTCGTAGACCTTGATGCCCCAGCGGTTATAAATATCGTAATGCAGCTCTTCCAGGCCCTGGCTTTGAATGTAGAAGACATCGTTATAGCCATCGCCGTTAGGAGTGAAGACATTGGACACAATAAGAGTGTCCTGCTCGGGCGGAGGGGGAGGATCGGGCACTTGTCCGCAGGAAGTAAGAATGCTTTCCTGGCTTTTGAAGAAGTTGAAAGAGGTGTCGGTATAAGCAGTATAAGTGGAGCTTGTGATGGGAAAGTTATTGAAGCCAAGCATTGCTGAAACAAAAGGGCTAATGGCCGTATCCTGGCAGGGGAAATTGCCGTTCTCATCGATCCGTGTCATGAACACCGGCGCGATGCCGCCCGCGGCGCCGGTCTTTACACCGAACAAAGTATAAGTGCTGTCTTCATTGTTTCGAACCGCCGCGAAAGGATAGTTCTCTTTCTTCCCATAGCCCCGCATCGCGATAAAGGTTCCGTTGCTGTCGATAAGGATGGAGCTGGTTTGACAGCCAGGTAAAAAGCTTTCCGGTTCGGCAAAGAGAAGGATGTTTCCGTTGCTGGTCTCGTGGATGGAGAAACCTTCGTCGTAACTGAAGCCTCCGTAAGTCCGGCAGAACTTTAAGGCGCCGGCCCCGCTAACGCGCAACGAAAAAATATCCCAGCCGCCTGCACCGGCATTGCCGGTACGGCCCGTGAAAAGTACATCGCCGTTCCTCGCGGGCTCTATAAAAAGGGTGGTGAAGTCGTTGGTGTTTGGAATGGCCTTCGACCATAGAATAGCTCCCACAGAATCCGTCTTCATAAAATAACAGGAGCCATTCAGCGTATCCGTGCGCTGACCCGCCACCATGATCTCATTCCCTGCAAGCGGTATCGCGTAGTTCATGATCAGGTCAAGGCCTTTGTATTCGACGGTGCTTATAAGGTTGCCCGAGTTATCTAGAAAGGAAAGAAAGGCTTTTGAGGAATCCTGGTTGAAGGTATGTCCGGCCAGCACGATGCGGGAACCTAACCTGAACACGCAGCGAGAAAGATCATGAATGCCTTTTCTTCCATAACGCCTTGCCCATTGGTAATTGCCGCCCGAATTAAGTTTCACTAAAAAACAATCCGACCATTTATTGATGGTGTCATTCAGTCTTTCCCAAACCGAACCACTTACGAGGTAACCGTTATCGCTGGTTTGGGTCACATAGGTGTCATAGGCAAAAGGCACTTTGTCATTCACCAGCGCCGTCCATTCCACCCGGCCAAAGGAGTCGGTCTTCATCGCGTTGATCCTCCATTCATGCGCCACAGTGTCTTCGCGCACTGAGACAAGCATATACCCTTTGTCGGAGGTTTTTATCACATGGCCTTTATAGCTTAAGCCAACACAGGAAGCAAGGCTGTACTCCCGCTCATAGAGTTGTTGGGCATTAAGTAGGCCTGCAGGAAAAAATAACAACAGCAGAAGGAGGTGCCTTAGCATATCTACTAAATACTAATAAAATACCAATTTACTAATATAGGTTAGCACGTTTTGATAGGTACATTAGTGTTTTATTAGTATTTAGTAGAAGGAAACATTAATGGATGTTTCTCATTGTATTTCCTCAGGTACAAAAAGCAGGAATCCCTCTTCTTGCGTTTCGAAAGAGCCATGTACTGCTTATACAAAGTATCGTCGCGTTTCAATACTGTTTCGAGCGAGGCCGGCAGGAACTCCATCACCATACCCGTTTTGGTGTCGAGCATGAAAGACCTCAGGTCAGGAATGGTGTTCAGCATGGTATTGTCATAATAAGGATTGCCATGCGTGGCGTAGGTATAAACATAAGCGGTGAAATGACAAATGTTCCCGATGATCGGCACCCTGTTGAAAGAGTTCTTGTGATAAATGAACACTGTGCGGTTATTGCAAAAGCCCCACACGCTGCGGCAGTTCATCTTATGTTCTTTACCGGTAGAATCCTTGTACTGGAACTCGTCCTTTGCCAAAACGTCGGCGATAAAGTTCATGTCGTTACGGTTGTAATTGGAAATGATCCTGTCCTTGGGTACAGGTTGGTTATTTCGGAAATCCTGGTAGCTGAGATAAATGCCCTCGGTGATCGTGAAGTCTTTGGAGTAGGGGAGGGAGTCTTTTTGCGCGTAGTAGGCAGTAGGCAGTAGGCAACAGGCGATCAGGATAAGCAGGCGCATATGTCAAATATAGCTGATAAAAATGATTAATGATTAATGCTGAATGATTAATACTTTTGTGGTGTTGAAGAACTATCTCTCTCTTATAAAATTCAGTCACACTATTTTCGCGATGCCCTTTGCGTTCATTGGCTTTTTCCTGGCTGTGCAAATGAATAACGCGGTGCTGAACTGGAAATTATTCCTGCTGGTGGTGCTTTGCATGGTCTTCGCCCGCAGCGCCGCCATGGCCTTTAACCGCTATATCGACAGGCGCTTTGATAAGGAGAATGTTCGGACCGCTGTGCGTGAGATACCCGCCGGCACTATTGCTCCCGGTTCGGCCCTGCTCTTTGTGATCATCAATTCGGCCCTTTTCATGGCTACCACCTGGTTTATTAACTCCATCTGCTTTTACCTCTCGCCTGTTGCTCTTGCCGTTGTTCTCGGCTACAGCTATACGAAACGGTTTACGGCGTTATGTCACCTTGTTCTGGGTGCCGGACTAGCGCTGGCGCCCATTGGTGCTTACCTGGCAGTAACCGGTGAGTTCGCTTTGCTTCCTCTTTTATTTTCTTTTGTTGTTTTGTTATGGGTAAGTGGTTTCGATATTATTTATGCTTTACAGGATGAAGACTTCGATCGCTCGCAACAGCTTCGCTCCATGCCGGTAGCCTTGGGAAAGAAAGGAGCGTTGGTGCTCTCTTCCGTTCTTCATATTCTTTGTGCTGGCCTTATTGTTTACGCGGGCATATACGCCCAATTCGATCTTTGGTACTGGGCCGGTGCTGCCATCTTTATTTCACTGCTCGTTTACCAGCACCGCCTGGTAAAGCCCGACGATCTCAGCAAAGTAACCCTGGCCTTTGCCACCACCAATGGCGTTGCCAGCGTGGTCTTTTCCGTATTCGTTTTAATGGAACTGTATCTCTGATGCGCAAGCTTATAAAATGGACCCTCATTTTTTGCGTTATCATCTGTATCATGATACTTAGCTGCAATTGGTGGATAGTGAGCAGTACCCGCAATAAGCTTTATTCGGTGATCGACAGTATTCCGGCCAATGATATCGGTTTGGTCCTTGGTGCCAGCAAAACGCTGAAGAACGGCAAGGAGAACCTCTTCTTCAAATACCGTATGGAAGCCGCGGCATCCTTGTTCAAAGCAGGCAAGATCAGGCACATTATCGTAAGTGGTGATAATCATAAGAAGGAATACGATGAGGCTACCGACATGCGGGACGCCTTGATCGCCAAGGGTGTTCCCGATTCATGCATTACGCTTGACTATGCAGGCTTTCGTACCCTCGATTCAGTTGTACGCTGCTGGAAGATATTCGGGCAAAAGAAGTTTACGGTCATCTCGCAGGCTTTTCACAACCAGCGCGCGGTGTTCATCGCTCGGTATAACGATCTGGATGTGGTGGCCTTTAACGCGGGAGATGTTCCCGATCACTTCTCTTTCAAGACCCGCATGCGTGAATATTTCGCGAAGACAAAAGCGATTATTGATCTTTACTTGCTAAACAAGCAGCCTAAGTTTCTGGGGGAGGAAGTAAAGATCAAGATGGTTAATGGTTAAGGTATAATGGCTAATGTATTCCTTCCATTAACCATTAATCATTAGCCATTAACCATTCCCTTTTTTCTTTCTCACTCGCATATTCAACAGCTCCACAAAGAAGGCAAAGGCCATGGAGCAGTAAACGTATTCTTTAGGAACTTCTTTCCCGAAGCCTTCCATCACCAGCAGCACGCCGATCATCATAAGGAAGGCCAGCGCCAGCATTTTTACGGTGGGATGGCGGTTGATGAAATCGCTCACCTTTTCGGAAGCCGCCAGCATAAGCAGCATGGAGATGATCACCGCCGCTATCATGATGGTAACATTGTTAACCACGCCTACGGCAGTGAGGATGGAATCAAAAGAAAAGATAATGTCGATGAATATGATCTGGAAGATGATAGAGCTCAGAACGACCTTCTTAACATTCACTTCTTTTTCGCCTTCGCCCCCCTCTATCTTTTCATGGATCTCGGAGGTGGTCTTCGCCAGAAGGAAAACGCCTCCCGCCAGCAGGATAAGGTCGCGGCCGCTGAACTCATGTTCGAAGAGCGTGAGGATGGGGTCTTTCAGGCTGATGATCCAGCTGATGCCCAGAAGGAGCAATACGCGCATAACGAGGGCCAGGGTAAGACCGATGCTTCGGGCCTTGCGCTGGTCCTTGCGGTCGCTTAGCTTGCCTGCGATGATGGAAACAAAAATGATGTTGTCAATGCCGAGCACGATCTCCAGCACCGTAAGGGTGAGGAGGCTGATGAGCCCGTCGAGCGTGACCAGGTGGTGTAATTGTTCGCTGAAATCCATCGGGGACAAAAATATTAAAATAAAGCGATTGATGCTTTAGGATCGTAATTGCCGAATTTCTTATATTAGTTTCCTCATTGCCTCCCAACAGTAATGCACCCTCCTGGTAACGCTAAAATTTACGAAACGCACCTTGCCACTTTGTGGTTCGATGAGCATGGCATCCTTTGCGCGCTTGCGAAGCATAATGAGCGTACCATTGAAACGCAAAAGGCTGCTTATGCCTTTATCAGCGAAATATCTGGCAACAAAAAGGTTTGCCTCCTTTCAGATGCCAGCAATATGACCCCGCCAACCAGGGAGCTGCGTGAATACATGAACCAGGAGCTTCCCAAGTATTTTAAAGCCATGGCGATGATCTCCGAAACCATGCTGGGCAAGACCATGGCCAATACCTTTATGGCATTGAAAGACCCTATTCCCATGCAGATGTTTGCTACGGAAGAAGAGGCGAGGGAATGGTTGAAGCAGTATTTGTAGGAGCTTTCCTGCGGTTCGTGTCATTGTCAATAATGATGGTTATTATTTTATC
>JANWJV010000131.1 GCA_025451785.1 Bacteroidia bacterium | reverse complement strand
GACCGAGCTGCAATCCCCCGGAAGGGTTACTGGTTGTATTGCCGATCGTCAGAACGGATGCCAGTACTGCAGCCTGGCTGCCTGCCGCAAGGTTCCACTGGAAAACGGGGTTGGAGCCGTCGAGGCCCCCGTACACCACGTTGCCGTTAGGAGAGAACTCCACCGCGTAAGCGTACTGGTAGTTAGCGGCGGTCTGGAACGCGTTGGAAACAACGCCGGTGGCGCTGTTGAAATCGTAGAACTCGAACTTGTTGGTAAAGAACATGGCGGAGCACATGCGAGTGCCCTGGCGGTTAACGCGCAGGTAACCGATGTCGCTGTTATTGAGTGCTACGTTACTCACCACTGGCACGGCGCTAACGCCGGCACTGGTCACAAGGTAAGCGTGGTAAGCTGAGGTGCCCCTGATCTTAGTGATGACCCAATAATCGCATTTGTTGGAATGCCAGCAAGCGGTCACTTTTTCTTCGGTAGGAGCTACCACAAGGGTGTTCTTACCAACCGCAACAACCGCTCCGAGGCCACCGCTCTGGGTCATATCAACCACAGAGTAACGCAAACCGTTAGCGCCGCCGCTCACATCAACAGTAAAGAGATAATACAGCGTAGTGCTGCCGGGTTTAGGAATAACAATGGCCGATTGTGTGGAGGAGCTATTGCCCATCAGGCCGGTTCCGTTGGGCATCACAAGATGGTTCCTGTTCCAAACGGTCATCCCGTCAGAATAGAACAGCAGGTTACCGTTCTTGTCCGACATGGTGGCGGTACCTTCTACTACAGAGGTCATGCCACCTGTAATGCCTACCGGTGCCCCGAAGTTAAAGGTCATACCGGCCTGGATGCCGAAGAACCAGTTGTTTCCTTCGCCCTGGGGGTATGCTTTTCCTGAAAAAAGGAGAGCCAGTACTAGGATAAATGTTTTAAAGAGGGGGGCGTAGGAGAGTTTTTTCATGTGCTTTAGAAAGTTCTAAATGTATGCTCAACAAGCTTAAAAGTCAAAGGTCTTAGACGAATACTGGTATCCGCCGGACGAATCATCGAAAATGTACCATGAAAAGCGGGGGCGTTTTCTGCTGCATTTCCCAATGAAAATACAGATGCAAAAGGGGGGCTCAACGTTGCATCAAACTACCATTATTTTCGGACCCTTTCCTCCCTCAGAACCTGCTCCATTTTGCGGCCCTCCATTTTAGCCCTTATCCAGGGCTCGAACCTGAAGCCTTCAGAGATCTCATGTCTCGGTATCAAATGGTTCGCCTTGCTAAAAAGATCACTGAACACTTTTTGAGTTTCTTTCTGACCGGAAGTTTGGGGAAGTGTCTTGTCAAAGAGAGCTACCAGTTTCTTTTCGAAGCCTCCGTACACCTTGTTCTTCTTAAGGAAACGCTCGGCGGAAGCTGCCAGGTATGGAAGCGCATCCAGGTTACCAAGTTCGTAATGTACCATCAGGTTGGCCAACCTGAAGAACTGTGAGGTCTTTAAGATAGTGGGCGATTCTTTCATCGCCAACGCATAATTCACATACTTCAGCGCTTCTTTATAGTCCTCCATGATGAACGCGGAGCAAAACGAGATGCTGTAAAGTTCTATCTCACTGTTGAGGTGCTTAAAGCGGTTGGCCCTGCACACCGCAATCTCCTCCTTCGCGATCTTCAACGCCTCCTCAAATTGCAAGTGCTGCTGCAGAGCGATGGCATAGTTCGATTTAATCAGCACCATGATGAGACGCTTTTGTTTTGTCTTCAGCTTGTGGGGAAGCCCCTCATAAAAAGTAAGGCCTTTACTGCACAAACCTTCGGCTAGCTCAAGGCTTTGAGGCGTTATCGCATTGTTGATCGCCGTGAGATATTCCTGTCCCTGGTGTGCGA
Source organism: Bacteroidia bacterium (assembly GCA_025451785.1). Classification (GTDB taxonomy): domain Bacteria; phylum Bacteroidota; class Bacteroidia; order JANWJV01; family JANWJV01; genus JANWJV01. The sequence goes on along the minus strand of JANWJV010000131.1, from coordinate 3,180 downwards.
GCGCTTCCTTATCAAGCGTTTCGAAGAGAAGTATCTGCTCCATGTAGTTTTCGGTAAACTTCTCCATGTGCCCGGCCATAAAGTGCAGCCCCCCTTCGCAATACAGAAAACCGAACTTCGACTTAAAACTGCTCGCGTTGGAAATGTCCTTAAGAAGAGGATTGCTAAGTAAGCCCTGCACCGCCTTCTTCTCCTCTTCCGTCCTGGCCTGGTACATTCGCTGGTGCAAAGCATGGGTTCGCGCTTTCAGCAAATTGTACTCCATCACGTTCGATATCTTCTGATTGATCTCCTTATGTTCTTCTATTACTTGTTTGAGCTCCTCCGAATGCCGGTCACTTGACTGGTGGAGAAAATTGTTGGTGTTCGACTCAATGAGGCTGAGGTGCAGTTGATGGTAAAAAAGTTCATATTTCTCCGCAAGGGCCTGTGCCTGATGGATGGTTTTAAGCGCTCTTTTATAAAAGGTCTTCTTCAAAAGGAGCTCGATCCTTGCCATGTATTTGTTTATTATCAGCAGGGGAGTGGTATCATCATGATAGAATTCAAGGCACTCAAGTATAGCTTCCATTAGGTAATTTTTAAGCTTGCTGAGATGCAATAGGTTGACCTTACCCCGGAGACGCCGCTGAAGCACTTTTTCGTCGTACTCCCTCATCCGCTCCAGGACATCGAAAAGCAAGAGGTAGATCTTGCTCTGCGAGTTGAGCTTATTTTCATTTACAAAACGCTTAAAATATCCCTTCTCATGCGGCTCCAGGGACTGGATCAGCTGGTACAGCTCATCGGAATGGACTTTCATGGGCGGGAGATCATGTGGAACCAAAGAAACGAAGAGTTTTTGAGCGAAGCAAGTATTTTATATCTATCCATCGGGTAAATAATGGGGCTTTTTTATTTGCGACCCCTCCTGACCTCCCCTACTTTTGGTGTCATGAAAACAATGTACCTGTTTATCATCGCGTCTCTTACCAGCCTCTGCGCTTACGCTCAGCCTCAGCCGGTAGCCTGCTACAATTTTAACGGCAACCTTAACGAAGCCAACGGCGGCACTCCCCTCCAGGCGCTAGGCGCTGCCGGCACTTATTCGGTTAACCAGCAGGTTTGCACCAAGGACTCTGTTTATAGCTGGAAGCTTGCGCAAGGATTAAAGCTTCCCATAGGAACTACCTTCCCTAAGAACAACTATACTATCGAACTGCTTTTCAAATTCGTTCTGCCCTATCCCAAAAGCTGGCAGCGCATCATCGATTTCAATGACAATACACTTGACCAGGGCCTTTATACCTATGTGAACAACCTACAGATGTATACCCAGTTCACAGGCACTTCCAACCTGGCACAGCCCAATACCTGGTTCCGCCTTTTTGTTACGCGCAACGCAGCGAACGACAGCATGAAAGGTTACATCAACAATAACCTGGAGATACAACTGAAGGACATACAGCAGTACGGAGTATTCTGGAACAACCTGATCCTTTTTAAGGATGATATTGTTGTGCAGGGCGAAGAAGCTGCCGGCTCCATTGATTACCTGAGGATCTATAATGTAGCGCTCACCAAAAAGCAGATCGACTCTATCATCGTTAAGAGCAGCGCTCCTAACATGATCCTCAGCAGCAGCAGCGTGAATATTTGTAAAGGACAAAGCGTAACGCTTAACGCTTCAGGCGCCAGCAATTACTCCTGGAACAATGGCTCAAGCACCAACACAATAACTGTTAGCCCCAGCACTACCACCACCTATTATGTTCATGGCTGGAACTACTCCTACTGTACCAAGACCTGCAAGGATAGTGACGCGGTGACCATTGTGGTAAATCCCGGACTTACGCTTGCCGCCAACGCTAACAACAGTATTTGCAGCGCCGCCAACGGAAGCGCAACCGTTAGCGTAAGCGGAAGCAGTGGAACCTTTACTTATTCATGGAACAATGGTCAGACCACCGCCACCGCCACAGGGCTCTTAAGCGGAGTTTATACCGTTACCGTAACTAATACAGGAGGCTGCAGCGCTTCCACCACCGTTTCTGTAATAAGCATTGTATCGGGTACTGCCGGCGTAGGCACCGTGACGAATGCCAGCTGTTTTGGTTCTGCCAACGGAAGTGCCACAGCAAGTATGAGCGGCGGCACATCGCCATACACCTATAGCTGGTCAAACGCAGCAACAACAGCAACAGCAACAGGATTGGGTACTGGAACTTATACCGTTGCTATTACTGACGCCAACGGATGCTCATCAACAACTACGGTTACCATCACCGAGCCCACTGCCCTTACTGCTGCTGCTGCTGCCACCGCTACTTCGTGCGGCCTCAACAACGGCACCGCAAATGTGAATGTTTCTGGAGGAACTGTTGGCTATACCTACCTCTGGAGCAATGGAGCGACCCAATCATCGATCAACAATCTGCAATCAACAATATATACAGTAACCATTACCGATGCCAACGGATGCTCGGCCACCGCTACAACAACAGTAAATGGCAGCACCGCCGCAAGCGTGAACTTTACAGCAAGCGACACTGCAGGCTGTGGCAATCCTTTCTGCGCCACCTTCACCTGCACCTCTTCCAACATCGCTTTGTACTCATGGGATTTCGGCGATGGCAACAACAGCAGTTCTTCTAACCCGAACCATTGCTACAAGAACAGCGGTGTTTATTCGGTAACACTTTTTGTTACTGATAACAATGGCTGTACCGCCACCATGACCAAGAGCGGATACATCACCGTATTCCCGAACCCTGTAGCCGATTTCAGCGCCAATCCTCAGCCCACCACCATGATCGATCCCATGATCCATTTCAGTGACCTGAGCATTGGAGCGAGCACCTGGCTATGGAACTTTGGTGAAATGGGCAGTAGCAGCTCTACGCTTCAGAATCCCATCTACAGTTACAAGGACACAGGCTGCTTTACCGCATCGCTGAAGGTAGAGAACCAGTACGGCTGCAAGGACAGCATCGAAAAACCCGTGTGCATCAAGAGCGGCTTTACTTTTTACGCCCCCAATGCTTTCACACCCAATGCCAACGGGCTCAACGACCTGTTCATGCCCATGGGAACCGGCATTGATGGTTCTGATTTCTCCTTCATGATCTTCGACCGCTGGGGTAACCTCATCTGGCAGAGCCGTACCTGGGGCGAAGGCTGGGATGGCAAGGCCGGCAACGG
>JANWJV010000130.1 GCA_025451785.1 Bacteroidia bacterium | reverse complement strand
TACGAAAGCGGCGAATGGACCGACGCGCAGGGAAATTTCTGGCTCTTCGCCGGAAGTGACAATACCGGTTTTCGTAATGATGTTTGGAAGTACGACCCCATCACCAATATGTGGACCTGGATGAAAGGCTCCGGCCTTGTGAATCAGGCAGGCATTTACGGAACAAAGGGAGTGGCTGCTGCGGCCAATAATCCCGGAGGAAGGATCGTACCAGCTACCTGGGTAGATAACAACGGTAAGTTCTGGTTGTTCGGAGGTTCGGGCAGGGATATGGCAGGAACGATGGGATCGTTGAACGATCTCTGGAAATACGACCCCATCACCAATATGTGGACATGGATGGGCGGTGGTAATTTGATAAACCAGGTGGGGGTATATGGAACCAAGGGCACTGCTTCCGCCACAAATATTCCCGGCGCACGGTATGAGACCTCCTGCACCTGGACGGACAACAGCGGAAACATGTGGTTGTTCGGAGGCAACGGAACCAATAGCGGCACCGCCTTTAATGACCTTTGGAAGTACGATCCCATTTCAGATACATGGACCTGGGTAAGCGGAACGAACCTTACCAACCAGCCTTCGGTGTATGGAACGATGGGAACGGCCAACGTAAACAATATTCCCAGCGGTCGCAGCATTTACGCCAGCTGGAAAGACCTGAACGGCGACCTCTGGCTTTTCGGAGGCGCGATGAGCAGCGGCACGCAGGCCCAGAACGATATGTGGAAATACGATATCGTGAACAATACCTGGACATGGATGTACGGATCGAACCTTACCAACCAGCCTTCGGTATATGGAACACGTTGTGTGACCGCCGCCAGCAATATGCATGGCGGAAGAGCAGAGAACCGCACACGCTGGACCGACCAATGCGGCAACTTCTGGATCTTCGGAGGATTTGTTACCTATAACGACCTGTGGCGATACAACCCGGTGACGAGCCGCTGGACCTGGGTTAGCGGCGCGAACGCCGCTAACCAATTGGGTAATTATGGCACACAGGGAGTTTCAGCGGCCACCAATGTACCGGGCTCACGCGGCGGCGCCATTGGCTGGAAGGACCTTAACAATAATTTCTGGCTCTTCGGAGGATTCGACAATACCATCAGCAATCGCTTTAACGACCTGTGGCGCTATGTGCCTGACAAGCCTGCCGCCTCCTTCACCTTTAATCCTAATAACGCCTGTGCTCCTGCCAACGTGAGCTTTACCAATACAAGCACGGCAGGATGTAACGAAATAAAATCTTACGCCTGGAACTTTGGCGATCCTTCTTCGGGAGCCAACAACGTATCAACCCTTATCAACCCCAACCATGTATTCAACACCGCGGGCACCTATACAGTAAAACTGGTGGTGACCAATTGTACCGGCAGTAAAGATTCAACTACCGCTTCGGTAACCGTGATCAATTGTATCGCACTCACCGCGCAGATCCAGGGCGCCTGCACCAAAATGTGTTTGGGCAATTGCCAAACAGTACAGGTAGTGGCCAATGGAGGAACAACGCCGTACACTTATAACTGGACTCCCAACATCGGCAACGGCCCGGGCGTATATACGGTTTGTCCTACAACTTCTACCGTGTACACTTGCATGGTTTACGATGCCAATGGCGACAGTGCGAGCGCGGGCGCTTGCCTGGTAACGATACATCCCAAATATAACTCAGCTTCCGCGTTCGCTAACGCCTCAGGCTGCGGCACCAACAGTGGTTCGGCCACCGCAAGCGCCACTGGCGGAACAGGCTCTTATACTTATTCCTGGAACACCGGGCAAACTTCGCAAACGGCGACAGGACTTAGTACAGGAACTTATACCGTAACGATCAGCGATGCCAATGGTTGTTCAACGAGCAGCACAGTTTCGGTGGTAAGCCAACCCGGTCCAACGGCAAGCATTGCTTCCAGTACGAATATCCTTTGTAATGGCGCCGCGACAGGGAGCGCGACATCGAGCAGTGCCGGTGGTACTTCCCCGTATACTTATGCATGGAGCAATGGGCAAACAACAGCAGGAGCGACAGGCCTGAGCGCGGGAACCTATACCGTAACCGTCACAGATAGTAATGGCTGTACCAGTACCAAATCAGTGACTGTTACCCAACCGAATTCTATAGCAGCAGCAACAGGAAGCAGTACCACGAACTGCGGAGGGAGCACTGGAAGTACTTCCGTGACGGCCAGCGGCGGAACAGGTGCCTATACCTATTCCTGGAACAATGCAACCACCACAGCAACAGCAACGGGGCTGAGTGCGGGAACTTATACCATAACCATAACAGACAACAACGGCTGTACGAAGACAGCAACAGCAACAGTAGGGAGTAGCGGAGGCGGAACAGCGAGCATAACTTCAAGCACTAATATCCTTTGTAATGGCGGAACAACCGGAAACGCGACATCGAGTATCGCTGGCGGCACCTCGCCATATACCTATTCATGGAACAACGGTCAAACAACAGCGACAGCGACAGGATTGAGCGCGGGAATGTATACCATTACAATTACCGACACGAATGGCTGCGTGGGCATTACAACAGTGAATATCACCCAGCCAGTGGCAGTGGCAGCGGCAATAGGCAGCAGCAATGCAAGTTGTAATGGCATTGATGGAACTGTGTCGGTTACGGCTACCGGCGGAACGGGTGCCTACACCTATTCCTGGAGCAGTGGGCAAACAACAGCAACAGCAACAGGGCTGAGCGCGGGATCGTATACAGTTTTGGTTACAGATAATAATGGCTGCACAAAAACTGCAGCAACAGCAGTAGGAAGTAATGGAGGACCCACTGCCACTGCTACTGCTACCGCCACTATCATCCAGCAAGGCCAAAGCACAACGTTGAATGGCAGCGGCGGAGGTACCTATACCTGGAGTCCCTCTACCGGTTTAAGCTGTACCAATTGTCAGAACCCAACAGCCTCCCCTACTATCACAACGCAATATTGTGTTACTGTCAGCGATGTTAACGGCTGCACCGCCACTGCCTGCGTAACTATTTTCGTAGAGACCAATTGTCCGGGCAACGAAGAGCTTGCTGTGCCCAGCGCCTTCTCGCCCAATGGAGACGGACACAACGATCTGTTCGTGTTGAACGGCTGGAAAGATTGCGTGAGCTCTTTTGTATTGATCATCTACAACCGCTGGGGCGAAAGGGTTTTTGAAAGCGAGGACCCCACAAAAGCCTGGGACGGCTCGTATAAAGGCAGCACGCAGAACGCGGCGGTGTTCGACTATTACATAAGCGCCACCAATAAGAACGGAGAACCTTTTGTGAAGAAAGGGAATATTACGCTGCTGCGCTAAGCATCTCCAATTCGGAACCTTAATTTCGTACCTTTGTGCCATCGTTCTTTGATCAGAATTTTTACGATCAATCATGGGGCTGACAGGTTTTGACAGCGAGTGCGATTGATGTGTAAGCATGTCGTGTGTTGTGAATATGGCACGTTAATCCTAATTCTCAAATTTCGAACGGCGAGTCTAACTACGCCCTTGCTGCTTAGTACTAAGTACTAACTAGCAATGTCTGCCGGGAAGCTTCTCCTATCGGCGTCCCGGGCCAGGCATCGCAAATGACTGGATAGTCTGAAGAAGCTCCGGCTTCAGGCGAGATAAAGGAGCTAAGTGAGCTGATGGCGTGCAGATCTGCCAAAGCTTATCGAAAACCAAAGATCAGCTACACATGTAGAAAGCATATGAATCCCTTGTTTGGACGAGGGTTCAACTCCCTCCAGCTCCACATCTATGACCCGAATAGGAATCCTGCGTGAAGGAAAAATGCCGCGCGATAAGCGCGTGCCCTTTACTCCTGAACAATGCAAGGCAATTGTTTCGCAATTCAAGAACGTTGAGCTCTTTGTGCAGCCCAGCGACTGGCGAAGCTATACCAACGCCGAATACCAGGCGGCGGGCGTTCAAATGAAAGAGGACATCAGCCATTGCGATATTCTCATGGGCATTAAGGAGGTTCCTGTAAAAGACCTGATCCCCGGAAAGAAATATCTATTCTTCTCACATACTGTTAAGAAACAACCGCACAACAGGACATTGATGCAGGCAATGCTCGAGAAGAACATCCAGATGATCGACTACGAGTGTTTGACCGATGCTACCTTCAACCGCATCATCGGCTTTGGACATTATGCCGGCTTGGTGGGCGCTTACAATGGCATACTTGGTTATGGTAAGAAGTACAATCTCTTTGAGCTTAAACCGGCCAATCTTTGTCACGACAAACAGGAGATGAAAGAGGAGTTCCGTAAAGTGCGGCTTCCGAACATCAAAGTGATCGTTACCGGAAACGGAAGGGTTGCAAATGGCGCCATCGAACTATTAGGCGCCTTGCATTTACGCCGTATCACGCCATTTGAATTCTCCAATTACTCGTACAGGGAAGCAACTTATTCGCAACTGCATTCTCCCAATTACAACGAGACCAAGGATGGTTCGGCCTGGGATACCAATCGCTTTTATACACATCCTGAAGAGTTCCGTTCCACATTTGGGAAGTACACAAAGCACTGCGACCTGTTGATCCATTGCTCTTTCTGGAACCCGAAAGCGCCGAAACTTTTCAGCAAGGAAGACATGCGCTCGCCTGAGTTCCGCATCAGCGTGATAGCGGATGTTACCTGCGATATGAACGGGTCCATCCCCTCCACTACCCGCCCCTCCGTTATCACCGATCCATTTTACGGATACAATCCCAATACTGAAAAAGAAGGCTCCGCTTTTTCCAATGATACCATCACCGTAATGGCCATCGACAATCTACCTTGTGAACTGCCTCGCGATGCTTCGGAAGATTTCGGAAAGGAATTGATCGAAAAGGTATTGCCGGCCCTTTTGGTAAAGGATGAGGATAACCTTATCGACCGCGCGAGCATTTGCAAAGACGGCAAGCTGATGCCAAGGTTTGAGTACCTGGCTGATTATGCCTCCTGAAAAATAAAACCCCGCCTTACGGGGCGGGGCCAGGAAAGCTAAAGCAGAGCAAGTCTCGCTTCAGCCTAAATGCGACAATAAGCTCATTACCGTTATTACCGATCCCATAAGGCTTAGTGGCAGTTCCACATACGTACCGTAAAGATCGATAACACCGCTCTTCACCTCCATGTGCTTCTTCAGCTTTTTCATTCGCTTGCGGATGGCGTAATAGTCGCGGTTTTGGTTAAGATTGTTCAGCAGGCGTTTCACGATCCTGCTTTTCGGTATTTCGGGGGAGGTTTTTCGGTAAACAAGAATGCTGTTGATGTTTTTTTCCCAGAAATCCAGCTCGTTCCTGAGCATTTCGTTGTTCTCCCTTTTTAGGAAAGGGGCCCTGTTGCTTCTCGGTGCGCTGTTGGCCTTGGGCTCACTGCTCACCAGGTGTTGCGTTTTCATCCGTCGTAGATTATGTTTGTTTTACGACACAAAGGAACGCTGGCAGTAAGGCTTGTATAGGGACAAAGGATGATATTGGTCACATCAGAT
>JANWJV010000129.1 GCA_025451785.1 Bacteroidia bacterium | reverse complement strand
TCTATGTTGTACTCCTGGTAAGCGATGGAGCCATCCTCGCGAAGCAGCTGGATGAGTGTATTGGCTCTCGGGTTGCTGATCTTTAGTTTCAAGGTACCATAGGCTTTATCTTCCAACACTTTTATTTCCAGCTTAATGCTGTCGCTCGCGAAGTCATAAATGTCGCTGAAGGTTTTGGGCTTTATGTAAACCGAATAATTTCCGGGTGTTTTGAACCCATTGAGCTTCACGGGTGTTTTCACAAGTGCCTTGTTCTTTTCTATATAAACGGTATCGATACTAACCAGGTACAGTTTGTATCGCCTGGGGGCTTCCTGCACCATATCCACATAAGCCAGCTTCTTAGAAAGCGAATCCTTAAGTATAAACTGCTCTTTCTCCAGCTTTGCCGGAGCATTTTTAAGCGGACGATTGAAGACCAGCGGAATGGTTTCAAATGATTCGGTGTTTCGTTCAAAGCTTGTGGCGCTTGTGTTTACCAATGCCATTTTTCCCCTCGTTGCTTTTTCCGCTGCCTCTCTTTTTATCAAACGTATATCCGCTGTATCGATCACTTTCCCATTGTCCTTCAGCTCCAGCTTCAACGATTCCACGCCAACATCTATCAGCCAGAGGTGCATGGTATCCTTTACTTCGTTCCATTCTTCCAGCTTCCATTCCTTCTTCGACATAAACCCTATCGGGTTGATCTCCAGTTTATCCACCGGCCTGTTGAACACGAACAGCAAATGCCCATAATCCACCGCGCTCGATTTTTTTAAGAATTGTTTCGAGGGGATTTCCTTAAAGAGTTTGAAGTCGAGTGTTGTGCTCTTCTGAATGTCAATAGGCCTATCTGCGAAAGCGATCAGTTCCTCCTGCACATTGTATCTATAATCGGCATTGGCATCCTTCAGCGCAAAAGCTTTGTATGAGCCCGCGCGGATATTATTGATCTTGTAAGTGCCGTCGCCTTTGGTCTTGCCGAAATAGTCTGGCAGTTTTTTCATCGGTACTGAATCGCCCATGTCGCGATACAGCATTACCAAAACTCCCTTGTCGGTCTTGCCGTCGAAGGCTTCCATCACCCGGCCGCTGAGCGAAAGCGAGTCGAGATATGATCCGGTAGAAAATACATATTGAAAATTTTCAGCGGCATTGTTCTCTGTGATGTCTTGCAGGGCTGTTCCGAAATTGATGGTATAGGTAGTGTTCTTCTTAAGCGAATCCCTGAAGTTGATGATCAGGTCCTTGTTCTTTACTTTGATCTCCGGCGCCTTTTCCATGGGGGGCGAAATGATCAATTGCGAGTTGAGATCGCCCAGCTGGATGTATTCATTGAAGCTGATGATAACGGACTTCGAATTGAAATTAACAGCTCCACTGTCGGGGGAATACTTGAGCGCTTTCGGTGGAGTGGTATCCTTGGCGCCGCCATTGGGGCTTACTACCTGCGCGCAGGAATACAGCAAAACAGCTGCAATAACAGAAAGGAACAGGGGATTACGCATTCAATTTCTCTACCAGGGCTGCTATTTTCTGAAGATAGATCTTATCAGTCTCGTCAAAGTCGTTCAATTGGTCGCTGTCCACATCGATCACCGCAAACACCTCGCCCTTCTTATCGAGGCAGGGCAGTACGATCTCCGACCTGGAAGCGCTGCTGCAGGCAATGTGCCCGGGAAACTGGTCCACATCAGGAACCAGGATCGTTTGCTTCTTTTCCCATACCGCTCCACACACCCCTTTCCCTTTCGCGATGCGCGTGCAGGCCACCGGTCCCTGGAATGGCCCAAGCACCAGTTCATTTCCTTTCACAAAATAGGTTCCCACCCAATAAAAGTTCATGCCCTGCTTAAGTGCCGCCATAATGTTGGCAATATTGGCGATAAGGTCGGGCTCCCCTTCACAGAGGGCTTGTACCTGTGGCAGCAGGCTTTCGTATTTTTCCTTTTTGCTGGTTCCGCTAAGTATGATCGACTCGGCCATTTTCTTTAATGAACGAACAAAGATAGCCTTTATGATGCAAAAACTGGCTCGCTCTTTGTGATGCGGGGCACTGAATTCTATGAAAAACAGCACCTGCACCCTCTTACTTTCCCTCTTCTTTGTTCCTTGCTTCGCCCAGGATACCACTAAGGTCATCCAAAAGGACAGCACCGGTTCGGTTCATGTCAATATCCCTAAAGAGGGACGAAGGGGTAGTGTTTTGCTTGTCGCCGAACACGTGAGGAACAGCAATTTCAGCACTACCGCTTTCGGCATTGGCTTCAACGTTCCGGTTGGTAAACACATGGGTCTCAATTACCGTTTCGCGCTGGGCAGTTCTTCTGACCGGCGCTTTTATTACCGGGGCAGCCTGGGGGGAACAGCCGGCGGCTGGTTACTAGGCCAGGTGGGCGATGGTTTAGGCTCCGGATTCCTGGAGGCCCTGGGCGTGATCATGTTCTTTGTCCCCGAAGGGGTTACCGTAAGTACACCGATCGGGAAGAAATTGGAAATGGTGCATTACCTGAACCCGCTATGTGCCGACTATCTTGACCACAGCGACCCATCGAAAGAAGAGTTCTATGTTACCGGTGAGATCGGCAGCAGCTTTATGTTCCCTTTAAGCAATCGCATTTACGCGAAACCTCATGCGGGTATGAAATACTATTATAAGACAGGTAAGATCGCCCCCGAAGGCGGCGTGAGCATTGGTATGTACTTTAAGGATTAGATCTGTGCGTAGGCGATGCTGGCCAGGCTGAGGCTCACTCCTTTTATCTCCAATATTTTTGACGCACAAGCTTCCATCGTGGCCCCGGTGGTGATTACATCGTCGACCAGCAGCAAGTGTTTATTCTCCAATGCCGAGGGGTCCTTTATACTGAATACCGATTCTACGTTCTCCCATCTTTTGTAACGACCTTTCCTTGTTTGACTTTCAGAAGCGGTTCTTCTCAGTACCGAAGAACTATCACATTCAATGCTCATGCTTTCCGCCAGTCCGCGGGCAAAGAGCTCGCTTTGGTTATAGCCGCGCTTTTTCAGCTTCTGCTTGTGCAATGGCACTGGGATAACACGATCGACAGAGCGAAAGAGGCTGGATTCCATCAGCTCCGCGCCATACATCCTTCCCAGCACGGTGCCGATCTCCTGCTGCCCTTTGTATTTCAGCTGGTGGATGAGCCGTTGCACCCTTCCTTCCTTTCCGAAATAATAAAAGGATGCCGCCGACCGTACGTTCAGTCTTCCCCAAAAGATCCTTGCCACAGGGTTATCGTCCTGCATATGAAAATGGGTGCGCGGAAGGTGAAAAGTGCAAAAGGTGCAGACGCATTTTTCGCCGCTGTACAGGCTGTTGCCGCAAGCCATACAAACCCGGGGATAGATGAGCGCTATGAAGTCACGAAGCATTTTTCAGCCTTTCCTTGTTGATAAAATAAAACAGTGGGAAAGTTCCTGCCCCGCAATTTGCTACCTTTGTATAGGTAAAATTACCTTTTTTCCTAACAGGATATCAGCATGGAAAACCCGGATCAGGCTGGAAGGCCGAAGCGCGACGGCATTTATATCACCATCATCATTCTGCTCCTTTGCAGCAATGGCTGGCTTGCCTGGATGTGGTGGAGCCAGAAGGACCAAACCGCCATGGTGATCGTAGAGAAAGAACATGTGATCGTGGAGCGTGATAACGTGAAGGAGAACCTGGAGCAGCTGAAACAGGAATACGAGAACCTGCGCACTACCGATAAGAAGATACAAGCTGAGCTGGAAGTTAAGAAAGCGGAGATCGAGGAGCTTATCAAACAGGCCGAGAAGCACAAAGGCGATGCCTATATGATCGCCAGGCTGCGCAAAGAGACCGATACCCTCCGCAAGATCATGAAAGGTTATATTGTTACCATCGATTCACTCAATACCCTCAATAAGAACCTGGTAGTGGAGAAGAACCAGATAAAGGTGGAGCTGGGCAACGAAAAGGACAAGACCGCTCAGCTTAACAAGGAGAAACAGGATCTTTTAGGCGTGATCGATGTGGGCTCTATCCTCAAGGCCACCGCGATGACCGTTAAAGGTGTACGTTATAAATCGGGCGGAAAGAAAGAACTGGAGACCGATAAGGCATCGAAGACCGAAAAACTGAAAGTGAGCTTTACCCTGGCCGAGAACAGGATCGCTAAAAAGGGCGACCGTGATTTTTACCTGCGTGTGCTTACGCCCGATGGAAAGGAGATGGCCAGGTCAATGGACGAAAGCTACATGTTCAAGTTCGGCGGATCGCGCGGCTTTTATGCCGGCAAGCAGGATGCCAATTACCATAACGAGGAGATGAGCATGATCATGTATGCCGAAGGCGCTAAGGACAGTTTTGTGCCGGGCAAATACATCATCGAGATCTATTCTGACGGGCAGAACATCGGCAATGCCAACCTGGTATTGAAGTGATCAGGCGGCCGCCTGCTGTTTCTTCACCACGTACTTAGAAACAAAAATGCTGACCTCGTACAGGAGGTAGAGCGGGAACGCTACCACCAGTTGCGTGGCTACGTCAGACGAAGGTGTGATGAGCGCCGCCGCGATGAGGATCACTACCACCGCGTGTTTGCGATACTTTCGCATGAAGGTGGGGCTCATAATGCCGAACTTGGTAAGAAAGAAAACAAGGATGGGCAGTTCGAATACAATGCCTGTGATGAGCGTTAGGGTGGTTACGTTTGAGATATAAGAATCCATGGTGATGATGTTCTCCACATCGTGGTCGCCCACATAATAGCCGCCGAGGAACAACACCGTTAGAGGTACGATCACAAAATAACTGAAGAGGATGCCGGTGATGAAAAGGAGGGAAGCAAAAAAAACAAAACCGCGGGTGTTCTTTTGTTCCCTGGTGTGAAGGGCGGGCCGGATGAAACGCCATAGCTCCCACAGCAGGTAAGGAAATCCCAGCACGATGCCGCCTACGAACGATACCCACATGTGCATGCCGAACTGGCCGGTGAGGCTGGTGTTGTAAAATTTCTGGATAGGCATATTGGTGATGCAAAGCCCGTCGGCAAGTCCCATTAGGTGCGATACCTTACACAGCGCGCGATAGGTGAGGAAGTCGGCTTTGATGGGCCCGAAGATCACCTTGCCGAAAACGAAACTGTCGTAGCAGAAGAGGGTCACCGCGATGGCAAGGATCACCACCGCCGAACGCATCAGGTGCCACCTGAGTGCTTCCAGGTGCTCGAGGAACGACATGTCGGAGCCGCTCTTTTTGCCTGTTTCTGCCATGTGCTTTACCCCTCGGCGCAGGATGCGCAGGGGCCGCCAAAGGTAAGAGAATTATGTATATTTTTAGCTTTAGAAAAGGTCGTCCCTGATGAACATGTTAGTACGGGTTTTTGTTCTTCCATTGCTGGTCCTGGGGGCGGTGGTGGCCACCTACTGGAACCACTTCGAGAACGGTTATCACTTCGACGACTCCCACACCATTGTAAACAATGTGTACATCAGGGACCTGAGCAATATCCCGAAGTTCTTTACTGACGGCACCACCTTCAGCTCGCTTCCTACCAACCAAAGCTACCGTCCGCTGGTAAGCACCACGCTGGCCATTGATTACTGGCTGGCCGGTGAGCTGCGCAACGTAAAATACTTCCACCTTTCCACTTTCATTTTCTTTTTGCTTCAGGGGTTGCTGATGTTCTTCGTGCTGTATAAGCTGTTCCGCTTTGCCGCAAATGAAAAAACAAGCTACTGGATCGCGCTCATCGCCAGCGCCTGGTACCTGCTGCATCCCGCGAATGCCGAAACCATTAATTATATCATCGCCCGTTCCGATTCCCTTTCCACCTTCTTTGTCTTGCTTGCCTTTGTGATGTATATGTATTCGCCCTTTTGCAGGAAGTGGTTTCTGTACCTTATCCCTGTCGGTATCGGCGCGCTCGCCAAGCCGCCAGCGGTGATGTTCGCTCCTTTGCTGTTCCTGTACATCTGTTTTTTTGAGAAGAGATCGGGTATTGGAGCTTTGTTTAAAAAGGAGGGAGGTGCCGAGTTTCTCCCGGTATTGAAAGCTACCTGGCCTGCTTTTGTGTTCTGTATCTTCATGTTCCTTTTTACACGCATGATGGAGCCCGCCACCTGGATCGCAGGCTCAGATTCTCCTTTCAACTACCTCATCACACAGCCTTATGTGATCATCCATTACTTCGTTAGCTTTTTCCTGCCCCTGCACCTGAGTGCCGACTCCGACTGGACACCACTGGATTCTATCATGAACATACGGGCCATCCTCGGGTTCCTCTTCGTCATCTTTCTCATTGTTGTGGCCTGGGTATCTTCCAACAAAGAAAAAGGCAGGCCCATCGCTTTCGGTATCCTCTGGTTTTTCATCGCGCTTGCCCCTACCAGCCTGGTGCCTTTGGCCGAAGTGCTCAACGACCACCGCGTGTTCTTTCCCTACATCGGCCTTGCCATCAGCGCCTGCTGGGGTACTTGGCTGTTGCTTGAAAAAGCAAGTAAGGACCTATCCAAAACGGTCGTTAATGCATCCTTAGCGGCGGTTACGGTACTTGCTTTAAGCGCCTATGCCTGGGGTACTGTGGTTCGCAATGAAGTATGGCGATCGGAAGAATCGTTGTGGTTCGATGTGACCAAAAAAAGTCCGAAGAACGCACGCGGACTGATGAACTATGGATTGGTGTTGATGCTGCGCGCTGATTATACCGGTGCTGAAAAATATTTTACCGAGGCGCTCGCGCTCTGGCCGCGCTATTCGTACATCCATATCAACCTGGGTGTGCTTAAAGAAGCTACCGCGCACCCTGAAGAGGCGGAAAGTTATTTCAAGAACGGTGTCGCTTTTGGCGCGGTGTATCCTGAGCCCTATTATTACTACGGGCGTTTTCTCTATAACACGAAGAGATTTGAAGAGTCGCTGCCTCTTGTTAAGAAGGCGCTGGAACTTTCGCCGGCACACCTCAACGCGAGGCACCTGCTCATGAACATCTATTTCGATCTTGGTGAGTTCGAACAGTTGAAACAGCTGGCGGAGGAAACACAGCGCCTCAACCCCGGCGACGAACGCGCCATTTATTACCTCGAGGCAGCAAAGAACGGTAAGTCGCGCCTCGACCAGGCCATCATCAAAGCAGGCAACGAGCCTACGCCCGAGAACTACCTCGACCTTAGCCTTCGGTTTTATGAGGCGGGTGAATATGAGAACAGCATCAGGGCCGCTGAGGACGCTGTGAAGTTGAAGCCCGATTACGATCCCGCGTATAACAATATCTGTTCGGCATATAACATGCTTGGTCAATGGGACAAGGCGATAGAGGCAGGGAAGAAGGCGGTGCAGTTCAACCCGTCTAACCAGCTGGCGAAGAACAACCTCGCCTGGGCCGAACAAAAAAAGGCGGAACAAAAACAGAAGCCTTGATGCTCCGCAAAGCCCTCGATTCTCCTTTTTTCTTTCCTGTGCTGTACCTGGTATGGGGCATTGCTTACATTGCCTTGGGTGAAAAGCTTCCTGTGAACGATGGCCTTGGCTGGGATGGGCTCCGGTACGCTGATATTATGATCGGCCTCGACTCCAGCGCCGCCATCGATTCGTACCGGGTGATGAGGATATTTCCTTCCACCTTACTGCACGGCATCTTCAGTGTCTTCGGCGTCGCTTTCAGTCCCGACAATATTGTTTTGGCTTTCGGCCTATTCAACCTCCTCTGTATAGTTACTGGTCTTTTCTTTCTGAAGAAGATATTTCTGCACCTTGGATTGTCACTTCG
This sequence comes from Bacteroidia bacterium, assembly GCA_025451785.1. Taxonomy (GTDB): domain Bacteria; phylum Bacteroidota; class Bacteroidia; order JANWJV01; family JANWJV01; genus JANWJV01. The sequence goes on along the minus strand of JANWJV010000129.1, from coordinate 6,953 downwards.
TACTCAAGTGCTGGGTTTTGTGCTGATCATTTTCAATCATGCCTTCCTGAAGTTCATTTTTTATTACCCGGTGCTTACTGATGCCGCTGCCTTCTGCCTCGGGGTGCTGCTGCTCTATTTCTATCTTAAAGGACAGGAACTGAACATGGTGCTTGTCACGCTGATCGGTGCCTTCACCCAGCCTCTTCTCTTTTACCTTGGACTGGTATTGCTTGCCTTTCCATCGCAGCGCGAAGAGGTAAGACCCGCTGGCACATCGATACAGCGCCTCTTGTCCATTGTTTCCGTTCTCTTTATCGGGGCCTGCGTTTATTATTACATCTTTTCGCAAGGGGTTGTTTCTGAAATGGAGAATACACTGAAGCTTGATCAGGGCCTGCTTTGGTTCAGCATTGCGGGTATAGGTATTCTCTATTGGTTCCTCCCGGCCTTGCTTAATAACGCCGAACTTTTCAGGGCCTCTTACTGGCTTAGAAAACTCAGCATCAATCGCATCCTTCTTTGTTTTTTCCTTCTCCTATGTGTACTACTTGTTTCACATAAGATCAACTACCGGAATGTGCAGGGCGATGGTTTCGGCACTGCCGACATACTTCGTTCCACCACGCTGCAAGGGCTTACCGAGCCGCTCATCGCGCCTTCGGCGCATGCGTTCTTCTTCGGGCTCGTCATCGTTCTTATGATCGTGTTCTGGAGGTCCTTTTGCAGGGAAGCTTTTGCCTTCGGACCAGGACTCATGCTTTCGGTGCTCCTGGCCTTTTATCTTTTCGGCAACATCAACGAGTCACGACGACTGATCTGTCTTTTTCCCTGGCTGGCGGTGCTTGTGCTCAGGGTGCTCGACAAACAAACGCTCCCTTCATGGTTCACAGGCATTGTTGCGGTGCTAAGCCTTGTGCTTAGCAGGGCCTGGCTTCGCATTGGCTACGATATCAATGGCGGGCTCGATGCTGCCGGCACCATGGATTTTCCCAACCAGAAGTTCTTCATGAACCTTGGGCCCTGGATGTCGAAGGAAATGTGGCAGCTGCAGTTCATTGTCCTTCTCGGCTGCATTCTGCTGGCCGTACTCTATTTTTATAAATTTGACCTTAAGAGGCTAAAATTCAGCCGCCGTAATTCATGAACGAAACAGGAAATAAAAATACGTCACCGCTCAAACCAAACTATCTTACACTGGTTCTGCTCGTGCTTATCTTCTTCCCGGCTTATTTTCTTCTTATAGAAGAGCGGCCGGCATCCAGCCAGGTGGCCCCCGTTTCGCCGGTCATAGTGCCGAGCTCCACCAATACGTTGGATCAAAGCATCGCCAATGCCGAGAAGAACCCCTCCTATGATACCTTTCTCCAGCTGGGCATCGACCTTTACAGCAACAAGGAGTTTGCCCGATCCATAGATGCATTCAGAAAAGCGACGGAGCTAAACCCGCGCAGTGAGCTGGCCTGGAATAACATTGCGGCGGCTTATGGAGAGCTAAGGCAATGGGAGGAGGAGATAAAAGCCTGTGAAAAGGCGTTGGCCATCAACCCTGATTTTCAGTTGGCTAAGAATAATTTGGCCTGGGCGAAAAGCCAATTAAACAAGTAGGCGGTAGGCAAAAGAGAGCTACTTCAGGTTCTCGCGTCTCATCATGCTCAGCTGGCCGGCGATGAGTCCCAGGAAAAAGAAAATAATTCCTGTTACGATGCCAAGCATCGCGCCAACGCTCACGCCTTTTCCAAGAAGCACGATAGGGATCCCCCAGCCAATGCCGGCAAGGATAAAGAGGAAGGCAAGAGAAAAGAAAATGCGGGTGGGGTTAAAGAGCACTACAATATTTATGATCTCGCTTATGGTTTCGAAAGCCGTTCGGGTACTAATGGTGCTCTTACCAGAAGTACGCTCTCTCACTTGTATGGGTGTTTCAAGCACCAAATGTTTTTGACTAATGAACACCAGGGCAATGGTATCGCTGTAAGCCATCGAGTCGGGACAAAGGCGGATGTATTTCTTGGCAAGCGAAGTGTTGCAGATCTTCATTCCTGAATTAATGTCTTTAATAGGGAGCGGCATTAATATTCTTGCGATAGTGCGTATCATCCATTTTCCTAACCTCCGGTAAAGCCCCGAAGCTCTATTGCCACGGTTGCCAACTACCATATCAGCATCTTTCGCTGTGATCTCTTTGTATAATTTTTCAATGTCCTCGAGGTAATGCTGCCCGTCGGCATCCATCGTTACCACGTATTTGCTGTCCGCCGCTTCGATGCCGGTTTTTATCGCGCCGCCATAGCCCTTGTTTACTTTATTCCTGATAAAGCTGAAACAAGGATCTTGAACAGCGCCTAATACCTTCGAGGTACCGTCCTTTGATCCGTCGTCAACAATAATAAGTTTGAAATTGTTCTTGCCGCAGAAGTCAAGCCATGAGGGCAAATGCTGCTGCAGCGCTTTCTCTTCGTTATAGGCCGGAACAATAATGCTGAGGGCTGTCATGGATGCCGGGAATGGTTCAGAGGATGCCCTCTTTGATAAGGTCGTGGAGATGAATGAACCCGCTGTACTTGCCTTTATTGGTAACGATCAATTGTGTGATGCTGTATTGTTCCATAAATTTCATGGCATTTACCGCCAATTCACCTTCTTCTATCGTCTTTGGATTTTTGTTCATGATGGAAGAAGCTTTCAACTTGCTTGTATCACCGGGTTTTTCGAGCATCCTCCTCAGGTCACCATCGGTAATAACACCCGCCAGCTTACCATTCTCCACCACAGCTGTGGCTCCGAGACGCTTAGAGGATATCTCCATGATGACCGCACGAATGCTGTCGCCTGGTTTCACCTGCGGCTTTTGGTTTTGGCTGCTGATGTCTTCCACCTTCAGGTAAAGCTTTTTGCCAAGGGCTCCACCCGGATGGAAGCGCGCGAAGTCTTCTTTACTGAAGTCGCGGCATTCCAAAAGACAAACGGCCAGCGCGTCGCCCATGGCCAGCTGAGCGGTGGTGCTTGAGGTAGGGGCAAGGTCGTGAGGGCAGGCTTCCTTCTCTACTGTACAGTTCAAAACAAAATCGGCCTGCTTGGCCAGGTAAGAGGCCGTATTGCCTGTCATGGCGATAAGCTTGTTGCCGCCTTTCTTGAGCAGGGGCACCAAAACCTTTATCTCAGGGGTGTTGCCGCTCTTGGAGAGGCATATGATGTTGTCGTTCTTTTGGATGGTCCCGATGTCGCCGTGAATGGCGTCGGCGGCATGCAAAAAAATGGCCGGGGTTCCGGTCGAATTAAGGGTGGCTACGATCTTGTTGGCGATGATGGCGCTCTTGCCGATACCGGTCACCACCACACGCCCTTTGCTTCCCAGGATGAGGTCAACGCTCCCAATGAAATCGGCATTGATGGAATGCTCCAGCGCACGTACGCTTTCCGCCTCTATCCGGAGGGTTTGAACAGCGATCTTCTTTATTTTGTCGGGTGATTTCAGGGCTTGACAGGGATTTAGAAAAATCTCCTAAAAAGTTGGTATTTGTTCGAAATAATTGTTATATATTTACCCTGCAAAGGTAATTTAAATTATAAGATTGATGATCGCGGTTGATATCTCCCTGCAGGAGTATTTACAGAAGTTTTTCGGGTTTGACAGTTTCAAAGGGCAGCAAGAAGCCATTATAAACAATGTGCTTCAGGGCAAAGATACTTTTGTGATCATGCCCACCGGGGGCGGTAAGTCCCTTTGTTACCAGTTACCCGCGCTTATCAGCGAAGGCACTGCCATTATTGTATCACCCCTCATCGCGCTCATGAAGAACCAGGTGGACGCGCTCCGCAGCTTCAGCACCAAGGAGCAGGAGGGCATCGCGCACTTCCTTAACTCTTCCCTTACCAAGGCCGAGATCGCCAACGTGAAGAAGGACATCGTTGAAGGCAAGACCAAATTACTGTACGTAGCGCCCGAATCCCTTACCAAAGAAGACAACATCGAGTTCCTTACCGATATCAAGATATCGTTCTTCGCCATCGACGAGGCGCATTGCATCTCCGAATGGGGCCACGATTTCCGCCCTGAATACCGCCGCCTTCGTCCCATTATCGAAAAGATAGGCACTGTTCCCATCATTGCCCTTACCGCTACCGCCACCCCTAAAGTTCAGCAGGACATCCAGAAGAACCTGGGCATGGCCAAAGCAGCAGTGTATAAATCTTCCTTCAACAGGCCCAACCTTTATTATGAAGTAAGGCCCAAGCAGAATGTGATGAAGGAGATCATCAAGTACGTGAAGAGCCAGCATGGTAAATCAGGCATCATTTATTGTTTGAGCCGCAAAAAGGTGGAAGAGCTTGCCGAAACACTCCAGGTGAACGGTATCAAGGCCCTTCCCTATCATGCCGGCCTCGACGCCGTTACCCGCGCCAATACCCAGGATAAGTTCCTCATGGAAGAGATCGACGTCATCGTAGCTACTATCGCCTTCGGCATGGGCATCGACAAGCCGGACGTTCGTTTTGTGATCCACCACGATATTCCCAAGAGCCTCGAAGGCTATTACCAGGAGACCGGCCGTGCCGGCCGCGACGGGGGCGAAGGAAATTGCGTCACCTTCTATAGTTATGACGATATCCAGAAGCTCGAAAAGTTCATGAAGGGTAAGCCGGTAGCCGAACAGGAGATCGGTAAGCAGTTGTTGCTCGAAACCGTTTCTTACGCTGAATCATCGGCCTGCCGCAGGAAACAACTGTTGCATTATTTCGGTGAGACCTATAAACAGGACAGCTGCGCGAGCTGCGACAACTGTCTGCATCCCAAACAAAAAGTAGAAGGCATGGACGATGTGGCAATGGCCATTGAGACCGTGATAGAGATAAAAGAGAAGTTCAAGGCCCGTCACGTGGTGAACGTGCTGATGGGTACTATGACCTCGGCTGTGAAATCATACAAGCACCATGAACTGGAGTTGTTTGGCAAGGGAGTGGAGGATGAAAAAACCGAGAAATACTGGAACGCAGTAGTCCGCCAGGCGGTCATCTCGGGTTTCCTTAGTAAAGACATTGAGAACTACGGCCTGCTGAAGGCCAGCAAAGAAGGCAAGGCATTTTTAGATAAGCCCTACTCGATCATGATCACCAAGGACCATGACTACGAGAATATGAATGGAGATGATGACGATGTGATCACCGGCGGGCAGAAGGGCGGTACAGGCGCTGATGAGACCCTGTTCGCGATGCTCAAGGAGCTTTGTAAGCAGACCTCGGTGAAGATGAAATTGCCTCCCTATGTTATTTTCCAGGAGGTTTCTCTCGAAGAGATGGCGATACAGTATCCCATCAACATGGAGGAGCTGATGCACATTACAGGAGTAGGAGCAGGCAAAGCACAGAAGTTCGGCAAGCCTTTCGTGGAGCTGATAAAGAAATATGTAGCGGATAACGACATTGAGCGCCCAATGGATATGGTGGTGAAGAGCGTGGTGAACAAGTCGCAGCTCAAGGTATACCTTATTCAGAACATCGACCGCAAGCTAAGCCTTGAAGACCTTGCTGATGCCAAGGGCCTTACCCTTAGTGATATTATTTCGGAGATCGAGAGTATTGTTTCTTCCGGCACCAGGGTGAATATCGGTTATTATATTGACGAGGTGATCGACGAAGAGAAGCAGGGCGAGGTTTACGATTACTTTAAGGAAGCCCAAACCGATTCGGTTGCCGAGGCCATCAAGGAATTGGGAGAAGATACCTATACCGAAGAGGAAGTACGTTTAATGCGTATCAAGTTCATATCCGAGTTCGGCAACTAAAGCCGGGCGATCCGAAGGGATCATTTTCCTGAATTGACCTTTTTCATTTTATAAGGAAAGCTCCTGTTGCTGTAATAATTAGTAGCAGTTGCCAGTCGCACTCCTTCTGTTTTTTTATCGGATGAAGGGTACCAGAGGCCGTAGATGTCCTTATAACCTTCATACACAGGCTTCAATCCTTTTGCGGCTAGCTTAGTTTGAAATTCTGTCGGCTTGAATTTTTTCTTGCTCACGAAGAGGTGAGAAAAATGCCTGCCTTTGTCTGACTTCTTTTGGCTATAGGCGTTGGGAGTAACAGGAATTTCTGCCTGTGTTTGGGCCAGCAAACTGGCTTCTTCTGGTTCAAGAGCTCTCAAAAGTGGAAGAAGGATCCCATCTTCCATCCTTATATTCCTTGTTCCGCTTTTATTATTGGCCGGCAGTGAAGCGATCGGTGTCTTGTTCACTCCTGTCCATTTCCCCTGGAGATATACTTCTGTATGGAACATTTCATTTACAGTTGAAGAATCGTGCTCCCAGTAGTCAAGAATGCCTTCGCGTATCATGATCATTTCGTTCATGCGGTCGCTCTTCCAGGTACAATACTCTCTTATCTGTTCTGCGCCAAGGCCCATCACAGGGTAATCACTGAATAAAGGGTTACGCAGGTAGTTGCAAGAAAGGTATGCGGTTTCTTCCTTGGTGAAGCGCTGGCTGAACCAAAGGGTATCCGGAAGCGCTTTGGAGTACTTTTCCCACAGTTTGCAGCGCTTTAAAAAATCAAGGTAGGCCTTATACTGGGAGTTGGTTTCCTGGAAAGCGGAAACGTAGAAACTTTTTACTTGGATACTCTTGTTTTCATAACCTGTTTCTCCACCTTTAACGACCACCATGCCGGGAGGGGTTTCAGGGAGATACAGGGGTAGCACCTGGAATCCGCCATTTTGCATGGAGTCGCTCTGTGCGGAGCAAATAGATGGAGCGAGCAGGAATATTAAAAAAACAATTAAACGCATTAACCAAAGGTACCGAATGGAAATACAGGTTCCAAGCGTCCTTCGTCTCGTCCCGGCGTGGCCGGGACTCGCTCAGGATGACGGGGTTTCATGGGTTGGGGGGAAGGGGGCGGCGGGGGTATTCCCCCCGCCCCCGGGTGGGTATAAAAAATTTAAAACAGGGAGACAGGGGGTGGGGGAGGGCGGAAAAAAC
>JANWJV010000128.1 GCA_025451785.1 Bacteroidia bacterium | reverse complement strand
TCGCAGGTGTTCCCTTCGGGTTGGGAGATCCACAACACACGCATGGACGAAGGCGCATTGCCTGTGAAGAGCGATTATCCCACCTACCAGGATATCCGCGACGACAGGGTGTATACTTATTTCGACCTGAGCCCCGCGCGCAGCAAGACCTATCGCATCATCCTGAACGCAGCCTACGTGGGCAGGTTCTATTTACCCACAGTATATTGCGAAGCGATGTATGACAATACCATCAATGCGCGCAAGCCAGGCAGATGGGTGGAAGTAGTTAGGGCCGGAGAGATCAATTAAGTATGGGCCTCGCGGAAAAGATCAAGGATTTCGATCCCAATGACCTGGGCGACCGGAGCAATACCATTTTTGGATTGCCCTTTACGCCGGAAGAAGCCAACGTGGTGATCATTCCCGTTCCCTGGGAAGTGACCGTATCGTACAGCGCTGGCACCGCTAAGGGTCCGCAAGCTGTTTACAATGCCTCCTTCCAGGTCGATCTTTTCGATCCCTATATTCCCGATGCATGGAAGACAGGCATCGCCATGGAGAAAGTTCCGGCAAAGATCAAACAGCAAAGCGACCAGCTGAGAAAAAAAGCGGAGAACTATATCTCGATGCTTGAGAAAGGTCAGAGCCCTTCGAAGAACAAGAAGATGAAGGCCATTCAGCAGGAGGTCAACAAAGCTTGTGTTGGCCTTAATGCATGGGTGAAAGAAAAAGTCCTTCATTACCTCAACGCTGGTAAGATACCTGTGCTGCTTGGCGGCGACCACAGCACTCCGCTGGGCATGATGCGGGCCCTGGCGGAAAAGCATGGCTCCTATGCCATCCTGCAGATCGACGCGCACGCCGACCTGAGGGATGCTTACGAGGGCTTTGAATACTCACATGCCTCCATCATGTTCAACGCGCTGAAGATCGCTAAGGTGGAAAAGCTTGTTCAGGTAGGCATTCGCGACTATTGTGAAGCGGAAGAGAAGATCATCAATGGTTCGGGCGGAAGGGTTTGTACTTTTTTCGACCGCGATATCAAACACCGTCAATACAACGGCGATACCTGGAACGACATCTGCGATGACATCATTTCGCAGTTACCTGATAAGGTTTACCTGAGCTTCGACATCGATGGCCTTGACCCCAAGCTGTGCCCTAATACCGGCACGCCGGTTGCCGGTGGTTTTGAAGCAGAACAGGTATTGTACCTGGTGCAACGGCTGGCGGCGAGCGGACGAAAGATCATCGCTTTCGATCTTAACGAAGTGTCGCCGGGCAAGGACGAGTGGGATGCTAACGTGGGAGCGCGCCTGCTTTACCGCCTTGCGCTTCTTACCGCAAAATCGAACGGAAAGACCCCAGCGCTTTGAGCAAGCATAAGGAACTGATCGAGTATTTGTCCGGATTTGTTTCAGAAAACCGCAGACAAAAATTCGACGAAGTGATCCGCTTCCGCACAAGGCATATCGCGGTAGCCCTCGAAGACATTTATCAGCCGCACAATGCCAGCGCTGTGCTCCGCTCCTGCGACTGTTTCGGAATACAGGATGTTCATGTAATAGAGAACAGGAACACCTATACGGTGAACCCCGATGTGGCGCTGGGCTCATTCAAATGGCTGAGCATGTACAAGTACAAAGGCGCGGAGGACAACACGATGTCCTGCATCAACGCGTTAAAGGGAGAAGGCTACCGTATCATCGCCACCACCCCTCATACCAACGATTGCTCCATTGAAGACCTTCCCCTTGACCAAAGGACCTGTCTCTTTTTCGGCACCGAACTAAAAGGGATATCGGACATTGTGAAAGAGCATGCCGATGGCTTCACCCGTATACCTATGTACGGCTTCACCGAAAGCTTCAATATTTCGGTTTCCGCGGCCCTTTGCCTGCATACCCTGGTGGAAAAACTGCATAAAAGCACCATCCCCTGGCAGCTAAGCCCCGAAGAGCAGGAAGAAGTGCTTTTGGACTGGCTCCGGAACAGCCTTACCAAGCCCGAATTGCTGGAACAGGAATTTTTTAAGGGCAAATAGTTTTTTTCCTACATTTGCCATTCGTTTAACTAAAACCACAATTAAAATGGGAAAAGGAGACAGAAAGAGCCGCAAAGGAAAGATCTGGAGAAAATCATACGGCATAAGCAGGCCCAGGAAGAACACTGGCCAGCCTTTCATACCTAAAACCGCCCGCAAGGTTGTTGAGACAGTAGTGGTAAAAGCACCTGTTATAAAAGCAGTAGAAAGAGTAGTGGAAAAAGTAGTAGAAACTGCTCCTGTACCAGTTGCAGTTGTTTCAGAAATAGCAACGCCTGTTACCACAGCGGCACCGGTTAAAAAGGCAGCAGCGGCTAAGAAGCCCGCTGCAAAAAAACCTGTTGCTAAAAAAGCAGCAGCCCCCAAGAAAGCAGCCGCAAAAAAGACAGCTAAGAAGTCGAAATAATTTACCCTCACAAAAAGCTCCGTCTCGGTTTACCTAAGACGGAGCTTTTTCATTTCCCACCTATCAATACCTTCTCATTCAATAACCTTCCCTTCTCCAGCCGGGAAATGATGTACAAACCAGGCTGGAGCTGCAGAGAGTTAAAGCGCAACAAGAGATCCTTGTCATAAGCTGTATTCCTCTCCTCACGCAACATCCTTCCCGCAAGATCATATACCCTGAAGCTGCCGGGGTCTAAGGTTTGGTCTGATACACTCAGCAAACCCGGGTATTCGTAATGTCCATCAAAATCGGTTTGCCTCAAACGGTAATAGATCGTTCCGCTATAAGGACGCAGATCGAGCACTGAATACCCGTGCGAAACTGAACTTGTGCCCGCGCCTTTCACGCGCTCCACCAAGTCATACTCTTTCCCATTATCTGAACGCTCTAAAGTAAAGTAGTCGTTATTGGTCTCGGAGGCGGTCTCCCATATCAATCGTACACCAGGCTCTTCCACGGAGGCACTGAACTTTGTTAGCTCCACAGGCAAAGGGTTAATACCGGCGGCAGAGCCGAAGGTAACCGGGCTGAACACCGAAATTGGCATTCCACTACCGATCCATCCGCTCAAACCATTAGTGATACCTCCCATTCCATAGTTCTCCCATTTGCCGGTACCCGTTGATTCGAAATGCGCTACACGAAGGTCGGCACCACTTGTTATTACGCTTCGCGAAGAATTCTCCCAGTGAAGCGATACAAAACAGGAAGCGTCGTTACCTACATCGAAGGTTCGCTGAAGGTCCCAGTATTCAACATAACTAACATGGTTGAGCGCAGGGCCTTTGGTGTTTCCCATGAACAAAGGAGTATTGTTTGGCGAAGGCGCATCGTGGTAGCTGCATACAAACTCGGTGGTGGGACCGAAATTGGCGTAGGTATTCATGGCAAGCCTGGCCCAGTACCCGTTATTACCAACGGGAAAAGTATACGCCAGGGGCATATTACCAACCTTTTTAATGGGACCATCAACGAAGCTCAAAGGGTTTCCCCAATTGGAGCCGGCATTATTGGCCAGCACCAGCATGGCCGAAGCGTTAGAGCTCACTATTCCCTGCGTAAGGCTAAGGCCGCCTCCCGAATTAATGGTGGCGTTACCTTCGGCCACGGTCATGATGAGCTGCGGCTTAACACTATAGGTATTAGAGATAGTAACGTTATAATAAAGAAAGCTGTCGCCTCCCGCCCCTGCATCTCCCGCAATGGTTTGCTGGTTGGAAGCACCGCTATAGATCACTGTGGTGTTGATGCCGGTTTTGAGAGATCCATATCTTGGAGTACCCCGAATGAAACTCCCGAGTATTTGCAGAATAGCGAACTGGTTGAGCTCGATGAGCACTTTTCCGGCGGCAGAAGCCGAAAGGTTAATGTTTCCATTCACCTTTACGATCGATGAATTATACACTTTAAGGTGCGTAAAATTTCCACCCTGACCGTTAAGTGTGAGCGAGCCGGCTGTAAAATTGGAAGAACCCAAGAGGCCTACATAGATATAATCGTTGGAGGTAGTGCCACCACCCTGGTGATCGAGCTTTACGTTACCAATAACATTCAACGTGGAGGAATTGACATCCACTTCTATAAAGCAATGCGAACCGGCAAGGCAGGCAGGAGCGGTTGTGAGCGTCAGGTTCCCATTGCATTTAAAAGTGCCGTCGTTAATATCGATGCACACCTGATCATTGACTGTGGTTCCCGTATTAAGATTACCAAAAAAATTTCCTGTCACCTCAAATACAGGCAAGACTCCTCCCCCATTGAGCCTAACCATCATGCGGTCGTTGCCGCTGGCCGCGTTGTTATTGAACAACACATTCCCATTCACCGTTACTTTCGAGTTGTGCCACAATACGATGTCCATATTGTCGCCGCCATTATCTATAAAATTGATCCCTAATATTCCAACAGTAAGGAGTGTAGGCGTGGTACCTGAACTGCTGTTAAGGTAGATCTGCATATCTCCGGTGCCAACTCCCTGCTGTTCGAACTGGATCCCTTTTACGGTCACAGCTGCTCCATCGATAAGTATCTTGAAATAATTGTTGTTGGACACCACAGTCGACTTCAGCAGGTTATCGATCTGCACCGTGCCTCCATTGAGGTCCATAAGCACCACATCCCCGTTAGAACCGGAAGTAACAGTGGTTATGAAACTTCCTGTAATGATAGCGGTGCAATTCTTATTTGTTTCAAACACCATGTTATCGCCATCGCTGTGAGAGAAATTAAGATCGCCATTCACTTTAAAGACAGAAGCGATGCCAATGCTGGCCTTATTTATCAGGAAACTAAGATCGCCGGCCCCTCCTCCATTCTGATAGCAATTCATGAAACCTGATTCCAATGTTCCTCCATCAAGCGATGTAGTAATAGAATTACCAGCAATAGCCGTATTGTCGATCGTTTCGTTCCAGGTGCCGGTCACTTTGAAGCTGGCGTTCGTGATCTTCGTAATGATATCATCACCATCATCACTGTTCTTGAGCACATAGCTCAGGGAAAGGGCATCGATCTTCCCGCTGCTCTGTACCACGATATCCATCTTATTATTGTCGCCATCGTTGTTTCCCATCGTTACATTAAGAGCACCGTTGACAAGCAGTTGCGCAAAGTCCTCTACGAATATCTCGTTGGCGGCGGTCTCGTTGGCCATTGCACGACCGTAAAAATAGTTCAACGCGTTTACGGTCAATTTAGAGTTCGGATTCGCTACACGGATCGACATCCGCTTGTCTTTGGCGTTGGTAATGCTCCTGGTCACCTGTGCCAGGCCGCTTACCACCATCTGTCCTCCAGCGTATACATCCAGTTCCATATGGCTGTCCACATTATTATCAAGCATCAGGAAGGAAGTACAAGTAAGTATCGAAGAACCGCCCACCTGCAGCTTTGTATCGAGAAGTGAAAAAGAATTGAACTGGTTCAGCTCGATCTTATTGAGAACGTATGCAGGCGTTGAGAGGATATTTATTGTATAGCCGCTAATGAAGACCATGTCACCCGCGGCGAGCTGCCCGGGATAAGAACTGGACGCGGCACCACCCCAGCCTGTGGTAGACCAAACATTGGGACTGGTCCAATTCCCGCTGGCGATCGAATAATAAGTAGCAGCGAAGGCGGGCGAGGCCGTGAATAAAAGGGAAAGTAAAAAAAGGTGTAGTGTTTTTTTCCTCATTGCATTTCCTTTTACCTGCTCTTAAACAGTGACGGGAAATGTTTTTAGAGGAAGTTTTTAAGGAGCGAGCCGCTCCATTTTCCATTTGCCGCCGCGAAGGGTGTAACGCAAACGGTCGTGCAAACGGTTGGGCCTTCCCTGCCAAAACTCTATTTGAGAGGGTATAAGCAAATAACCGCCCCAATGCGCAGGACGGGGAACATTTTCGTTGGGATATTTTTCAAGCAGGGCCTCATGGCTCTCTTCAAGCCATTGCCTGTTCTTCACCACTTTACTTTGAGGCGAAGCCACTGCACTAACGCGGCTTGCGTAGGGCCGCGAATTGAAATATTTGTCTGACAAAGCCGCGCTCAGCTTAATGACCTTACCCTCCACACGAACCTGCCGCTCTACCGACTGCCAGAAAAACGTCATGGCAGCAAATGGGTTCTCTTTCAGCTGCGCCCCCTTCCTGCTATTGTAATTGGTATAAAAAATAAAACCCTTTTCGCCCACATCGCGCAGGAGCAATATCCGTGCGGATGGTTTTCCGGAACGAGAGGCCGTCGAAAGCGTGAAGGCGTGTGGCTCTTTTACCCCACTTTGGGAAGCTTGTTCCAACCATTCACTAAATTGACGTATTGGATTCTTGTCGGCCGAAGCCTCATCAAGCGAGTGCTTGGAATAATCCTGGCGATGACCGGTAATGCTGGTCTTTTTCATCGCTCAGGCCGTCTGTGTTTTCTTCACGGTAAAGATCTCTTTCAGCTTCGCCACCACATAATCGATCTCCTCCTTCGTATTGTACTTGCTGAAAGAAAAACGGATGGAAGGGCGATTCATGTCGCTGCAAATACCTTTGAGGACATGTGAGCCCACATTGCTGCCCGAGGTACAGGCACTGCCGCCGCTGGCGGCAATACCGGCAATATCAAGATTAAAGAGAAGCATTTCCGCGTTATCAGTAGGCGGAAAGCAAACATTGAGCACTGTATATAAGCTGCTGCCTTTCACGTCGCCGTTAAAACTGATACCGGGAATGTTCTTCTCCAACTGCTCTATCATATAGGTCTTGATGCCCTGCACATGCTCCTGGTGTTCCTTCATATCGCGGTAAGCGATCTCCATGGCCTTTGCCAGGCCAATGATGCCGTAAAGGTTTTCAGTACCTCCACGCATATTGCGTTCTTGTGAGCCGCCGTGAATGATCGGGTGTATCTTCACATCAGAGCTCACATAGATAAATCCAACACCTTTGGGCCCATGGAACTTATGAGCGCCAGCATTTACAAAATGAACGCCCAGGTCCTTGAGGTCCATGGCATAATGCGCCATGGTTTGAACGGTATCCGAATGGAACACCGCATTGTATTTCGCGCAGATCTCACTTGTCTTCTTTAAGGGAAGCAGGTTGCCGATCTCGTTGTTGGCGTGCATTAGGGTGACAAGCGATTTGGATGATTTATTGGCCGCCAAAAGTCCTTCTAAGTGAGCAAGATCAATATGCCCGTTAGGAGTAAGCTTTACGTAATCAAGTTTTACTTTTCCTGAAGCGGCAAGAGCCTCGCACGTATGCAGCACCGCATGATGTTCAATGGGAGAGGTAATAAGATGCGTAACTCCCAGATCGTTAACAGAACAATGGATGGCCATATTATCGGCCTCGGTACCACCGGAGGTAAAAAATATCTCAGAGGGAGAAACGTTCAGCAGCTTAGCCACTATTTTTCGCGCGCCCTCAATAGCAGCGCGGGTCTGGCGGCCAAAACCATGAATAGACGAAGGATTGCCGAAATGCTCCGTCATAAAGGGAAGCATCGCGTCAAGCACTTCTTTATCGAGAGGAGTTGTCGCCGCGTTGTCGAGGTAGACTTTCTTCACGGAGCTAATTTAAGGTTTCTTCCCTAATTATAAGCCCCCGATTCCGGCAAGGCACCTCTTTTTTCCCTACAAGAGATATAATACTTAACAGACACCATATTGGTATTTAGCCCACCCATTCGGTTCTCGGGGTCGTTAACGAAATAGATATTGCGGCCATAGCTAAGGCTGAACACCACCCCTCCGATCCCTATCATAGGCCTTACATAACCTTGAGTGCGATCAAAGTTGCTATACGCACCGGCATTTGCCCCCAGCATAAGCACTGTGGCGGCCGATGACCAGGCGGTAATGCCGGCACCGGCCACTTTTCCAAAAGGATTGTATTCGACACTGAGCGATACCGCCCCCGCCCCACTGCCAAACGCACAGCGCGACATGCTGCCGGCCATCTTATAAAAGCCCAGCTCAAAATAAGTATTGCTGCCCTGACTGATGCCCGCCACCAGGCCCCAGGCTTTATAGCTGTAATTAAAGGGTATAATAAAATTGCTGTCGGCCGCCACTTTTTGAGCGTTTGCCGAAAGGCATACAAAAACAGACATCAACAGGAATAACTTCCTCATAGTTCAAATTTAAAAGATTTATTCCTTATTTCTAAATGGCTAAATTTGCCGCATGGGAAAACAGCTGACCTTCCTACTATTTCTCCTTCTGCCGCTCTGCGGTTTTTCGCAAGACTCCACTTCTACCGAAAGTTTCTTTTCTCAGGATTTTAAATCAGACAGCGACGGCACCATGGGTTTGCGCCAAAGATTTATGCCTTATACCTTCGATAATGAGAAGGCCTGGGTAAAAGGAACGAATGTTAAGGATTACACACAGGAGAAGATCATAACCATGCTTGGAAAACCCAATAACAGTACACAAGACAAGCGATCAAAGAAATTGAATTTCAATATCGATTATTACCTGAGCCCGGTGTTCGAGCACGAACGAAGAGATGTGAGGTACGTTTTGATAATCACGTTCGTGGAAAGCCGTGTAACTACCGTGGCACAAGTAATGGAAGAGGTGGACGACGAGGACCGGATCCGCAAGCAGCGTCATTAATTCATCTGCTGCTCTTTAATAAGTTCCCTTATATCGAGCATTATTTTCTTGGCCAGGTTTTCGGCCGTTGTTTCCGTTTCACTTTCAGCATAGATACGGATAATGGGCTCGGTGTTCGAGCGGCGCAGGTGCACCCATTCTTTCCCGAACTCTATCTTCACGCCATCAACAGTATTAATGGGCTGCTTGGCGTATTTTTCCTGGATGCCTTCCAGTATCTTGTCAACACTGATCTCTTTGGTAAGCTCGATCTTGTTCTTAGAGAGATGGTAATCGGGGTATTTGGAACGAAGCATGGAAACGCTCTTGCCGAACTTGGCGAGGTGCGAAAGAAATAAGGCGATCCCAACGAGGGCGTCGCGGCCGTAATGCAGGTCGGGATAGATCACTCCGCCATTGCCCTCGCCGCCAATAATAGCCTTCACTTCCTTCATCATGGTTACCACGTTCACTTCACCAACAGCGGAGGCATGATAAACGCCTCGGCCATCCTCTGTTACATCGCGCAGCGCTCGGGTAGAGGAAAGGTTGCTCACGGTAGTGAACTTTCCATCCACTTTCTCGGCCGGGCTGCGCTGCGATATTACATAATCAGCGATGGCTACCAGCGTGTATTCTTCCCCGAACATCTCACCATCCTCACAAACAATGGCCAGGCGGTCAACATCGGGATCCACCACAATGCCGATGTCCGCCTTGTTCTTCACAACGGCTTTGGCGATATCACGAAGGTTTTCGGGAATAGGCTCCGGTTCGTGCTGAAAATCACCGTTAGGCTCGCAATAAAGAGGAAATATCGTTTGTACTCCGAGCGCGTTGAGCAGCATGGGCACTGCAATGCCGCCGCTGGAGTTCACACAATCAATGGCCACTTTGAAGTTCTTCTGCTTTATGGCCTTCACATCCACTAAAGGCAGCGCCAGTATCTTCTGTATGTGTTTTTCGAAATAAGTATCGTTCCTGGTAATGACCCCCAACGCGTTTACGTCAGCAAAAAGGTAGTCTTCTCTGTCGGCGATAGCAAGCACTTCGGAGCCATCTTTTTCGCTGATGAATTCCCCTTTTTCGTTCAGGAGCTTGAGCGCGTTCCATTGTTTGGGATTGTGGCTGGCAGTAATAATGATGCCCCCTGCCGCCTTTTCATCGGGCACGGCTATCTCAACGGTAGGCGTGGTGGATAGCCCTATGTCTATCACATCGATGCCCAGCCCCTGCAGGGTGCCCAGCACCAGGTTGTTTACCATTTCGCCGGAAATGCGAGCGTCGCGGCCTACCACGATACGTACCTTTTCTTTTTTGGATCTTTTCTTTATCCAGGTGCCGAAGGCAGCGCTGAACTTCACCACATCAAGAGGACTAAGGCCTTCGCCGGGCTTGCCGCCGATGGTACCCCTGATACCCGAAATAGATTTTATTAACGTCACAAAAAAAATGAAGTAGGAATGCAAATATAATTTTTTCGGCAATTGCCCTCCCATGAAGTTCTCAACAGGGTATTATTAAGAAATACCCGGAAAGTGGGTAAGACACAGCCCATTTTTTATTACATTTGTTATTACCGAGAACCAAATCCCATCCATGTTAGAAGACGGACGGAACAAAGGAGAAAAAAAGGACAGCAATCCCCTCGCAGAACGTTTTGAGACCCTTACCAAAAATGGGGGAAGTTGCTTTTTCGACGCCGATGAATACGAGGAGATCATTGACTTCTACCTTGACCAGAACAACCTGAAGATGGCGGAGCATGCTACAGACATTGCTACCCGTCAGTATCTTTTTTCGGTGGTATTCCAGTTAAGAAAGGCACAGATACTTGGCGCCACTGAAAAGTCGCAGGAGGCCCTGGCGGTGCTTGCCACTGCCGAAATGATGGAACCCTCTAACCCCGAACTTTTCATGACACGCGGCGCCATATACAGCCAGATGGGACTTACCGAACAAGCCATTGAGAATTATAAGAAGGCTGCCATATGCGATCCTGAACATGCCGACGAGGTGTACCTGGCCCTTGCCTTTGAGTTTGAAAATACTTCCCGCTTCAGCGACGCCATCTTTTATCTAAAGAAGGCCATCGAGATCAATCCCGAAAACGAAGCGGCGCTTTATGAGCTGGCCTTTTGCTATGAGCTGGGCGGCAAGCACGAAGAGAGCGCGAAATATTATACTGACTATCTCGAAAAGTATCCTTATGCCGAAACCGCCTGGTTCAACCTGGGTGTGGCCTATAACCGGCTGAAGCTTTTTGAAAAGGCGATCGATGCCTACGACTATGCCATCGCGGTGAACCAGAAGTTCGCCTCCGCGTATTTCAACAAAGCCAACTCGCTGGCGCATTTGGGCAGGTACGACGAGGCCATTGAAGTTTACAAAGAGACCTTTGGCTGCGAAGAGCCTGATGCCAATACGTTTTATTATATCGGCGAATGCTACGAGAAGAAAGAGGAGTACGAACACGCGCTCGCCAATTACAACAAGGCGGTGAAGCTGGATCCCCATATGGCTGACGCCTGGATGGGTATTGGCATGGTGCTCGATTACCAGAACCGAATTACCGAAGGCATTCATTACGTGAAGAAGGCGCTGGAGCTCGACCAGGAGAACGCCGATTTCTGGTATATCTATGGCGACGTTCAGAACAAAATGGGGTTCCAGGAAGAAGCCGCCACCGCTTACCGGAAGGTGGCTGAGCTGGACCCTTATATCATCGACATCTGGCTTGACCACAGTGCCTTGCTCGTTGAGATGGAGCATGTAGGGGAAGCGCTGGAAGTATTGGCGGAAGGGATCAAGCACCACCCCACCAATGCCGAACTGCAGTACCGTATGGCAGGCTGCCTTATGCGTGCCGGAGAAAAGCAAGAGGCCATGGGTTTCCTGCAAACCGCGCTCAACATCGATTACGACAAGCACAACGAACTGTTCGATTTCCTTCCCCAGCTGAAGCACAATGCGGCGGTACTCGAGATCATAGAATCCTACAAAAAATAGTGAACTACCACCTCAGTCATATTCCAGAAAGGCCGAAGAAGCCCCGCGAAAAGGGTGTTACCATGATGATGGACAAGGGCCTGAGCCTCCGTGGCGCCGAAGATTTTATTTCAGCAAGCGGCCACCTTACCGACATGGTAAAGCTTGGCTTTGGCACTTCGTACATCACCAACGACCTGGAGAAAAAGTTGAAGCTGTACAAAGACGCTGGCATTAAGACCTATTTCGGCGGAACATTGTTCGAAGCGTTTGTTATCCGAGGCATGTTTGATGATTACCAGAAGCTGCTTGACAAATACAAGATGGAGATGGCGGAAGTTTCGGACGGCTCGATCCTGATGCCTCACAACAAAAAGTGCGAATACATCAGTAAGCTGTCGAAGAACTTTACGGTGCTTTCTGAAGTAGGATCGAAAGAAGAAGGCATTATCATTCACCCCGCCAAATGGATCTCCATGATGAACGCGGAGCTGAAGGCAGGCTCCTGGAAGGTGATCGCTGAAGCGAGGGAGAGCGGCACGGTGGGCATTTACCGCGCCAGCGGCCACGCGCATACTATTCTTATCAATAAGATATTGGCCCGTGTACCGGGAGAAAAAATACTGTGGGAAGCTCCCCAAAAATCGCAGCAGGTATGGTTCCTGAAATTGCTGGGGCCCAATGCCAACCTCGGCAATATTTCGCACGACGATGTTATTCCCCTGGAGACCCTTCGCCTGGGCCTGAGGGGCGATACCTTCTTTAGCTTTTTACCCAAAGAACTTTCTTCAAATAAGACCTGAGCCATGAAAGAGATCACTGTTAGAGATTTGAAAAAGATGATGGATGACAAAGAGGACTTCCAACTCATCGACGTACGCGAGCCCCATGAAAAGGAGATCTGTAGCATCGGCGCGGAGCTCATCCCCATGGGCGAGGTGATGAACAACCTCGATAAGATCTCCAAGACCAAGAAGGTGATCGTGCATTGCCGCAGCGGCGCGCGTTCAGGCGCCATCACACAAGCGCTCGAGACCCAAATGGGTTATACCAATGTGTATAATTTAAAGGGCGGCATCCTCGCTTATGCCGACGAGATCGATACCAGCCTCACAAAATACTAAGCAGTGGAGCTCGTTCACAGTTTCTTTGACTTCCTTCTCAACATTAGGGAACACCTGGACACAATGGTGGCGCAATACGGCACCACGATCTATGTGATATTGTTCGCGATCATTTTTGTTGAGACAGGTATCGTGATCATGCCTTTTCTTCCTGGTGACTCATTGCTCTTTGCAGCCGGCGCATTATGCGCAAGCAGTGCCGACCTCCCTAACCCCGCGATGAACATAGGCACGCTTATACTGCTTCTTTCCGTTGCTGCCATACTCGGCGACAATTCCAATTATGTTATCGGAAGGTTCTTTGGCACCAAAGCAGTTAACCTCAAACTCGGCAAACGGAACCTGGTGAAGCAAAAGCACATTGATGACACACACTCTTTCTTCGAGAAATATGGAACAAAGGCCATTATCCTCGCGCGTTTTGTACCCTTCATAAGGACTTTTACTCCCTTTGTTGCCGGCGTTGGCAAAATGAGCTATCGTAGTAAGTTCCTTCCCTATGATTTGGCGGGCGGGATACTTTGGATCAGCACCATGTCTCTGTCCGGTTATTTTTTCGGGAATATTGAATGGGTGAAGAAACACTTTGAACTTGTAGTGGTTGGCATCGTATTTATTTCGCTTGTCCCGGTGCTTTTCGCCTGGCTGAAACATAAGCTCGGTAAGAAATCTGCCTGAACCTTGCGAACTTTCGGACTAATCGGCTATCCGCTTTCCCATTCCTTTTCACAGAAGTACTTTACTGAGAAGTTCGAAAAGGAGAACATCGCTGACGCGGAATACAGGTTGTTTTCTTTAGAAAATATTTCAGGCTTCAATGACCTCGTCAAGAACATTCCCGGCCTTATCGGGTTGAATGTTACCATTCCTCACAAAGAAAGTGTCATCCCTCTTTTAGATGAACTGGATAAAACAGCCAAAGAAGTAGGCGCTGTTAACTGCATCCTAATTAAGAATGGTAAAACACAAGGCTTTAATACCGATGTGATCGGGTTCCGGCAATCGCTCAAGCCTTTTCTTGAAACGCGGCACGAGCGCGCATTGATCCTTGGAACCGGAGGCGCCGCCAAAGCAGCCGCTTACGTAATGAAGCAGATCGGCATTCCTTTCACTTTCGTTTCAAGGAAACAAAGAGAAGGCGTTCTCAGCTATTCTCAGCTGAACCGTGAGATCATTGCCGCTCACCCGCTGATCATCAACGCGAGCCCCTGCGGAATGTATCCTTCTATTAATGAAGCCCCTGCCCTGCCCTATGAGCATATCACCGAAGCTCATTTCCTTTACGACATGGTGTACAACCCTGAGGAAACGCTCTTCCTAAAAAAAGGAAAAGAAAAAGGGGCACTCACACTGAATGGATTGAGCATGTTGTATGAGCAGGCGGAGGAAGCGTGGGGGCTATGGAACAAATAGGCAAATGGGCAAACTAGCAAATAGGCAAAACTACTTTTTGGCTTTTGCTTCCTGAAGAGAAAGGAACATTTGATTGAAACGCTCGATGGCCTTTTTCATAAATTCTTCGTCGAGCATTTTGGTGATCCCTTCTACCCCTGCCACTTCTGTTTGATGGATCTTGAAGACCTGCTCCATAGGACCCGCTTCCAGCTTCACGATGTATTTATCGTTCATGTGAAAAACGGTGATCCCGATCTGCGGGTGAGGTATTTGAGCGATGACTCTCATCAATATGGACCTTGAAACATTTGTTGCGCTATACCCGGCTCCAGGTCATCGAGCATCTGCTTCAGCTTTTCAGCCAGCACCGCGTAATGTCCCAGGTTATTTTTCTTAAGCCATGAAGCGGCCATCCTGTCGCCTTTAATAGCGTTGGCCGTAGCAGCCCACTGCGGCGCTTTGTTCTTCATCAGGAAATCAAATGCCGGCTTGTCGCCTTCCACAGCCTTGGCGAAAGCGGCCAGCACCATAAATTTCTTTCCTAATAGCCACTTCACTGCCCCATCAGAACCTGCCACCGCATCCTTTACAGCAATGAGCTCGGGATGCCTGGAACTCATTAGCTTATTGTAAGCTATGGCATCCTTCTCCACGTGCGCGCTTAACAGGTCGATGAGCTCCTTAGGGTAGTTCATTTCTTCTTCTTTTTACTCTTGCCCTTCGGCACTTTACCGATGCGCGGATCGTTTTTCAGCAGCAGATCGCAAATACCGTTGGCTTCCGTTTCAAAATTATCTTCTTCCGAAGGGATGTTCTGCCAGCCCGTATCGCCGGGACCAAAGAGCCGAATGGAACGCATGGAAGGAAATTCCTTTTTAAGGCTGGCATGCTGGCCGGGAAGCACCGCCACCCATACGCCGTTATCTTCCGTGTTGTTTTCCTTATCCCTCATGATCAGCACGATCTTCTCACCGATATAAACACCATGAGCGCCAAACATGGGCCGTACCATGGGCTTCAGCGGGTACAACCGCTCCAGTACAAATTCAAAAGCTACAGGTTTTTTCTTTTTCTCCATTTCAGAACCGGAACATGATCCGGGCATTGAGCTGGCGGGCCGTTAAGTAATTGGGGATGGCATATTGCCTGCCTGTGGCATCCTTCACCCAAAGGTACGAAACGGTATTGCTGGTTTGCAGCAGGTTAAAAACTTCGAGGCTCATCCAAACCGACTTAAGGAAACGAAATGGATTTGTCTCTTTCAGCTTCTTGTCCTCCTTCACTAACTGATACGAAAAGCCAATATCAACCCTGCGGTATGGCGGCATGCGAAGCGTGTCCTTATACTTGGCAAAGTCAGGGGGGCCAAAGGGCACACCCGTTCCAAAAATTAGGCTGAGGTGCATTTTAAAATCAGGGAACTTGGGAAGGTAATCCTGGAAGAACAAACCGAAGCTTACCCGCTGATCGGTAGGCCGGGGAATAGCACCGGGCTCATGACGAATACTGTCAACAGGAATATTATTGAAGGTATAGCCTTTGATGATCTGCTGCCCGTCGCTGTTATAGTAATCGTAGAAATAATCGTTCCTGATGTCTTCTGCCGTTTTCAAATAACCAATACTGGCCCATGACTCAATGCCGTTAACAAATTCGCCGCTTACCTTCATATCAATGCCGGTTGCGTAACCTCTGCCGCTGTTTTGCGCATAGTAGCGAACGCGTACGTTATCTACTTCGTAGGGCACCAGGTTATCAAGGTATTTGTAATAGGCCTCCGCTATAAATTTGAAATCGCGGCGCCATGCTTTAAAGTTCATGTCGCTGCCCAGGAGAAAATGAACGGAGCTTTGCGCTTTGAGGTCAGGATGCAATTGCCCTTCGAGGTCG
This sequence comes from Bacteroidia bacterium, assembly GCA_025451785.1. Lineage (GTDB taxonomy): Bacteria > Bacteroidota > Bacteroidia > JANWJV01 > JANWJV01 > JANWJV01. Next base: position 37,548 of record JANWJV010000128.1, on the reverse strand, counting down.
CGCATCTCACGATAAAAAGGAGGCTGGTAATAAAACCCGGAAGAAGCGCGGAGCACCACATCCCTCTTCCAATTGGGTTTGAAAGCGAATGTAGCGCGGGGGCTTACCACCAATTGCTCGTTGAGGGTCCAGTAGTTAGCTCTTACACCCGTGGTAAAGGTAATTTCAGCAGTATCCCTTGTTCTCTTGCTCCAGATGTTCTCCACATAGGCCATGAATCGTTCGGAACCCGTGATGTGCTTTGTTTTGATCACGTCCTGCAGGTCGATGCTGCGGGCGGGATTCTGCGGCAGCGAAAAACCGGCCGAATCAATATACTTCCATTCACTTAACTGATCGGTAATGAGTTCCCGTTGCGCGCGTGCCCCCCAAAGGAATTCGTTCCTGCCTCCCTTATAGGAGAAGGAGCCTTTGTACTCTTCGCTTATCACTATCGCGTCGAGATCGTTCCTGGCGTGGTCAAGAAAAGTGCCCACACCCAAATTGTTCTTCACCTGGCCGAACGTGGTCTTCCCGAAATCGTTCTCCAGTTCATCAATATAGTACTGACCCTGAATATCAAAAGCCTCGCTCTCGAAGGTCCTAAAGGCCGAAGTGATGAACTTCATGTTGAGGTCTTTGATCCTGCTTTCCTTTTTCCGGGAATAGTTCAATACCATTGCGCCGGTATAGGTATCGTACTTGTCGAGCTCCTGCCCATCGAAGTACACTGCCAGGCGCAAGGCCTTGTTCACTGTACCAAAATCGGTCTCACGGTTCTCGGGGATCACATTATATTGGTTGTGCGCGTAGTTGGCCAGGAAGCCCAGCTCCCACTCATCGGTAATATCGTAGGTAAGATAGGTTTGTACATCACCGAAACCAGGTTTGTACTCTCCATCGGTATCTAAACTTCCCAGCACATATTTACTGGTCTTGTACCTCGCGCCAAACAACCACCTGAAGCGTAAATTGGAACTGCAGCCTTCGAGATGAAGATTGCTGCCCAGCAAGCTGGCTGATACCGTGCCGGCATTTTTTCTTGGCTTCCTGTACTGGATATCAAGCACACTCGACATCTTGTCGCCGTATTTCGCTTCAAAACCTCCGGCAGAAAAAAGCACAGAAGAAACCATGTCAGGATTCACAAAGCTCAGGCCTTCCTGTTGTCCGGAACGGACAAGGAAAGGACGGTACACTTCAATTCCATTCACATACACCAGGTTCTCATCAAAGTTCCCTCCGCGTACAGAGTACGAAGAACTTAGTTCGTTGCCTTTAAGGGTACCGATCTGCGTACGGAGAAGATCATTGAAATCGCCCGTTACCGAGGGAAGATAAGCCAGTGCTTTGTTGTCGAGGCGCTGCATAGGCTGCACGCGCAGCTTCATATCCTCCACTTGTATGATAATGCCGGTGTTCTTGATCTCCAACTGCCTGCTCACCTCGAAACGCTGTCCAGAGCTGAGGTTAACGGTAACCTCCAGTTGTTCAAAGCCAGGATTGGAAAACACTACCACCACCTCTTTACCCGAAGGGATCTCGTACTCGAACTTGCCGTATTTATCTGTTCTTACCGGCGCCTTTGAACTTCCGAAAATGGATACAGAAACATCTTCGACAGGAACTTTTTCAACACCGGTAATACGGCCGTAGATGGTGGCGGTATTTTGAGAGAAGGAGGGAAAGAAAACGCAAGTAAGAAAAAGGCAAAGGCTAAGGGCGATATGTTTTCTTTGGAAGATCACGGGAAAAGGAAGGGCCTTCAATTTTTCTTTTTGAAGTCGCCCTTCTTCCAGGCCTCGATGAATTGCATCCAGGCAATGGGGTTAAGGAGGTTATTGGGAGGCAATTGTCCGGCATAATACAACTTCGAGTACTGCTGCTGCATTTGATTCTTGTAGTTAAGGCTGCCATCCATGGCAACGCCATCCACCCTATCCTTCATCTCGGCCCTTACCAGGTTCTTGCGCGCGCGCTCCAGGTCATCGTCAGGAACATTATACCGGAGAAAAGCATCCTTGAACTGTTCCTGTGTGGCCCAGGGATAAATGAAAATGGCCTTCATGGTGAAGGTGTCTTTGGTAAGCACTTGTATGAGGGAATATTTGTTGGAGGAGAGGGTATCCGGAATAATGTATCGCGCCGGCTTATAGCCAAGAGCGGCAAACTGAATGGTGTCTTTCACCTGGGCTACGAAAGAGAAATAACCGAAATAATCGCCCACGGTTCCGCGGTTGGTATTTTTGATGATGATGCTGGTGAAAGGCACCGGCCTGAGGCTGTCGCCCTCCACTACCACACCCGAAAATTGGATAAGCTGACGTTGCGGCGCGGGGGGATTGGGTTTTTGCGCCATCACTGAAACAGCGAAAAAAAGGAGGAAAAAAAAGCTTGAATATCTCTTCATAACAAGAATGAAACAAAATTCCTGCCCCTCTAAACCAACACCGTATCAAAGTTAAAAATAAAACACAACCCTATTAAACGATAATCCCTTCCCAATATTGCCAAATTTGGAAAACAAGCGCCTTTCCTTTACATTTACCAACAATAAAGCCCCTCATATGAAAAAGACCTACCTGTTTTCAGCCCTTCTTCTATTACTGAACCCTGCGCTAAGAGCCCAGTTCACTAACGTTCAAATGAACTCTTCTGCCATCAGCTATGGCGAAGTGTCCATTGCCATGAACCCCGCCAATACCAATCAATTGGTGGCCGGAAATAACATTACCACCTCCTATTACTCTGGCAATGGTGGTGTAAGCTGGACCCAGTTCACCTCCACCTCTTCTTCGCAGGGCATTTACGGCGATCCTGCGGTGGCCTGTGATAACCTTGGGAATTTTGTTTTTCTCCATTTGGGAAGCCCTCTTGACCACCTCACCGCCCTCACTTCGAACAATGGTGGTGTTAGTTGGACGAACGGTGTGGCTGTAGGTTACAATGCGGGAAAGGCCGAAGACAAAGAATACGTTACCACCGACAGAACCAATGGGCCATACAAGAACAACATGTATGTGGCCTGGGCGGAGCTCGACAATTATAGCAGCAGTGCCACTACCGACAGCTCGATGATCCTTCTTTCCCGCTCAACCAACGCGGGTGTTACCTGGACTCCGGGCATTCGTGTAAGCAAGAAGAAAGCGAATTGCGGTTGGAAGGCTATTAAAGGCGCTTGTCCCGCGGTAGGTCCCAATGGCGAGATCTATGTCTCCTGGTGCGGACAGGGTGTTCGCATGAACAAGTCCCTCGACGGGGGCAATACCTGGATGGCTGCCGACGTGCAGGTGGACGTTCAGATCCCTGATTGGTATTTCACCATCCCAACCTGTTATTGGGGAACGGGATTCACCAGTTGCTCTGCCGACATCAGCAATGGTGCTTACAAAGGCAATGTGTATATCGCCTGGGCCGACCAGCGCAATGGTTCCAGCAACACCGATTGTTTTGTAGCACGCTCTACGAACGGAGGCGCTACCTGGACCACCACTAAAGTGAACAATGACATTACCAGCACCCATCAGTTTCATCCCTATATTACCATTGACCAAACCACCGGCTATGTTTACGTTGTGTTTTACGACCGCCGTAATTACTCTTCGGGCGGCAATACTGATGTTTACCTGGCCTGGTCAACCGACGGAGGCGCCTCCTACAAGAACATTAAGATCAACAATACCGTTTCCAGTTACGGAGCAAATGGCGACTATATTGGTATAACCGCGCACAACAATCTTATACGTCCTATGTGGACGGCACAGATCGGCGGGCAGTGGCAGGACCTTGTGGCCCTGATCGATTACAATACCCTGGTGATCGCTTCGGGACTGGAAGAGAATGGCTTGCCCGAAGCACATCCCGAACTTAACCAGAACTACCCCAACCCCTTCAATGATTGGTGTTATGTTACATTCACCCTTCCTAAAAAGGACAATGTAACGGTGAAGGTCTATAACGCGGTGGGTGAAGTAGTGGCAGTTCCCATCGATGATATCAATTACGAACCGGGCACACACCAGATGGTCTTCTATCCTGAGAAATACAAGCTGGCCGAGGGATTATATTATTATTCCCTGGTAAGTTCGTCAGGTGTAGAAACCAAAAAGATGTTGTTCAGCAAGTAGGGATCAGCGGACGCCCTGTCCTCCCCTGCGAATGTTCACCTCGCCGGTATGGGCATCCACATCAATACTGCACCAGGAACGATAGCCGCCCAAAGGATCATTTCCCGATTGGGTCTCATAGGTAAATGACCAGATAAGTTTGTTACCCTGCGGGCCGAACTTCTGTTTTACTTTCGACCAGTTGTTTTGCATCTCTGCCACATCGCTGTCCTTACGGCCGGTCATTTCCGCTTTTGCCCCGCCTTTTGTTTCTTTCGCTAAGGCCTCCGCCTTTTTAAGATCGATGATCTTCAACCCTTCGGGACCCTTTAATTTATCGGGCAGGATAGGAAAGCCAGGAATATCGTTGTTTACCTTTCCGTTGTTGATGTATACAGCAATAGTAAATTCCGCTTTTTCAATACCTGGTACCGCAAATTTGTAACAAACCTTTGAGTTGGTTTGAACCTCTGTGGTATCCTTCATCGTTATCACCTCTCCTGTCTTCACCTGTTTACTGTGCTTCCAGGTGGTAATGGTGCTATGGCTCATTTCAGGAATTGGCTTCATGCAGGCCTTAAGTGTTTCTTTCGCGAATCCCTTCTGCACAAAATAGCTCTCCACCCAGGTCCAGGCGGTATCATGCAGCGCGGCCTTTTTTGTTTCACGTTGTGAATGGGCTGCTGCAGAAAAAATAAGGAACAAAAAGACAAACGCCGTTCTTTTCATGGCAGAAAGTTACAACAATCTGAGATTTCCTTATTAAAGGATTCTTTATTAAATTTGTGTTCCTTGGAATGAAAAGAACCTTTTCCATATTACTGCTCCTGGTTTTCGCTTTTAACATCGGCGGATTTCTCAGCGTTTTTGAGATCCAGAAAGGCATGGCCCGCAAACAGATGAAGCGGCGCCTGAAAGAAGGGGTTCCGGAAGCCCAACTTAGCCATATTACCATTGGTAAGCAGGAAGCGGCTACACTGGAGTGGAAAAAATCAAATGAGTTTCGTTATAAAGGAAACCTGTACGATATCGTAAAAAGCAGCCGCGATGCCGATGGCACTATACATTACTACTGTGTGACCGATAAGCAGGAAACAGTGCTCTTCGCGAACCTCGACGAACTGGTGAAACAAAGTACAGGCACAACTGAAAACTCCCCTGTAAAAGGGCTCTATAAGATCCTTCTCAAGCTTTACTCACCTCCTTCCCTGGAACTCATTCCTTCCGCTGAAAACAATACAGAAACTTTTTTCAGTTATCACAAGCATTCCCCCACCCCTTCTTTTGATCCGGCCTCTCCTCCACCCTGGCTGGGATAAATACCATTTATTTTTTTGATCGCGGGCATTGCTATACCTGCATCTGAACATACGTGTATTTATCATTTATCAATCAAAAGAAATCATGAAAACTTTGAAAAACATCCTTCTGCTCTCTTTGCTTATCGCGCTTTTTCTTCCCGCTTGTAAGAAGTATCCCGATGGTCCTTCCATCAGCCTGCGCAGCCGTAAAGGCCGTTTGGCCGGTGACTGGAAACTGGAGAAATTCCTCTTCAACGGTACCGATATGACCTCTTCGGCAGGTGATGTAAAAATGACCATCGAAAAGGACGGCAAGTACAAAGTTACCATTGGCAGCTTCAGCGATGAAGGCACCTGGGAACTTGGCGAAGACAAGGACGACGCATACTTCAAGTCGAGCCAGCCTAACAGCAGCGAGGAAGCTTACCGCATCCTTATGCTGAAGAACAAGGAACTGCACTGGAGGCAGACGCAGGCGAACGGCGACGTAGAGGAATATCACTACGTTCCTCAGTAAAGGAAGGTCCATCCATAAGAAATGGTTTACCTGATCATTCAGGGTAACCGGCATTTCCCTATGGGACGTTTTCTCCTTTTACTGCTTCTTTGCGGAGGGATGTCCTCTGCCCAGGCGCAGGTTTGCATTAGCGGAACCGTTACCGATTCATCCGGCGCAGCACTTCCTTTTGTACAGGTCTATCTTTCAGGGCCCGACAAAACAGTGATGACCGGCGAGAGGGGCGGCTTCAGCATCTGCAATCTCCCGAAAGGAGAGTTCATCCTACAGGCAAAACTGCTTGGTTACCGTACCTGGATCGCCCGTGTGGCGGTGCAGGACAGCAGTGCGGCTGTTGAGATACGCATGCGCCCCTCTACCTCTACTTTTCCCGAAGTGGTAGTATATGGAGTGAACGACAGCCGGCCCGAAGAGACCGCCAACGACATCAGCACTCTTAGCAGCGCGGCGATGCGCGAATCAGGAGCGTTGACACTTAGCGAGGGTATTGCAAAGATGCCGGGTGTAGCCCTGCTTAGTACGGGCAATGGTATCTCCAAACCTGTCATCCGCGGACTTTTCGGCAACCGTATCCAAACAGTACTGCTCGGGCTCCGCTTCGACAACCAGCAATGGCAGGACGAGCATGGTCTCGGACTTTCTGATGTGGGCGTTGACCGTGTGGAGGTGATCAAAGGCCCCGCTTCGCTTATCTATGGTAACGAAGCCATGGGAGGTGTGCTGAATATAATAGAAGAAAAACCGGCTCCTTCAGGAACCACTCAAAGCGATGTGTCCATGCGTGCCTTCAGTAATACGTATGGCATCGCCACCGATGCCGGTGTACGCTCCTCGAAAGAGAACCGCAACTGGAGGATAAGGGCTGGAATGGAATCGCATGCAGATTATAACGACGGCGACGGACGCCGGATCCTCAACTCGAGGTTCGCTGGCTATTTCGCGAAAGCTTCATTGGGTTTCAACAAAAAACGCTGGGTATCGCGAAACGATTACCTGTTCTCATTGAGCAATTTCGGTTTCATTATGGACCCTATCCAACTTAGCCTTCCTCCTGACGACCGCCTGAGCCGTAGCTTCGAGATGCCTCATCACAGCGTATATCTCAATCTCTTCTCTTCGCAAAATACTTTTTACAGGGACCGCTCTAAGATAAAGCTGAACCTGGGCTTCCAGTCGAACAATCGCCAGGAACAAGAAGGTGGAAGCAAGATCAGCCTCAATATGCTGCTCAATACCTTCTCCGGCAATTTTTCCTGGACGCGCGATCTGAGCGAAGACGCTGAACTAAGCGCCGGGGCGGGAACGAGCTACCAGACCAACCGGAACGCAGGATCACGAACCATTATTCCTGACGCCAATTTCCTTGAGGCATCCGCCTTTGGTTACGCACGCCAAACAAAGGAACACTTTGCTGCCGAAGCGGGCATTCGTTATGACCTGAAGAACATCGCCACTTTCGCAACCGGGAATATCAACACAGATCCATTCAGCCCGGGTACCGATATACTCCCCTTCGACCGATGGTATTCTTCAGTGAACGGTTCCGCGGGCGCGAGCCTTTTCGACAACAAGCATTGGAATGTAAAGGCAAACATTTCTACCGGTTTCCGCCCTGGCAACCTGGCCGAGCTCAGCTCTAACGGGCTGCACGAAGGAACGATACGCTACGAGATCGGTAATATCGATCTGAAGGTGGAACAAAACCTTTGCGCCGATCTTAGCGTTGGTTTCGAATGCAAATGGCTGAGCGTTTCCTCCTCCGCGTACTCCAACCGTTTTTTCAATTACATCTACCTGGCCCCCACCAGTTCCGAATACCTGGGCTTCCAGATATTCAGGTATCTCCAGAAAGACGCGCTGCTGCATGGGATCGAAACAGTGGCCGAGCTTCATCCTGAAAAATTGAAACGCGTCAGCCTGCGCTCCTCCTTTTGCGCCATCACCGGCAAGACCGATGATGAAGAGTACCTGCCGTTCATTCCAGCACGCAAGATCACTGCAGAACTTAAACTGCGCCTGCTGCCCCTCACCGGCAATCAGCAGTTCAGCATAAGAGCGGGCGGCGAGTATCTTTTTGAGCAGTTCGAGGTCGACCAGTTCGAGACACCTACCGGCTCGTACTACTTGCTCAACGCGGGCATGAACTGGGAACTGCAGAAGCCGAAGAACAACTTCACGCTGGGCGTTTCCTGCAACAACCTTCTCAACGAGGCCTATTATGATCACCTGTCACGCTTCAAGTATTTCGGGGTTCAGAACATGGGCAGAAATATTTCTATCAATTGTAAGATCAGTTTTAACTAAAGCAAACACAACATGAAAACAAATCATCTGTTCAGCAGCACTGTCCTTATTATTGGACTTGTTGCCATCACGCTTGGCGCCTGCAAAAAAGAAAAAGACGCGCACGTTCCTCCTGACGTGGTATTCAAAACAGGCGCCAACTATCTTTCTGCCGACGGCACCGTAGCCAAGAACGACACCTTTACAGTAGGCATCGTTGCTACAAAAACCGAAGACGACTTGAAGAGCTATAACGTGTCTTATGCCTACGACGGCGCCAGCGGCACTACTACCTTCTACAATTATTACATGCAGGCAAGCGAGTACACTGGTTACTCAAAGGATGTCGACATCATTACACGCAACCAGGCAGGTTCTGAGCGCTGGGTGTTCTCGATCGTTGACCGCGATGGCAACATCACCCAAAAAACGCTCAACCTCACAGTGCAATAGGCCGCTCATACAAAGTGTAATGATGGATTTCCTCCTTCGGCCGGGGCTGAAAGGCTATTTCATTTATTTCTTCCTGCCGCTCATCGTTTGCCTTACGCTGATCGGCATGTATTTCTTCGGCCCCTTATGGGCCCAGGAGATCGTAGCGCCCAGGATCAACAGGGAGTTTGGGGTACTGGAGAACCTGGAATTGCTGGTGGTACTGCTTGTCATTATCATCGCCTTAAATTCCTGGCGGCGTAGCAGCGGTCTCTTCCGGAAGTTCTTCTTTCTGGTGATCATAGTAAGCGTTTTCGATTTCCTCGAAGAGATCGAATATGGACTTAACTATGTGGAATATTTTAAGGGAGTGGTGGAAAGCCTGCAGGAACCAATGCGCAGCGTGCATAGCATCAGCGGGGTTACGGCATTGCTAAAGAACCTGGTGTACCTGGGCTTTGGACTCTTCTTCATCTGCACTACCTTTTTTCCTGAAAAGATACCAGAGCTCGTCAGGCCATTCCTACCCTCAAGAATGATCCTTCTCACTATTCTTGCCCTGCTAATCGTTTCTAACACGGCATGGTACATCAATTACGTGCTTAAGATCACTGGCACTCAAAGTTTGTACGGAAACATCTCGGAATTCGAAGAGATCGTTATCTATTATATCTTCTTCCTCTATTTGCGCGAGCTTCGCGGCAGGGCGCTGCAAACCTAAACGCGGATACCCATCACGAGCATATCGTCGATCTGCTCGTTGTTTCCCCGCCACTCTTCAATGGTCCGCTCAATGATCTTACCCTGCTCTTCCATGGAAAGGTGCTGAAGTGTCGCCAGCATACGCTGCATCTGTTTGTGCTTGAACTTCTTTCCGGCCGGACCGCCAAACTGGTCGGCATACCCATCGGAGAAAATATAGATGGTGTCTCCCTTTTTTAGATCAAGCTGGTGATTGGTAAAATTATTGGCCACCGAATCGATCGCTGCGCCAATAGAAAAACGGTCGGCCTTCACTTCTTTGAACTTGCCATCGCGGAAATGCCACAGGGGGTTGAACGCCCCCGCAAACTCAAGCCGCGAATTATCCTTATCGAACATACATACCGCCAGGTCCATTCCGTCCTTCAGATATGTTTCTGCCGTTTTGTGATGCAACGCCCTTGACAACTGCCTGCTCAATTCATTAAGGATAAGCGAAGGCTTGGTAAGGCCGAACACATTCACCGCCTCAGTAAGAATATTACTTCCCACAATGCTCATGAACGCCCCTGGCACACCATGACCTGTGCAATCTACCGCCGCGATCACTGTTTGATGACCCCACTTCTCCACCCAATAAAAATCACCGCTTACAATGTCCTTGGGCTTAAAGAACACGAACGAGTCAGGGAACAACTTACGTATCTCATCATCGGGCGGAAGAATGCTTTCCTGGATGCGTTTCGCGTAATGGATACTGTCCATGATGTCTTTGTTCTTATCGTCGATCTGAACATAGGCCTTCTGCAATTTCTCCTGTTCTTCGCGAAGCTCCTTTGTCCTGAACTCTACTTTTGTTTCCAGTATTTTTTTCGCCAAACGGAAATTACGCTCCCTTACCAGGGTGATCGTGAAGATGGCCGCAATTCCCGCAAGGGCACACAGCACATAGAACCAGGTGGTTTGCCAGAAAGGCGGAATGATCTCGAAAGAAAATTCGGCTGGTGTCCTGTTCCACACACCGTCGTTATTGCAAGCCCTCAGCAAAAAGGTGTATTTCCCGGGAGGGAGGTTGGAATAAGTGGCGCTGGTAACGTTCACTTCCCCCGACCATTTTTTATCAAAACCTTCCATCATGAACTGGTAACGTACCTTTTGCGGAAGTGTATGACATACCCCTGTAAAATCGAAGGTCAGGTAGTTCTTATCATAAGGAAGCTTCAGGTTAACAGGCAAACTGTTCAACACGGTATCAGAAAACTCAGCAAAATCGTAGTTCTCATAAAAGAGCCTCAGCTGGTTGATGGTAGTACGGGGCTCAATGGCGTTATACTTGTCGGCTTCGGGATTATAAATGGTCACCCCTTCAACGGTTCCGAACCAAAGTAACCCGTCGTTGTCTTTGTAAAATGAGTTCTGGTTGCATTCAATGCCGATAAATCCTTCGTCGCTGCCGTAATGTTTGATCTGTGTTTCGCCGCTCTTCTGGTAGAGGTAAAGATTGAACTTATCCACACCCCTGTTGGTGCCGATCCATAAGTTTCCCCTGTCATCGGGCAGCGCGTAATAAGCGGTACTGGAACTTAATCCATCCTTTTCGTCAAGCGTCTTGAAGTTCTTTCCATCAAAAACACAAATACCCCCGTCGATGCTCAGCCATATGTTGCCGTATTTATCTTCGGCCAGGGTCTTTATCCTGGTAATGGTCTGTGCCGGCGTATATTCAGTTACGATGCTGCCATCGTATTTAAGGATACTGCTCTGAGAAGCAAGCCAAACATTGTTTTCGAGGTCCTGGCACATCGCCGTAACCGGCTTAGGTGAAAAACCCTGTACCTGGTCAAGAGATGAAAATGCTTCTCCGTCATAGATGTCCACTCCGTTCTCATGCGATATCCAAACATTTCCATCATTATCGCGCATCAAGCCGCTGATCTTGTTTCCTCCCAGCTTCTTGTTCTCCATGTTATAAAGCTTCATGCTCTTGCCATCCCATACAAAACAACCCGCCGATATAGAACCAAACCACATATGACCGTTCTTATCTTCAGCAACTGACCATATGCTCCGGTGACGAAGGCCGTCCTCCACAGTAATATTCTTCATCACGATCTTCCTGCTCCTCTTCCATTCGTTGTAATCCATGGTACAAACACCTCCGCCCCAGGTGCCGAACCAAAAATTACCGTGACTATCCTTATAGATCGACATCACGGTGTTACTGCACAAGCCTTCCTTGTCAGTAAATGCCTTGAACATATCGCCTTTGTATTTGCAAACACCGCCTCCGTAAGTACCACACCACATATTGCCCTCCCTGTCTTCCATGATCGTGGTTACCCGGTTGCTAGGCAATCCTTCGTTAATGGTGATACGTGTTGTATCGCCCTTGCTGCTGAACTTGTATGCGCCCTGTGTGGTACCTATCCACACATCTCCTTTGGTATTCTTGCACATACTTTGGATCCCTTTTGGATTGCCCTCGTTAAGCGCATACCTGAACGCGCGGCTTCCCAATGCCGATTTTAGCGGGTCATAGATAGTGATACCAATGGGAGTTCCTATCCAAACCTTCCCATTATTGATCATTATATCATTGACCTTATCATCGAGCAGACCATTGCTCTTGGAAAAGTGCAGCAGTCGTCCCGCTTTGAAACAAAAAACACCTTTCCCCAGCGTAGCGATCCAAATATTACCAAAGTAATCCTCCTCCACATCCAGTACATGGACCCCGGCAAGCGAATCGTTGTATTGGAAGGGGCGAAATTCACCTTTATCATAAATGGCAATACCCTTGCTGGTTGCGAACCAAAATTCACCATTCGCACGCTGCGTAATACCATACACGATCTTTTTATCGACCGTGGTATCATTGAAGCTGGTGACCTTGTTATTGCTGATCTTGTTGAGACCTTTTAGAGTGCCTACCCATATGTCGTTATTGGCATCCTCATATATAGAATAAACCCTGTTGTTCTTAAGCCCATCGCGCGTAGTAATGTCGATAAAACGAATGCCGTCGTACTTGCAGATGCCGCCGCCGCTGGTACCTACCCACATCACACCGCTGTGGTCCTGATACAGGTCAATGATCTGTGATTGTGGTATACCATTGTTTATCGAGTAATTATCAATGGCAAGCCGTTGCGCTCCGGCCGGAAAAAAGAGGCAGAGAAAAGGCAAAACAAATAAAAAGCGATTGTTCAGGCGAAGCATCGGGCCGAGTCTTCTGTAAAAATATTCAGAAACAGCCGAAAAGCAAAATTTAATGAAGCATCGTACCAGCTGCCTGGATTTCAAAGAAAAAAAGCCTGTAAAAGCCAGCCTCAAACCAGCCTAGATCGCTTACTAGAGGCCATTATCTTATCATTTTGAGGGTTTTTCATCATTAAATAAATTTACCCCCCACTAATAGAAAATTTAGTATTTTAGTCTTTCATTTTATTTTATGGAAAAGAAAAACTATTCCAATACCTCCTGCCCCTTATTAATGGAGCTTCTTTTCCACACTTCAAACAAAAAAACACAATTATGAAAAAACTATCTACCCTCCTGGTATTTGTTTGTTTGTCAATGCTGTCGATGGGACAAGATGCGTCCGTAACAGCGATCACAACACCTGTAACAGGATGCGCGTTGAGCCCCACCGAAAGTGTGACCATCGTGATCCACAACTACGGCGCTAACATCTCGGGCACATTCAATGCGTCCTATGTGATCAACGGAGGAACTCCTGTTACTGAAGCGATCACCGCTACTATCAATACCAACTCCAACTACACCTACGCCTTTACGCAATCGGCCGACCTTTCGGCTGCGGGAAGTTATAACATCGATGCCTATACCGATGTAACGGGTGATACCAATAACAACAACGACACTTTGTATGCTTACAATGTGGTATGTTATGCTCCATCTGGTGGCGGAAGTGTCACTCCCACCGGCTTCACTGTTTGCGCAGGATCTAACAGCGGCCTTCTTACACTTGGAGGCCATACTGGAAGTGTAGTACAATGGGAATACTCTACCGACGGCGGCAGCACCTGGAATGTCATCACCAACACTACTACCAGCCAATCATTCCTCAACCTTACTCAATCTACTCAATACAGGGCGGTTGTAAAGAACGGAAGCTGCTCCGCAGCAACCTCTATACCTGCCGTAATTACAGTACAACCCCAGGCGGTTGGCGGAACTACAGCCAGCAGCGCCACCGTTTGCAGTGGCAGCAATAGCGGAACTATTACCTTGACAGGCCATGTAGGAAACGTGATCTATTGGGAATACTCGACCAACAGCGGTTCTACCTGGACTGTGATCTCTAACACCACCACTTCACAGGCCTACCTCAACCTTACACAAACCACCTGGTATCATGCGGTGGTTCAGAGCGGGTTCTGTTCTTCGGCCACCTCTACCGACGCCATTATTACTGTTGACCCTGTTTCTGTAGGTGGAACCATATCAGGCGGCGCTACCGTTTGCAGCGGTAACAACAGCGGTGTAATGGTACTCTCTGGACATGTAGGCAACATACTTAGCTGGCAGTTCTCTACCGATGGCGGAAGCACCTGGCTGCCTATCTCGAACACAACCATTAACCAAACCTATAACAACATTACTGTTACCACCATGTATCGCGCGGTGGTTCAAAGTGGTGTTTGTCCCGCGGCAAACTCCACCCAGGTGACACTCACGGTGATCCCTCCCACCGTTGGCGGTAACGTTACCACCAGTACTACTGTTTGCAGTGGAGCCAACAGCGGAGCCCTAAACCTTGGAGGCCATACAGGAACCGTTCAGAACTGGGAATTCTCCGTCAACTCCGGAGGTTCATGGACTGGCATTGTAAATAACACCACTACTCAAACCTATTTGAACCTTACCCAAACCACCTGGTACAGAGCGGTAGTACAGAACGGATCTTGTCCCTCGGCAACCTCTACTATCGGGGTTATCACTGTTGACTCGATGACCGTGGCTGGCACCGTAAGCGCAAGCGCCACCGTTTGTAACGGAAGCAATAGCGGAACGCTGAACCTTACTGGCAAAACGGGCAACGTTGTTCGTTGGGAATATTCAGTGGACGGAGGAAGCACCTGGACGCCCATTACCAACACAACTACTTCCTACTCGTACAACAACATCATTGTTACCACCATGTATCGCGCGGTGGTTCAAAAAGGCGTTTGTCCTGCTTTGTCTTCAACTGCGGTTACCATTACTGTTGACCCCAAATCAGTGGGCGGTACCGTTAGCTCAAGCGCTACCGTTTGCAGCGGAAGCAATAGCGGCACACTTACCCTCGCGGGCCATACCGGCAGCGTAGTAAGCTGGTTATCATCCATCAATTCGGGAAGCACCTGGACAGTTATCACCAATACCACCACCAGCCAAACTTACCTGAACCTTACGCAAACAACCTGGTACAGGGCGCTGGTAAAGAGTGGCGTATGTTCTTCTGATTCCTCTTCCATCGCTAAGATCACCGTTAACCCTCAAACCGTGGGCGGCACTGTTAGCAGCAGCGCAACTGTTTGCAGCGGAACTAACAGCGGAACACTTACCCTCGCCGGGCATACCGGAACGGTTCTCCGCTGGGAATATTCTACCGATGGCGGCAGTACCTGGATCACCATTTCTAACACAACCACTTCTCAAGCTTATACCAACTTAACGATCACCACGATGTACCGCGCGGTAGTACAGAGCGGTGTTTGTACCGCGGCTAACTCCAGCTTCGTAACATTAACGGTAAGTCCTAAATCAGTTGGGGGAACAGCCTCCAGCAGTTCTACTGTTTGCAGTGGCAATAACAGCGGCACTAGTACACTTACCGGCCATACCGGCAGCGTGGTAAGCTGGCTGTCATCCATCAACTCAGGCGGCACCTGGACCGTTATCACTAACACCACCACTATTCAGCCTTACCTTAACATTACCCAAACCACCTGGTATCGCGCGGTAGTGCAGAGCGGTGTTTGCGCCATCGATTCTTCCAGCATCGCGAAGATCACCGTTGACCCCGTTTCTATCGGCGGCACAGTGAACAGCAATTCCACTCAGTGTTTTGGAAATAACACAGGTACCCTTACCCTTACCGGCCATACCGGCACCATTTTAAGGTGGGAGTATTCTACTGATAACGGAAATACCTGGGTGTCGATCAGCAACACTACCACTACTCAGAATTTCTCTAACCTCCTGATCACAACCATGTACCGCGTAGTCGTTCAAAGCGGCGTGTGCAGCCCTGCCACCTCCACACCGGCCACCATCACCATCATCCTTAAATCGGTGGGCGGAGTACCCGGCATCAACCAGCAGGTATGTGAGCAGAACAACGGAGGCAATATTATCCTGAGCGCATACTTCGGTACTATCACCGGCTGGCAGTCCTCCACCAACTCAGGAGGCAGCTGGACCAATATCACCAATACAACTTCAACGCAAGCCTTTACCAATCTTACCATGACCACCTGGTACAGGGCGATCGTTCAGAACGGAACATGCACTGCTGATACTTCCAGTATCTGCCAGATCATCGTTCATCCGAAACCTGCGGTATCATTCACTACAGGGCCTGTATGCCTTGGAAATCCCACACTGTTCAGCAATACCACCACCATAAGCACTGGTTTTGTACAGTCATACCAGTGGGATTATGCTGACAATACCTCTGGCGTAGGCACTAATCCTACACATACCTTTACTACAGCTGGTGTTTATAGTGTGATGCTGATCGCTACCAGCGATAAGGGCTGCATGGATACTGCTGTAGTAAACGCCGTAGTATATCCCCTGCCCAATTCAACGATCAATGCCAGCGGGCAGCTCCAGTTCTGCAGTGGTGATTCCATCACCCTCTCCTCTGTTGTAACTATGGGTTCCCGATACATATGGAGCACTGCTGACACCGTACAAAGTATTACTGTTAAAACATCGGGCTGGTACAAACTTACGCTCGTCGACAGTGTGACCAGCTGCGTGAACTCCGACTCAGTAAACGTGACCGTGTTCACGCTGCCTTCACTTGATGCAGGCCTTGATACAGCGGTAAGCCTTGGTAATTCGATCCAGCTCGAAGCAGTATCATCCACGGCGCTTACCTATAGCTGGCTGCCTTTCGGAACGCTTAGCAGCCCATCAGTTTCCAACCCCATCGCAAGTCCCACCGTTACCACCACCTATACTGTAATGGTGAGCGACGTGAATGGCTGCATGGTCAGTGACTCCGTGACCGTGAAGGTGAACACCGACTACAAGATGACCGTTTCTAACCTAATGACCCCCAATGGCGACGGCAAGAACGATACCTGGTTCATTGAGAACATTCAGAGCTACGGCGATAACACCGTAATGGTGTACAACCGTTTTGGCGCCGAAGTGTTCAAGCAGGAAGGCTATGCCAATGCATGGGACGGCGGTGCGCTGCCCGACGGCACGTATTATTACGTGATCAAGTTCGCCAACAATGCCGACACGGTATATAAAGGCGCACTCACTATCATGAGAGACAATTGATCCAAAAAATATTTGTAAAAACGAATTTCAAAACCCTGGATATGAAAAAACTGGTGATCACAAGTGTAGCGGCATTGCTCCTTACAGGAGAGATGGTAGCGCAACAGATACCTTTCTATTCTCAGTACTTCAACAACCCGCTGGTATACAACCCTGCCCTTACCGGATCGAAGGAACTTTCGAACGTATGGCTGACCCATCGGTCGCAGTGGACCAAGATCCCCGGAGCGCCTGTAACCAGCGCTCTTACTGTTGACGGCCCTCTTAACGACCAGAACATGGGACTTGGACTGAGCCTTTATAACGATGTAACTGACATCGTGGTAAAGAACGGCATCAGCGGTTTGTACTCCTACAAACTGAAGATCGATGACGACAGCAAGGTGCTCTTCGGGCTTGCGTTCGGGGCAACGAACCAAACCCTCGACTTTTCGAAGGTGGTGGTTCAGGATAACACCGATCCTAACTTCTTTTCTTCTACACAGCGCCGTACCACGCTTGATGCCAACTTTGGCATTGCCTACACCTGGAAGACACTGGAGATAGGTGTTTCAATTCCCCAGCTTTTCGCGAACAAGATACGTTACGAGAATAACGATTCGAGGACCTTTTACAACCTGTCGAGACACTACCTTGCTTCCGCCAAGTACGTATTTGACGTTAACAAGGACAAGGGCATGACCGTTTACCCTCTTGTATTGATGAGGGCAGCTGCGAATGTACCCGTTCAGTACGACATCAGCGCCGTTTTTGACTGGCAGAAATACGGATGGCTCGGAGTTTCTTACAGGAGCAACTACGCGGTTGCCGTTAGTCTCGGTCTTCGCTACAAGAGCCTGAGCGCAGGGCTTTCTTACGATATTATTATCAGCCCGCTTAACTCTTACGCTGGCACCAGCACTGAGCTGGCACTTGGTTTCACTTTCGGGAACAAGAAGGAAGGGATAGACTCGGCCGCCATCAAGGAAAGGGCCTCTGCCGACGACAAGGTGGACAAACTCATGATGAAGCTGCAGGAGGAGAACACCAAGAACAGAGAAGAGATCCAACAGCTGAAGGAAGAAATTCAGAAATCTAAAGGTGGCGGCTCCGGAGGATCGGGTGGTTCTGGTGGTTCAGGAATGAGCAACCCCGGTGGCAGCGGCTCTGAAAGCACAGCTTCTACAGGAACAAGCTCATCTCCTGTATCAGGAACTACCGGCGCTGGATCTCCTGCTCCTATCACTACCGGCGTTACGATCAATACCGGCACCAGTTCAGCCGGCACTGCAGCCGAAACATCTTCTTCGAGCGCTGCAGGCATGGGCGCTAAGCTTAGCCCTGAACAGGTGAAGACAGCTACCATAAACGAATTTACCAATGAAGCGGGCACCCGTTCAGCCGCAGGATATTATGTGGTAGTGGGCTCTTTTTCGAGCAAGGAAAATACAGAGAGCTTCAAGAGGGCGCTCGCCGCTAAAGGTTATTCCGGCAGCAAATACCTTTACAATCCTATTGACAGCTACTTCTACATTTACACCAGGATGTCGGACAATAAGGATGTAGCCGCCGAGCAGTTCTTTAAGGTTCAGGCCGAATACAGGGACGCCTGGATACAGAAACTAGAGTGATCCTCAATAACAAAATAAAAAACCTCCGGCTTTTTCCGGAGGTTTTTTATTTCTACCATAGCCAGTGTACATTGGAATGTGAGCTTCGATATTCGGGGCGCTTAATGCAATAGCTGATGAAAAGCTCATGCGTATTGCTGCTGTAGTTCCTAATATCGGAAGTAGTAAGATCAAAGGAATACCCCACCTTCAGCTGCCCCATCTGCATACCTGCCAATGCCACCAGGGCATCGGTCAAACGATACGAGGCACCCAACCAAAACCGGTTATTTAGTAACGCGATAAGGCTTGCGTCCATCTGGGTGCTTGAGGCGTCTGACTTCACAAACAAACAGGGATTAAGGCTAAGCCGCGGATTAATATCATGAAAATAACCCGCGGTAACATAATGGTGCATTTGGTTCCTGAAGTTCACTGTTCCCTGCTTTATGTTCGATTCAGGAATATGAGTTGATGAAAGTCCCACGTAAAGCTTATGTGTTTGAAAATATATTCCCGCGCCGGCATCCCAATTGCTGCTGCTAATGGAAGGCGCGGGGATCGCGTTGTCGCCTGTAACTGAGGTAGGTGCTATCCAGTTCCCTGCTATAGACTTTTGAATGATGCCCGCATCCACTCCTAAACCTAAAACCCCAATGTCGTTAAGATCGATGTGAAAAGAGTAGGCCAGCTTTGCAGAAAAGTTCTTTTCAAAACCAAGTTTATCCGATTGCATGGTAAGACCGAACCCGCCAACAGAAGGAACCCATATATCTCCATTTACAAGTATGGTTTTGGGAGCTCCTTCAAAGCCCACCCACTGATTGCGATACTGTGTTCGAAGACACATCTTTTTGCTTATCCCTGCCGCAGCGGGGTTTACCGCCAGCGGGTTGAACATACACTGACTGAACTGTACATCCTGCTGAGCGTTGGCAGCGAAGGCAATAAAGAGCAGTGATAGAAATATGATATGATTTTTCATGGCTTCCGTTATTTAGATTTTACTTTATAACGGCAGGGCCAAAAAAAGATACAAAGGCG
Organism: Bacteroidia bacterium; assembly: GCA_025451785.1. Lineage (GTDB taxonomy): Bacteria > Bacteroidota > Bacteroidia > JANWJV01 > JANWJV01 > JANWJV01. Next base: position 18,068 of record JANWJV010000128.1, on the reverse strand, counting down.
TATAAACGAAGAACCCCCGGCAGATCGCCAGGGGTCCTTATATATTGTATACAGGGGAATTAACCTCCTGCTTTTCCAGTTCCTTTTCCGGAGTCGCCGCCGTCTTTGTCGTCATCGCCGCCGCCGATCACTCCGCCTCTGTTGCCGTTCGATCCGCTTCCGGTATCGCCGCCATCATGGTCATCGTCGCTTCCGCCGATCACGCCACCATCGTTCGACTCACCATCACCACCACCGGTGGTTGAGTTGGTTCCGCCTTTCTTGATGTCGCCTGAGTTAACGCCGTTAGAACTACCGTTCTGCTTAATGTCGTACGAACCCGCGTCAGCACCTGATCCAGAATTCTGCGGAGCATAATCCTGTTTTTCACAGCTGCTGATGCTGATGGCAAGAATAAAAATTACGAGTATTTTTGCGATCACTTTCATAGGGATGCACTTAACCTTGCCACAAATATAAAGAATTTATTCTTAAACACAAAACTTTCTACAAATAATTTTTAGAGGGCAGGATGATCTCAACACGGGTACCCGGGCCAGAATTTGGGCCATTTTCGCGGTTAAAGGGTCCCCGGATCGAAATATTGGAATTATTCATGGTTCTCAACAGGTTGATACGGCCTGAGGTGATCTCCATACCCCTGGAAATGTGTAATTGGCCATTTTTGCCCTTATTGCTCATGCTGGCCTCTATCCCAATGCCATTATCTTCAATAACGAACATAATATTGCCATCAGAGCCCTGATTTACACTAATTTCGATGATTCCGGGCTTTTCCAAGGGCAAAATGCCATGCCAAATGCTGTTTTCTACAAATGGCTGAAGCAGCATCGGGGGTATGTCTACGGTCTCGGTATCTATCTTCTCGTCAATACTTATGCGGTATTCGAACTTATTCTCAAAGCGCATATGTTCCAGCTCCAGGTAAAGTTTCAGGCGTTCCATTTCTTCCGAAAGCGGAACAAGATTGCTTTGAGAACTATCGAGGTTCTTACGTATGAGTTTGGCGAAGCTTGAAAGATACTTGTTGGCGGAAAGCTTGTCCTGTTTGTTGATGTAATACTGGATAGAGTTGAGCGCGTTAAAAATAAAGTGCCGGTTCATACTGGCATTCAGGGTTTGCTGCTCCAGCGCAAGCAGCTTCGACCTGTATTCCAGCTGTTGAGTTTCATGCCGGCGCCTGAGAACCGCAACACGCCAGCGATAGATCACCAGCACCATAACAGTGAGGAACACAAAGCACAAAAGATAGAACCACCATGTCATCCAGAAAGGCGGAAGGATCTCGAAGCTGAACTCGACCGGAATTTTATTCCACTGTTTGTTCTTTCCGCATGCCATTACACGAAACGTGTACTTACCGTAAGGGAGGTTAGAATAGGTCGCAAACGTAGCGTCAGTAGGCGGTGACCAGTCCTGGTCAAATCCATCAAGGATAAAACGATACCTTACATCGGCAGGGTTGCTAAGGCTGATCCCTATATAGTCGAACGTAAAATAATTTTTCTTGTAGTCAACCTGCAAACCGGTAGGCAATCCGGTGGCTGCATCCACCTTGCCGGGAAACTTCGACCAGTCAGCAGGCTGAAGAAAGAGCCTCACCCCGGTAATGTGAGTACGCGGCTCACCGCTATCATCAGTGGCCACCTGTCCTGCTCCCCCATAGCGAAGCACTCCCTCAGCGGTACCAAACCACAAATTACCAGAACCATCCTTGAACCCCGCGTTCTGATTGCATTCGAGGCTTCGCAAGCCTTCGTAATTACTGTAATGACTGAACACCGCTTTTCCCGTTCTATGAAAGCGGGTCACATCCAGTTCATAAATACCGTTATTACTTCCTACCCATAAATGCTGGTTGCCGTCCATCACGAGGAAGTTGACAGAATTGGAATTGTATTTCTCATCAATAGGAACCGTGGCGAATGAATCCTTTTTCATATAGGCGAGGCCGCTCGCCGTTCCTGCCCAGATACCTCCGATCGCGTCCTCAACCACCGACACTACTGAATTATCAGGCAGGCCGCTGGCAGTAGTATAGGATGAAAAACGAATACCATCATAATGGAACATTCCGTTGCTGGTGCAGAACCATAAATTGTTCTTTCCATCCTCCATAATTCCCCAAACATTCTTACCCATTTCATTTTTTTCATATGAGTAATTTATAAAGTCCTTTCCGTTGAACATGGTAACGCCGGCCGTTGTTCCCACCCACATTCTTCCCAAATGGTCCTGGAGAAGCGAATACACTTTGTTTGCGCCCAACTCCTCAGCACCGGCAAACACCGAGAATTTATTGCCAGAGAACTTACTTACCCCTTCAGAGGTACCGAACAGTACATTTCCCTCGCGGTCGGTCATGATCGTCCAAACAATATTATTGGCAAGGCCTTCTTTAATGGTATAACATTGCATCGCTTTTCCATCGTAGCGGCAAACCCCTCCGCCATAGGTAGAAAACCATAAGTTCTTGTCTTTGTCTTCGTTTACCGACATGATGATATTGCTGCTCAGCCCTTCACTTGTAGTATAACTTACAAATGTCTCACCGGTAAAACGAAGTGCGCCCTGCGCATCGGTTCCGAACCACATGTTCCCTTCCTTATCCTGCATCAGTGTATTGATGTTCGGATAGAAAAGACCGTTCTGAGTCGTGAAATTCAGGAACCCGCCATTAAACTTGCTCACTCCTATCTTCGAAGCAAACCAAAGATTGCCTTCTTTATCTTCAGTGACTGCCCGAATCCAATCATAGATAAGCCCTTTGCTTTCGTTATAATTGATGAAGCTTTTTCCATTGTAACGATACACACCTTCGCCGTAGGTAGTGAACCACAGGTTATTACGCTTGTCTTTCATCACCTGGCTGATATTGACAGGGTGAGCAGCGGAAGTATCGGGCATCGAAAATCCTTTGCCGTCAAAAAAACAAGCTCCGTTGCGGCTGCCAAACCATACCTTCCCATCGGCAGCTACACACACTGAACGAACGGAATTATTTACCAGGCCGTTCTTTTCATTGTAATAGGTAAACGACTCTCCATTGAACCTGCACACCCCGCCCCCATCAGTGGCAAGCCATAACTGTTCTTTATCATCAATGGCCATAGAAAGTACCTGGTTATTGGCAAGCGACGAGGTGAGCCTGAACCCGCTAAAGGACTTTCCGTCAAAACGGTTGATGCCGCCCTGGGTGCCAAACCATATCATGCCGGCTTTGTCCTGAAGTATGTAATTGATCTTGTTATCGAACAAGCCATCCTCTTTTGAATAATTGACAAAGTTCTTTCCATCATACTTCGTAAGGCCGCCATAAGTAGCAAACCACAGATACCCTTTCTGGTCCTGAAAAATATATTGTACTTGCGACTGCGCAAGCCCATTCTCAATGGAATAATTGATAAAGCTGTACTGTTGGGCGCGAAGATAGCTGACAGATATGAACAGCAAAAGGACTCCTGCGAGTCCTTTCTTAAAGGTTTTGATCACCATACGATCAAATGGTGTTGATCTGTTCGAAAAATTCCTGGAGGGTGCGCCTTGCTACCGGTAGCTTCACATTATTGCTCATGATCACCATGTTCCCCTCCTTCCTGCTAAACTCCTTCAGGTGACAGGTCATATTAATGATGTATGAGCGATGAGTGCGGAAGAACATTTTCTTATTCAGAATATCCTCGAACTTTTTGATAGTTCCACAACTCACATACTTGCGATTATTGGTGAGATATATCGTGGTATAGTTCTCGTCGGCCTCAAGGTAAATGATCTCTTCGTTCTTCACCATCACAAATCCATCGGTGGTGGTGATCGCTACTGTTCCATTTTCCTTAACATCTACCACACTCTCCAGAAGGTTCTTAATGGCATTGCGGTCAATACCCGATTTACTTTCCTGTACCGCAACCAGTTTTTTAACTGTGTTCTTAAGGTCTTCGATGTCGATCGGTTTTTCAAGGTAATCGATCGCATTCTCCTTGAAGGCTTTCAAGGCATATTCGTTATGGGCAGTGGTGAACACCACCGAGAACTCACGTTCTGATAGTGATTTGAGGAACGAAAAACCATCCTCACCGGGCATTTTTATATCAAGAAAAATAACATCGGGGTTGTGCTCCTTAATAAGTTCCCTGGCCATTGCGGCCGATTCGGCAATTGCTACCACTTCTATCTCAGGACAAAATTCATCCAGCAGCATTTTCAGGTTGATGCGGCAGTTGTGCTCGTCGTCAACAACAATTGTCTTGAGTTTCATGGGCCGGGGTTTTAGGGGTTAATAAATAAGGTGCTTCACACCAAAGCTAACGAGACAAGTCCTAAAAAAGATGCGAAATTGACGGAATGGTGGTTATGACTGATCGAATGGTAGGCTTTGTTGAGCCAAATGCATCAGCTTTGTTTCTCCTGACGGAAGAAATCAAGGAATTCGTTAAGCCGGTGTCTCGAAATGGGCAGCCGGAGACCGCTTTTAAGCACCGCGAAAGCACCATCTTCGTTAAGGTATTCCTTTATACAGGAGATATTAAGTATGTAGGACTTGTGTATCCTGAAGAACTTTCGCGGATCCAGAATGTCCTCGTAGATCCCAAGGGTCTTGGTATCAACATACTTTGTACTGTCAGCAAAATAAAGGGTGGTATAATTCCCTTCTCCTTCCAGGTAAACAATATCGGCCGGATCAATGATCTTAAAGCCTTTTGCATGATTGATGGTGATCCTACCAGCTGGCGCATTCAGGTTCATGTTCTTTGTGAGGTTCTCCAGCGACTTGATATAATTGGAAAAATTCTCCGTGTTATTTCTGAAAAGCTCGTTGGTCTCCACTAATTTTTTTACCGCGGCCTGCAAGTCGTCGATATCAACCGGTTTAAGGATATAATGTATGGCGTTAGCGTTGAAGGCCTTGATGGCGTAATCTTTAAACGCGGTAACAAAAACAACCTGGAATTTCTTTTCCGGCAGCGATTCAAGCAGTTCGAACCCTTCGGCGCCTGAAGGCATACGTATATCAAGGAATATAACCTGAGGCGACACCTCCCCAATCAACTGGCGCGCCGTTTTCACTGAATCGGCGGTTCCGGCAACTTCTATCTCAGGGCAATAATCCTGTATAAGGAACCGGAGATTTTCCCTTGCAGGGGCTTCATCGTCAACTATAATGGCTTTCAACTTCATTCCTATCGGTGAAAGTCACTATTTTTTTCAAATAAAAAAAATCACTGACAGGAGAGGAGGCGTTCAGGATCGGTTTGCATGAGAAATAAGGTTAAAGGTCTTCATTTTATTGTATAGGGTCTTTCGGTCGATATTCAGAAGTAATGCAGCTTTGGATTTATTGAAGTTGACCTTACGAAGCACTTCCAGTATCTTATCATATTCGGCGTGAAGTGCGGCCGACTTTAGCTCCGGGATCACTTTTAGCGGCTGCTGAGAACTTGTATCTACAGCGATACGAGCGTCTTCGAGGCTAAACTTGGCTTTGAAAATAAGCTCCTGGGGAAGTGTTTCAAGCGTAATAATATCCTTCACCGCAAGAAGGGCTGCCCGTTTTATAACATTGTTCATTTCTCTCAAATTCCCCGGCCAGTCATACTCCAGGAACACCTTTTCTACTTCAGGGATAAAGCCACTGATATGCTTTCCCAATTCGGTATTTGCATTGCTAAGAAAGAAGTCGGCAAAGATCATGATGTCCTGGTTGCGTTCCCGCAGAGGTGGCAGATCGATGGAGAACTCATTAAAACGATGGTAGAGGTCCTCCCTGAACCTTCCGCGAAGTGTAGCCTCATTGAGCTTTTCATTGGAGGCCACGATGATGCGAACATCAATATTGGTTTCTTTGGCCGAGCCAAGCCGCCTGATCTTCCTTTCCTGTATAACCCTCAGGAGAGATACCTGTATGTCATAAGTAAGGTTGGTGATCTCATCCAGGAAAATAGTTCCTCCGTTGGCGATCTCAAACTGCCCTACCTTTGATTGAAGCGCACCAGTGAACGCTCCTTTTTCGTGCCCAAAAAGTTCGCTGCTGGCCAATTCCTTTGTAAGAGAACCGCAGTCAACAGCTATAAATGGCATGTCGCAACGCGTGCTTGAAGCATGAATGTTATAAGCCACCGATTCCTTGCCGGTACCGCTTTCGCCATAAATGATGACCGAATAATTGGTGGGCGCCACAAGTTCTATCTGGCTCTGTAGTTTCTCCGCTTCCTTACTAATGCCAACTACGTAATTCTTGGTCCTTGAGCTCAACATCTTCCTTTCGGAACCGCCATCAGCTCTGAGAGAGGATATTCCGTTGACCGGTTCCTGCCCGGCAAGCGACTTCCCTCCTGTTTCCTCTTTCGATTCGGTGATCCTGCGTATGAGCATAAGCACCTCTTCCGGCAGCAAAGGCTTGGTAACGTAATCAAAAGCTCCGGCCTTAATGACCTCTACCGCGGTTTTAACATCTGAATAACCGGTGATGATGATCACTTCCGTTTTCGGATGCATGGCCTTGATCTTCTGCAGAAGTTCTTTGCCATCAGTATCAGGGAGACGAAAGTCGCAAATGATAATTTCCGCTTTCGAGTCCTTCAGGTAATCAAGGGCTTTCTTGCCAGAGGTCACAAAATTAACTTCATGGCCTTTCCTGCTTAAGAAGCGATCCAGGAGCTGGCAAATATCAATATCATCATCAATGATCAGTACTCTGCTCATATCAGCCGCATATGATCCTTCCAGAAAATTCCGGAAAGATCTGATCAATAAATAAACAAAGGGAAGTTTTTAAGGGATGGTCAAAGTTAAGGAAAAAGAACGCTGTCTTTGTAACCTGTGATCAAAATCACGATCAATATCCGCGTTCTGTTCCCTTACTGGTCTTATTTTCCTTTATTTCATCCATCTCCTCGTTCACTTTGCTTTTTATCCGTTCGGCAATGCTTCTTGCGCCGCTGAATACTTTCCTGCGCATTTCTTTTCCTTTTTCAGGGGCCAGCAGAACTCCTGCTACGGCACCTATCGCTGCTCCTGCAAGGAGTGTCAGCGTTCCTGCGATCTTTCCGTTTGTCATGTCTTGATTTTTTTGTTCGGTTATTTTATGTGAAAATCATGCCAGCACCAGGCAGAAGAAATCCAAGAGTATTTATTAAGTGGCCGTAGAATATAATCCCCAAGAAGAGGCGCTTGCATCCGGCTTCAAACATGGACTATTTGTTTTTATTTGCTTCATCCGTCTTCTCCTTCCTGCTGTATTTTCCCTCTTTGTCAAAATACAGCACTTCCGATCTCCTCTTTATATAGTAGTTCCGGTTCCCCCACTTATCGATCAACACCCACACCCTGTACTCTTTTTCCATAGGGTACGAACGCGTATAATATCCCGAAACGGTTGCGGGCACATCCCAGCTGGCAAGACGATAACGGTGCTCATGAAGCTTACCCGTATTATCATACATTATAAAATGTTCCATCTTCATCGTATCGATGAAACTGACCTTATACCCTTTGTCGGTGGTCTTCCATTCCACTTGCGACACACCCGGATGTGCGGTATTGAACCTGGTAGTGATGCTGTCGGGTACCTGGCCGAACGACAACATGCCGGCACACAACGCCGGTAAAAACAAACTGATCTTTTTCATACGTTATATTTTAGTTATGATTTGAACCGGTTCTTACAGATTATCATGCCAATCTTTGCTCTTCCATGTTATTAATGAAGCCTTCGCATATCGCGGGGGAGCGACCAATGAATGCTAAGCCCAGCCTCGTGAAATTAATTCCCGAAGCGGGGACAGCCTTCCCCTTTCAAGAGCCTTCCACCTCTCTCAATACCCCCGACGGTAGTTCAGAACGGGCTTTTCTTCGCGGCACGATTATTAAACGTTAGTTGCAAACCAATAACTATCAACATGAAAACGCAACGAAAAAACAAGTCCGACAGGGACAAGAACAAGAGCCGCGGCTCATCTGCTAACAGGAGGCCGCGCAGCACGCAGAACGAAAGCCGCCGTACTGGCCAGGAGAGAAATTCTCAAAGAAGCCGCAGCGGCCAATACGAAGAAGAATAGTATCAACCCTTTTAACGATCGTTATGAAAAACGCAAAGAAAGAACAACCGGAAGATGCCAAGAGGCAGGAGACCGGTAACAAGAACAATTCTGGCAACAAAGAGAAGGACATCACCAACTCTCAGGGAAGTGGCAAGAAGGGCAACCCTCAAAGCAATCAGCCGCCTTACCCTACCGAGGAAGAAGAAGAAACAGAGAAGAACAGGCCTGAGACGAACATTCCTGACGATGACAATGACATGACGCGGACAGGCGAATCAAGCGAAAAGAGAAATAAGCCAATGTGAACCAATGTTTAGAGAAAACCTTCGCTAAGGAAGGTTTTCTCTTTTATCCTCTTTATTATTCTTCACCTTCTTCCATTTCTTCCATAAGCGCCTCTTCGTTCACATGCTCCTCCGCCACATCGGTAAGCATACGATCAGCCTCTTTCTCCTCCTGTAGTATCTCATCCAGTACCGAAGCCGCATGGTCCTCACCGAGGGTGCGTGCGATCTGTGCAAGGCCTCCATAGGCAGCGATCTCATAATGCTCTATCTTTTGTGCGGCAACGATAATGGCAACATCCCTTGTAAGAGATCCCTTTTCGGTTTCCTCCACCACCCTCATACCTTCACGGGTAATGCCTTCCATGGCCTCACAACGCTTGGCTTGCGAACGCTCATTTAGCATCTCAAAGATCTCTTCGATCTTCTCCACCTGTTGCTCCGTTACTTCGAGATGCTCCGCGATGGCCTCCCTGAGACTTTCGGTGGTGGCGGCCTTCTCCATTTTTGGCAATTCTTTTACCAGGTGCTTCTCGGCCCAGTAAATGTCCTTCAGCTCACTTAGAAAAAATTCGCGGAGGCTGTTCTCTTGTTTGTCTTTGTTGTCCCTCCGGGCATTCCGCCTGGAATTGGACGTGTTTCTTTTGCTTGGCATATTTATGTGTTCTATTGATTAGAACATTCCGCTTTCCAATTTTATACCATTACAGATGCGGTGGGGATCATTGAGCAAGGTTGAATTTTTTGTAGAATATCTTCAGAGATAAGGGGTGAAAAGACCCCTTATCGAAAATACAAGGTTCTAATATGTACTTTTACAGCGGCCTTCCATGGGGCCGTTAAAAACGCCCGGCATTGTTAACAATACCAACCGGGTTATGGACCCTGATACTCCTATTTGGCTGTTGCTGGTTCATCCTGGCAGCGAAACTGAACCTGCCGTTGAAGGATGGCTCCGGCAGATGCCGTTAAAGCTGATGCTCCTAAAGGCGAGTTCGCCTGAGAAATGTGCCGACCTGCTCAGCACACATTCTTTCGACCTGCTGATCGCCTTGTGCGGCGAAGAGGGAAGCCCCTGCATCAGCATTGCTGAATATACCCTCAGGCATTTCAGTTATCTCCCTTGTATCTTCATTACCGGTAAGAACGACCAGTTGTTCGAACAGGTGGTGCAGCGCTCGGGCATGAACGACCACCTGTCGGAAAAGGGATGTACCGCATTGCAGCTGGAGCGAAGCATACGGTCAACACTTAACCGCTCACGCATACTGCGGTCACTGAGAGAAAGCGCCGATATCATTGCCCACGAGATCAAAAATCCGCTCACCAATATCCGCCTGTCGGTGCATGAACTGCGTGAACTGCTTCATGCGGAGGAGAAGAATAAAAGTGCTGAAGACTTTCTGTCGATCATCGAACGCAACGAACGCCGCATCAACCGCCTTATTGAGGACCTGCTGAATGCTACCCGCTTCGACACCTTCCGGATGAAGCGGCTTCAGCTTCACGAGCCGCTGGAAGAAGCGCTGATACTCGCCGACGACCGGATCAAACTGAAAGGCATATTGCTCGAAAAGAACGCGGACCAGCACCTCGCCCTCAAAGGCGACAAAGAGAAACTGGTCATTGCCATCCTGAATATTTTGGTAAACGCAGTAGAGGCTGTGGAGGAAAGGAAAGGACAAATACAGGTGGAGGCTTTCACCTCAGGAAAGGAACACTGCCTCACTATAACCGACAATGGGCAAGGGATCCCTCAAGAGAACATGATCAGGCTCTTTGAGCCCTTTTTCTCCTCTAAGAAAAGAGGAACAGGCCTGGGATTGGCTTCGGCCTACAATATCATCGCCGGTCACGGAGGCAGCATACGGGTAACAAGTAAGGCGGGAGAAGGAAGCACCTTTATCATCCTATTGCCGGCGGCCCGGGCTTGAATACCTCAAACTGGGAAGGCCTGTACACTAGCACCCTCACCTTATCCCTAAATCCGTACTGGATCGTGCATAAATGGAAAGGCATGGATTTTAATGTTTAGGAGAGATCAAAAAAACATATTATGCAAGACCTTCTATACGTTGTGGCCATTATCCTGGTCATCCTTTGGGCCATCGGATTTTTCGCCTATAGTGCTGGGTACATTATTCATTTGCTACTGATACTGGCGCTTATAGCGGTGCTCCTCAGGGTAATACGTGGAAAACCACCTACTATACCATAGCCGGCAGAAATAAAGAAAGGCAGTCTCTCAACTGCCTTTCTGCTGGTCGGGGTGGCCGGATTTGAACCGACGACCTCCAGCACCCCATGCTGACGCGATACCAGGCTACGCTACACCCCGAATTATAATAAGGATGCAAATTTATAAAATCTAACTATATAACAGCAAGCCTTATATTTTCTACTTTTGGAGGGTATTTTCCATGCGCGCCTCCTTCCCCCGGACCTTCATTTCAGCCTTAAGCGTTTTTTTGCTGTCCGGCTCTCTCTTTTCGCAAGAAAAAATTGAAAAATATACCATCAGCGGGTATATAAAGGACGCAGCCTCCGGCGAATCGGCCATTGGAGCCAATGTGTTCATCAAGGAGCTCCTTAAAGGCACTACCACTAACCAGTACGGCTTCTATTCTTTTACTGCCGACAAAGGTAATTATCAGCTCGCGGTGACCTATCTCGGTTTTGAGGACCATGTACAGGAGATCGTTCTTGACCAGGACCTCAGGATCAACATCAGTTTAAAGACCAAGACCTATATCGCCAAGGAGATAGAAGTGAGCAGCGAAAAAACGGATAAGAACGTGAGTGGAAGTGAGATGGGTACTGTGCAGCTGGAGATGAAACAGATAAAAGGCCTTCCGGCTTTTATGGGAGAGGTAGACATCCTTAAGACCATCCAGTTACTGCCTGGGGTGAAATCGGCAGGCGATGGCAACTCAGGATTTTATGTGCGCGGCGGAGGGCCTGACCAGAACCTCATCCTGCTGGATGAGGCCGTAGTGTACAATGCTTCTCACCTGTTCGGCTTTTTTTCTGTGTTCAATGGCGATGCCGTGAAGAGCATCAATCTTATCAAAGGCGGTATGCCTGCGCAGTATGGCGGCAGGCTTGCTTCGGTGCTCGACATCACTATGATCGACGGTAATAACAAGAGCTTCCATTCGGAGGGAGGCATCGGCCTCATCTCATCGAGGCTTACCCTGCAGGGGCCTATCAAGAAGGACACCGGTTCCTTTATGGTCTCAGGGCGCCGTACCTATATCGATATAGTAATGAAGCCTTTCATCAAGGAGACCTCCGCTTTCCGCGGAAGCGGTTATCATTTTTATGATCTCAATACAAAACTTAATTATCGCTTATCGGACAAGGACCGGCTTTTTTTCAGCGGTTATTTCGGAAGGGATGTATTCACTTATAGCAACAAGGATTCGGAATTTAAGGTTGACATTCCCTGGGGTAACGCCACCACTTGCCTTCGATGGAACCACTTGTTCAATGACAAATTGTTCATGAACACTTCGGCGATCTTCAGCGATTACAAGTTCGAGTTCGGAGCGGAACAAAGCGGCTTTGAGTTCAGGCTTTTCTCGGGCATCACCGACTGGAACGCGAAGGCCGACTTCAGTTATTTCCCGTCCAATCTTCACAACATAAAGTTCGGCGCCAATTATATCTATCACATCTTTGTGCCGAGCAATGCCAGCGCAAAATCAGGGGATGTTGAATTTGACCTGGGAGATATCATCAAACAGTACGCGCATGAAAGCGCCATTTATTTTACCGATGACTTTGATGTTACCGAGAAGATCCGCATCAATGCTGGCCTGCGCTATTCCTACTTCATGCAGGTAGGGCCTTTTGAACGTTATGTGAAGGATCTGAAAGGGAGTACTGTCGACACGATCAGTTACAAGCGCTTTGAAAAGGTAAAGACCTACGGAGGCCTGGAGCCGCGCTTTTCTATACGTTATGCCATCAATAAAAAGAGCTCGGTGAAGGCCAGCTTCACACAAAACTACCAGTACATTCACCTGGCCTCGCTTTCGGCGGTGGCGCTTCCTACCGACATTTGGGTACCCAGCTCAGAGCTGGTGAAGCCGCAAAACGGCATCCAATATGCCGCCGGATACTTCAGGAATTTTAAGGAAGATACGTACGAAACATCTCTTGAAGTGTATTACAAGACCATGAAGAACCAGGTAGAATACAAGGAAGGTTCGCTGCCAGAAGACAACGTTAGCGACAATGCCGACAACAGCTTCACTTATGGCAACGGCGAAAGTTATGGAGCGGAACTGTTTCTAAAAAAACGCACCGGCAAGTTCAACGGATGGATAGGCTATACTCTTTCCTGGACAACACGCCAATTCCCCGAACTGAATGACGGCAAGACATTTTATGCCAAGTATGACAGGAGACACGATGCCAGCGTAGTGTTAACCTACGATCTTACGGAGCGCTGGTCATTCTCCGGCATCTTCGTTTACGGAACCGGCAACGCCATCACACTACCTGTGGCACGATACGTTTTCGAGGAAAGGATCGTGAACCAGTATGGCGATCGCAACTCCTTCCGCATGGCGCCCTACCACCGGCTCGATATTTCAGCAACCCTACAAGGAAAAAAACACAAGAAGTTCCAGTCGAGCTGGAATTTTTCGGTCTTCAATGTATACAACAGGCACAATCCTTATTTCATTTATATAGCCACTACCGGTGCCGTTCAAACACAGGACCTGGTGGTACAGGCCAAGCAAGTTTCCTTATTCCCTATTTTACCTTCTGTAACATGGAATTTCAAATGGTGAATCAACGAAAAATGAATCTATGCGAATAAGCGAATTACGAATATCGAATTGGGTGAGTGTTGCATTAGTACTAATACTCCTTAACGGCTGTGAGCAAGACATTAATATTGTGCTGCCTGAAGCGGAGAAGAAGATCGTGGTAGAGGGGCATATCGAACAAGGCGCATTGCCCTATGTTATCCTAACCAAGAGCTCGGCCTATTTTGCGCCCGTTGATTCGGCCACCATCGCGAACACAGTGGTGTATGGAGCGCTGGTGACAGTATCGGATGGAAATACTACCGACACATTGAAACAAACTTTTGACCTGAACTTTTTTCCGCCGGTGGTTTACAAAGGCCAGAACATGATCGGAACGCTGGGCAAAACCTATTCGCTAACTATCCAGGCTGAAGGAAAGACATTGACGGCCACCACGCTCATTCCCGACACCGTTCCGCTCGATTCCATTTGGTTCAAGGTAGATCCTCCTCGCGATTCATTGGGCTTTGTATACGCGCATCTGAGCGATCCACAGGGGCTGGGCAATGCCTATCGCTGGTCGGCGAAGCGTACCGGGAAGGACAGCAAGTTCCTTTCTCCTATCGGCTCCGCTTTCGACGACAAGTTCTTTGATGGCAAGAGCTTCGACTTTTTCTATACCCGCGGGGTGGAATACAACTCCTCCAAAGAGGACGACAATAACGTGGAGCGGGGCTATTTCAAAAAGGGGGATGTGATCACCGTTCGCTTCTGTACTACTGACCGTGAGAGCTTTGATTTTTACCGAACTTTCGAGGTAGAATCGGCCAGCAACGGGAATCCTTTTGCGGCGCCTACAACTATTAAAACCAACATAAAAGGAGGAGGCCTGGGAGTGTGGGGCGGCTATGGCGTTACCTACAAAACCGTAATTGCCAATTAATATTAAATTTGCGTTCCATGAGCCAAAACATTGAACACGTGAAGTGCCTGATCATCGGATCAGGGCCTGCAGGATATACTGCCGCCATTTATGCCGCCAGGGCCGACCTTAAGCCCGTGATGTACATGGGCCACGAGCCAGGCGGGCAGCTTACTACCACCACCGAAGTGGAAAACTATCCTGGTTATCCCACCGGTGTGCAAGGCCCCAAAATGATGGAAGATTTTAAGGCACAGGCAGAACGCTTCAAGACCGATATCCGCTACGGGCATGCTACCAAAGTTGACTTTACCGGCCCCGTGCACAAAGTGTTTATCGATGAAAACACCGAGATACATGCTGATACGGTGATCATCGCTACAGGGGCTTCCGCAAAATGGCTGGGATTGCCTTCGGAACAAAAGCACCGCCTCAATGGCTCAGGTGTTTCCGCCTGTGCTGTTTGCGATGGTTTCTTTTTCCGCGGACAGGAAGTGGCGATCGTTGGAGGAGGCGACACTGCCGCTGAAGAAGCCACCTACCTCGCCAAGCTTTGCACCAAAGTGTATATGATCATTCGCCGCGATGAACTGAGGGCTTCAAAGGCCATGCAGCACCGCGCCATGAACACACCCAATATCGAGATCGTTTGGAATTCAGAGACTGTTGAAGTGCATGGCGATAAAATGGTGGACGGTGTTACTGTAAAGAACGTGAAGACCGGCGAGCTCCGCAAACTAACTGTTACCGGTTTTTTTGTCGCCATTGGCCACAAACCCAATACCGACATCTTTAAAGGTTGGCTCGACCTTGATGAGACGGGGTATATAAAGGCCACGCCAGGTTCCAGCCGTACTAATATAGAAGGAGTATTTGCCTCCGGTGACGCGCAGGACAAGATCTATCGCCAGGCCGTTACTGCCGCAGGCACCGGTTGTATGGCAGCCCTTGATGCCGAGCGCTACTTAGCCGCAAAAGGTATCCACTAGTTTTATAAAAAAGGAGGATGTTCCGGTCCATCTTTTTCTTATCCTGGCTTCTCCTGTTTGTTTATTGCGGCCAGCCTTCAACCGAGCGCGCTCAAGCACCTGTTCCTGCTTTACCTGTAAGGAATGCGGATCAGGCCTTTAAGCCGGTCATTCGCGTGCAGCCATTCAAAGACCTGCCAACCGCGCAAGCCGAACATGTGATTAAAGAACTGAAAAAGTATTGCCCTGAAGTAATTCTTCTTCCCGCCATTGCTCTTCCTGCCGCGGCTTATTATAAACCACGCAACCGCTACAGGGCCGATACGCTTATCGCTTATCTTTCGAGGAACACACCCGAAGGACAAACGACCATCGGCATCACCGGCAAGGACATCAGCACCGATAAGGGCGAGATCGTTGACTGGGGTGTGATGGGATTGGGGTACCAGCCCGGCAAATCATGCGTCGTCTCCACCTTCAGGCTTTCCAAGACCAACTTGCTTTCACAATTGTTCAAAGTTTCCATTCACGAGCTGGGGCATACCCAGGGCCTCGATCATTGTCCTGAAAAAAGCTGCTTTATGCGCGACGCGGAAGGCAAGAACCACACTGATGAGGAGACAGGATTCTGCGTTTCCTGCAAGACCGTACTTATGGCCAGGGGCTGGAAGCTATGAGAACAAAAAAATATTATATTCGTACAAGAACCGAATCGTGAAGAAAGTAATTCCCGCCATATTCCTGCTGCTTTCAGGTATTTCTCTTCAAGCCCAGCTCCTTCCCAAGTTTATTGGGGGCAAGAAATATACCCAGAAAGAGGTATATGATTCCACCTACGGGATCAATATCTACGAGCGCCTGAATGCCAACGTGGGCGGCGATTCTGTTAGAAACGATAAGAAGGGGTACGCCAGCCAGGGATGGGTGGAGGACCAGTATGAAAGCGGCAAGCTGCTTCACAAAGGTTATTATGTTGATGGCAGTCTTCGTATTTACAAGAACTATTACGAGAATGGCAAGATAGAACGCAGCTTTAAGGTGAATGACCTTAAGCGCTGCACCATGGTGCTGTATTACTCCGATTCAACCATGAAATCAGAAGTGGTGTATTACAACGGCCAGGTACAGAAGCAAAAAGATTATTATCCAAACGGGAAGCTGGAGTACGATGAAGAATCGGAGAAGAACATGATCTACCTTGTGCGGCGTAACTCCTATTTCACCGACGGCAACCCTGAATCGTTGTTCGAGATCATTGATCCCAAGAAAAAAGTTTACACTAAAAAGGAATACTATCCCAACGGCAATATAAAAGAAGAAGGCGCTATGGTATTCGACAAGGCCGCCATTGACTACCGCAAGGAAGGCAAGTGGAAGGTATACGACGAGAAGGGAAAAGCTACCGAGGAGTATTACGTTAACGGTGAGTTGAATAAACGATAGCACGTTAGTGTAATAGTGCGTATGTGCGTTCGAACGAACGAACGAACATACGAGCGAACGCACTACCTGAGCTCAAAGATCACATTCACATAACTTACAAAGGGAATTTTCAAAGGCTTGCCGGGCAGGTAATAGTCGGCATAGCGGTAACCCAGGCCATCGGTGCCATCCTCATCATCCTCTTCGTATGAATTGCCGTTATCGGTCACTGTAAGAAGAGGTCCCACATTTCCACCCAATACTGTAGTTACATATCCTGCCTTGATCTTGGCCTGCGCCAGGGCATCTTTGAATGCCGCGAGGCGTGCCGCCTGCAAGGTGCTATCGCTAAGTCCGAGGTAGGTAAGATTACATCCCAGCTTGGCATCCGAGGTCAGCTGCAGCTTCGCGCAAGCATCGCTCAGCTTTGTAAAGTCCTCCACCTTAGTAAAGCTAATGGTGTAGTTACGGCTGTAATAGCGGGGTGAGTTGTAGCCTCTCTCGCCTTCATAATCTCCCTCTTCTTCTCCCGACTCCTCTCCTACCACGCGTTTGGCCTGGCTCTTTATTTTAAGGTCAGAAAGTATCTTGTCACATATCTTATCCTCGGTGGCACCCTGCTGGCGGAAATAATTTCCTGACAGGGAAATGGAGCACTTAATAACATCAGGTGTCACCCTAACGGCTCCCTGCGAAGAGATGGTAAGCCGGTGGTCGCGCAGGTCCTGGGCGCTGAGGGCGCACGACCAAATTAGAACGAGAGAAAGAAGAGCTCTTTTCACTTTACTCCTTTAGAAGAAATTTCACATTAACGGTGTACACATACACCACCTTCACGTTCTTGTCCTGGTTATAATACTGGTCCTTGTAATTATAACTGGAGTTATTGCTGTAACTGGTGTTCTCAGTAAGCGATATCGCCGGGCCAAGGTTGCCTCCGAGTGTCTTCACGGCCAGCTCGGCCTTCATCTTGGCATTCTTCAGCGCGTTCTCGTAGGCCACGATCTTGTTCTTGATCAGTGTTTCGTTGCGAAGGCCAAGGAAGGTCAATACACATTCCACTTTAAGGGTGCTGCGCTTGAAGTTCTCGCAGGCGCTCCTCAGCTTTTCGAAGTCCTCGATGCTGCTCATCGAAATGGAATAGGTCTTTGTAAAGAACGTGCAGGCGTTGTTATTATAGCTGTTGCTATTATTGATATTGGTATTGGTCTGCTTCACATTGCCTTTTATCTTGAGGTCTTCCAGGGCGTCGTTCACCAGCTTTTCGTATACGTCCCTCGGGTTTTGATCATATATGCTTGCCGACATGGTAATGCTCGCGGTAACAATGTCAGGCATGATCTCGGCGATGCCTTCCGCTGAAAGTGAAAGGGTCTTCAGGTCAGTGGCCTGGGTTTGTGTGGTGCTTTGGGCGTTGAGCAGCAACGGCGCGGAGAAAAGCAGCAGGAAGATCTTTTTCATGGGAAGGTTTTTAAACTCAAACTTGTACGCTAAGATAAATGATTGGTTGCAAAGCGGCAGGTTTATTTATCCAACGGTGGAATACATGGGATTATTGTGCGCTACCTCTCATTGCTCAAAGAAATAATCGATCAGCTTATTGATCTTCTCGGGAGTATAATCGCCTTTGTCATCAAAGAAGGCATCGATGGCCGCGTTGATCTCCAGGG